>JAFGFL010000080.1 GCA_016931055.1 Candidatus Omnitrophota bacterium | reverse complement strand
AGGAATTATTTTAACCTATTACATTATAGTATCAATAGTTACGAAAACAGAGACCAACACTTTTTAACCATTAAGTCCAGAATGACGGTAAGTAAAAGGAGTTATCCTATGTGCCACGCGATTTTACTTGTATCCTGTCCCGACCAAAAGGGGATTACCGCGGCCGTGACCAATTTCATCTATGAGCATAACGGGAATATCGTCCATGCGGACCAGCATATCGATGAGCAGAGCAATACGTTCTTTATGCGCATCGAATGGTCGCTGGAGGGCTTTAAAATCAAGAAAAAAGACATCGGGGGACAATTTCAGGCTATTGCCGGTCAGTTTCAAATGACGTGGGAATTAAGTTTCAGTGACCAATGCACGCGTGTGGCCATTTTTGTTTCAAGGCATCTTCATTGTCTTCTGGATCTGATCTACCGCCAGCGGGCCGGGCAGCTTGTTTGCGAGATCCCCTTGATTATCAGCAATCATCCGGATGCCAAAACGGTCGCCGATGATTTCGGCATCAGATTCCTTGAGATGCCGATTACCAAAACAAACAAACGCGAACAAGAAGAAAAGGAAATAAAAGCGCTCAATGAGGAAAACGTCGGCCTCATCGTCCTTGCGCGATATCATCAGATTTTTACCGAGGACTTTGTCAGCAAGTTCCGTAACCGGATCATCAATATCCATCATTCCTTTTTGCCCGCTTTTGCCGGAACGAATCCTTACCTTCAGGCGTATGAAAAGGGCGTGAAGATTATCGGGGCCACGAGCCATTATGTCACGGAGAAGCTGGATGAGGGGCCCATTATCGGGCAGGATACGGTGCGCATCAGCCATCGCGATGCGTTGGAGGACCTTGTCCGGAAAGGCGAAGATTTGGAAAAAGTCGTTTTAAGCCGCGCCGTCCGCCTGGCGTTGCAGAAAAAAATATTAAGTTACAGCAATAAAACGGTCATTTTCGATTAGGGGAAGGTTGTATTTGCATGGCTTCATCCATGGAAGCTGTCCTGAAAGATATTACCACTTTAAAGGTGGACGCCATCGTCAATGCGGCCAATACGTCACTTTTAGGCGGCGGCGGTGTCGACGGCGCGATCCATCGGGCTGCCGGGCCCCAGCTTTTGGCGGAATGCAGAACATTAAACGGTTGTGAGACCGGCGATGCCAAGATCACAAAAGGATATAAGCTTCCGGCGAAATTTGTGATCCATGCCGTAGGCCCCGTGTGGCGGGGGGGCAAGGGTCATGAACCGCAGAAATTGGCGAATTGCTACCGCCGGTGTATGGAGATCGCGAGTGAGTACCGAATCAAATCGGTCGCTTTCCCTTGTATCAGCACCGGCGTTTACGGTTTTCCAAAGGAACAAGCGGCCGGGATCGCTGTTAAGACGGTCAAGGATTGCCTTGATCGAATGCCGCAAATCGAGGAAGTTATTTTCTGTTGTTTTTCCGATGATGACTGCGCGAGGTATAAAGCGTTGTTGCCTAAATAAAATTTGGGAGTATTGAAAAACATCTTTTAACGCGAATGTATGCAAATCAAACGCGAATGGTCGCAAATTCCATTGATGAGATAATTCGCGTAAACTAGCGTTAGATTTGCGAATATTTGCGTGTAAATTCTCTTTTTCAATAATTTTAATTTGAATTTTACCTTCCTCTGCCAATTAATATGACAAAAGACTATTTACGCGTATCGGAGTTAAACCGGCTTATTGAGGATGTCATCCACGCCGGGTTTCCGCAGCCTCTTTGGATCTGCGGAGAGATCCAGGGGTTTGACCGCAACCGCGGGAAGAACCACATATTTTTTGATCTCGTTGAGAAAGACCCGGCTTCCAAGGACATTATCGCGAAGATCGGATTGGTCCTTTTTTCCGGACGGAAGGCGCATATCCAGGAAATCCTTAAGAACAGCGAAAACGCCTTTGCCCTCAAAGACGATATTGAAGTGAAATTTGCCTGCACCATTGATTTTTATCCTCCCCACGGCGCTGTCCGGCTCATTGTGGAAGGTATCGACCCGACCTTTACGTTAGGGAAGCTCGCGCTGGAAAAGCAGAAACTCATCGCGCTCTTGAAGAAAAAGGGCGTATTCGACAAGAACAAACGGCTTGAGCTGCCATTGGTCCCATTGCGCATCGGACTCATCACGGCCGATGATTCTGCGGCGTATAATGATTTTTGCTCGGAGTTGAGGCGCAGCGGATTCGCTTTTACGCTTTTTTTGCGTAACGCGCTTATGCAGGGAAAAATGGCGGAGAGGGACATCTGCGCGGCGATGGATGAATTGATCAAAATAGAAGGCCTGGACGTTATCGTAATCACGCGCGGAGGCGGGTCTATTGCCGATTTGAGCTGTTTTGACAGCCAAATGATCGCCGAGAAGATTGCCGATTGTCCGTTGCCGGTCTTAAGCGGGATCGGCCATGAGATCAATATCTCCATTGCGGACATGGCGGCGAATACCTATGCGAAGACGCCAACGGCGATTGCGCAATTCTTGGTGAATCGGATCCAGGTCTTCTTGGATGAGTTGGACGAAAAATTGCAGCGGATTACGCGGGGAGCCGAAGGGATCATGGAAGAAGAACGTCAGAAACTTAAAAATTACGCGATGGGCCTGCACAAAAACACAACAGGATATTTGAAGGGGCATAATGAACGGATTGTCCAGCTTCGGGAAGTCATCAAGCAAAGGACGGTTTCCTTATTAAAGGGCCGCTCAAGATCTTTAACGGAATTAGAGAATGATGTTAAGAAAGCGGCAACAGCATATCTTAGCAATAACAGGTTAAAGTTGATTAATTACCGGAAGCTGATAGACAGTTACCATCCGGCGAATACCATCAAACGGGGTTTTAGCATTACCAGGACTAAGGACGGCAAGGCGCTCCGGAGCATTTCTTCCGTTCATTTGAAGGAAGAATTAACAACGGAGGTCGCGGACGGTTTGATCACAAGCGAAATTGGGAACATTAACAAGATTTAGAACAAAATATATATTTAGTACAAAGGGGGAGCAATGACAGAAGTCAAGTATGGCAAGTCGGTCAAAAGGCTTGAAGAGATCATTGAGAAAATCGAGAACGAGGAGATTGATGTTGACGAGCTTTCGGAAAGGGTCAAGGAGGCTGTTTCTTTGATCAAGGTCTGCAAAACCAAGATTGAAAAAGCCGAACTGGAAGTGAAAAAGGCCGTTGACGGTTTTCAAGAGCAAGGTTGAGGTTTTACCGAAAAGGGGGCAGGATGTTAGCCATATCAACTTCGTGGATGGATGAACATCTCGATATGGAACACTGGTTGAGCTGGATCAAGAATCTGGGCTTTAATGCGGTTGAACTGAGCTATTCATTCACGGAAAAACAATTGAAAGAGTGCGAGCTTCTCCTGCGGGAAATGAAGATCCCGGTTTGCAGTGTTCATAATTTCTGTCCCGTGCCCAATGACGGGCCTTCCGGCCGGCACTCGTCCAATTATTACCGGCTTTCGGCCGTTGACGAACGTGAACGTCAGCAGGCCGTCAAATGGACCAATCTTACGGTGGATACGGCAGAGCATGTGGGGGCCGGCGTTGTGGTCATTCACGCGGGGACGCTGGATTTCGAGGATGAACGTTCGCCCTGGTTATTCCATTTGTATTCCAACGGTCAAAAGGACACGGATGCTTTCCGTCAAGAAAGAGAGCGAATCCTGCAGCTGCGGGAAGAGAAAAGAAGGCCCTATATCGCGGCCCTTGAGCAAAGCCTTAATGAGATCGTGGTTTACAGCCGGAAAAAGAACATAAAGATCGGTTTAGAGACACGTTATTACCCGATCGAAATACCGAATTTCCAGGAGATTGGTTATTTTTTGGGTCTTTATGACGAGGATGAATTGGGCTATTGGCATGATGTCGGCCATGCCGAGATGAATGACCGATTGGGGATCAGGCCCCATATGGATTTTCTGGAGGCATATAAAGACCGGTTGATTGGCGTTCACCTGCACGGTATCAAGGGCAAACGGGATCATTTCGCTCCCTTTGAAGGCGACATGGACCTTGAGCGGTTCTTGCCGTATTTCGGGCCGGACGTTTTAAAGGTTGTCGAGTCCAAACCGTACGCCGATGCAAGTTTTATACAAGATGCGGTATATAAATTGAAAGACTTTTAGGAGCACCCGCACTTTTCTTGTTGAGAAAAGTACGGTGCGCTTTCTATCCAAACATAAAAATTTTATATTTAGAAAAAGCGCCCGTAGTTCAATGGATAGAGCACTAGGCTTCGGACCTAGGTGTTGCACGTTCGAGTCGTGCCGGGCGCGTATTTAGAAAAAGGTGGCGGACACTTTTAATAAAAGTGTCAAAAAATGTGTCCGTCACTTTTTTGTACAGTGATGCACGTGGCTATGAACATGTTAAACAAAGAACAACTGCAAAGAACGCCGCTTTATGACGAGCACGTTGCTTTAGGGGCCAAGATGGTGCCTTTCGGCGGATGGGCAATGCCGGTGCAGTATGACAGCATCATCAAAGAGCACGGGTATACCCGCAAGGCCGCTGCCATCTTTGATATTTCCCATATGGGGGAGTTTATCATTGAGGGAAATTGTGTCGAGAACGGCCTTGACGCGATTGTCACGATGCCGCTTCGCGATTTGCCGATAAAATCATGCCGATACGGATGCGCCTTGAACGAACAAGGCGGGGTTATGGACGATCTGATCATTTTCCGGCTTGAGGAGGAAAAGTGGTTTATTGTGGTCAACGGAGCGACGACCCAAAAGGACAAAGCGCATTTTCAAAAACATTTGAAAAACAAAACTGTTTTTACCGACGTGTCCATGAAAACGGGTAAGATTGATCTTCAGGGCCCGTTGTCCTTAAATGTTTTGAGTTCTTTTGTTGCAGATGCGGGAAAATTAGATTATTATACCTGTGATTATTTTGACCTTATGGGCGAGCGCGTGTTGATCAGCCGGACGGGTTACACGGGGGAATTGGGATACGAGATTTATTTCCCTTGGGATAAGACAAAGGACTTGTGGCAGGCATTGATCAGCCGTGATGATGTCAAACCGGCCGGGCTCGGCGCGCGTGATATCCTGAGGATCGAGATGGGCTACAGCCTTTATGGCCACGAATTAGGGGAAGATATCTCTCCGTTGGAATCCGGGCTTGACCGATTTGTTTCGTTTGAAAAAGATTTTCTGGGGAAATTGGCTCTTTTAAAACAGAAGGGACAAGGCCTGAAGAGAAAGATCGTCGGCATTCAATCGGAGACCCGCCGCGCCCCCCGTCAGGGACAAAAGATCTGTTTGGAATCCGGCGAGGAGGTCGGCGTTGTCACGAGCGGGACATTTTCTCCGAGCCTTGGCCTGGGGATTGGCCTTGGGTTTGTTGCGGCCCAATCTGCGGCTCTGGGCGCGAAAGTTTTCTTCGGGGACCAGAAAAGCAAAAACGTAGCTAGTGTTGTATCGCGCACTTTTTATAAAGACGGCTCTTTAAGGCATAAAACTATTTGATTAATTCTTGATTTTAAGGTAATAATATTTAGGAGCAGGAGACAATAATGGAAATTGCTGAACATCTGTTGTATACAAAAGATCACGAGTGGATCAATATCGAGGGTGATGAGGCGACGATCGGGATCACGGATTACGCTCAAGAGTCCTTGGGCGATATTACATTTATCGAGCTGCCGAACATCGGGGATGAAGTGGAACAGTTCGGAGACTTTGTGTCCGTTGAGTCCGTCAAGGCGGCAAGCGATATCTTTTCTCCGATGTCCGGCGAGGTGATTGACGTAAACGATGACCTCAAGGAAGACCCGGGCCTGATCAACCGGTCCCCGTACGATAAAGGATGGATCGCAAGGATCAAGCTGGCTGATCCCGAAGAACAATCCAATCTCATGACGGCTGAAGAATACGCTAAATTTCTTGAAAGTGTAGGATAGGACACCCCGTTTGCACGCGTTGTTCCCCTCCACGCAGGAATAAGTGCATTAAAAGACAAACCTTTAATGGTGGTTAAATCGCGGCATTGTTTTTGTAATCGATAGTGAGTAAGGACCCAATTCTTGTTTCCGTATATTCCCAACACAGACGAAAACATTAAGGACATGCTGAAGGCCATCGGGGTTCCTTCGATAGATGCCCTCTTTGAAGACATCAAGCTCCGCCATAAGCCGAGGTCGTTCAATATCCCTGAAGGAAAATCTGAATTTGAAGTGATCGAGCATATCAAACGTCTTGCCTCGAAGAACGTCGCGGGCCTCATCCCGTTTATCGGCGGCGGGTACTATGACCATTATGTTCCTTCCGCAGTCATGGCGCTGGCTTCTCGGGGGGAATTTTATACGGCATATACTCCTTATCAGCCTGAATGTTCGCAAGGGACGCTGCAGGCCCTCTTTGAATTCCAAAGCGCCATTTGCGCCTTGACGGAGATGGAAGTGGCCAACGCTTCGCTCTATGACGGAGGGACCGCGCTTTATGAGGCCGTGATGATGGCGGGCAGGATTACCGGGCGGGATAAAGTGATCATGGATGGGGGCGTCAGCCCGATCTACCGGAAGATGATCCGGACCTATACCAGCAATCTTCATTACGAATTTCGGGAAACGCCGGTTGTCCACGGGCAGAGCAGCCGGGAAGAGATCGAGAAATTATTGGATGAAAAAACGGCGGCGGTCATATTGCAGAACCCGAATTTCTTCGGGACCATTGACGACCACGCGGATGTAATCGAAAAAGCCCGTCACCTTGGGGCCTTGGCCATTGAGAGTGTTTATCCGATTTCGTTGGGGATTCTCAAGACGCCGGGCGCGATGGGGGCGGACATCGTAACGGGTGAAGGCCAGAGCCTGGGGATTCCGCTCAATTTCGGCGGGCCATACCTCGGATTTATGGCGACTCGGAAGAAATATATCCGAAAAATGCCGGGGCGCATTGTCGGTGAAACGACAGACAGGAACGGTCAAAGATGTTTTGTCAATACCCTGCAGGCCCGTGAACAGCATATCCGCCGGGAAAAGGCGAACTCCAATATCTGCACGAACGTCGCTTTGTGCGCCCTGCAGTCGGTGATCTATATGTCCCTCTTGGGCAAACAAGGGCTTAAGGGACTGGCCCAGTTGAACCTGGATAAAGCCGAATTCGCCCGCCGGGAGATCGAAAAGATCGAAGGGGTAGAAGTTAAAAGAAGTTCGCCGACCTTTAATGAATTTACCGTGTATTTGCCGGTCGATGCTTCCATCGTGGCGGAAGCCATGATTCATAAGGGTTTTGCCGCCGGATTCCCTCTGGGGCGGTATTATAAAGGGATGGAACAATATATGATTGTGGCGGTAACGGAGAAAAGGACAAAAGAAGAAATTCTGGGTTACGTGAAGGCGTTAAAAGAAGTATTAGCGTAGGGGCCGCATATACCTGCCTGCCGGCAGGCAGGTGCGGCCCGTACAGGACATTTTATCATGAAATTAATATTCGAAAAAAGCGTTAAAGGGCGCCAGGGATTTCAAAACCCGAGGTCCGATGTTGACCTGAAGGCCGGGATCCCTTCCCAATATCTCAGAAAAGTCGATTGCCCTTTTCCCGAGGTTTCCGAACTGGACGTTGTCCGTCATTACACCGCGCTTTCCCAGAAAAATTATTCTGTCGACACCCAGTTCTATCCGCTTGGATCCTGCACGATGAAGTACAATCCGAAATTTACGGAAACCGTTGCCGCCATCGAGGGCTTCTGTAACCTGCACCCGCTTTTACCACAACTGAAGCAAGGCGAAAAATTCGTGCAGGGCGCGCTGGAAGTCCTCTATCATATGGAGCAGCTGTTGTGCGAGATCACGGGGATGGACCGCTTTACGATGCAGCCGATGGCCGGGGCTCACGGCGAATTAACCGGTGCCATGATGATGGCTGCGTACCATCGGCGCAAGGGCAACAGGAAGAAATATGTCATTGTCCCTGATTCGGCGCACGGCACCAATCCGGCGACGGCGGCCACCGCCGGCTATGAGATCGTTTCAGTCCAATCGGATCAAAACGGCGTCATGGACATTAATGACCTTAAGGATAAGATCACGGATGAGGCCGCCGGCCTCATGGTCACGTGTCCGAATACGCTGGGGATTTTTAATTCGGAGGCGGATAAGATCGCCGAGATGGTCCATGCGGTCGATGGGGTCATGTATTGCGATGGGGCAAACCTCAACGCCATCTTAGGGCGGTGCCGTCCCGGTGATATCGGGTTTGACGTTGTGCATGTCAACTTGCATAAGACGTTTTCGACGCCGCATGGCGGCGGGGGGCCCGGGGCCGGGCCTGTTGGCGTTAAGAAGAAGCTGATGCCTTTTCTGCCGATCTCGATGGTTGACCGTTGTGACGACGGAACATTTTATCTGAATTATGATTATCCCGATTCTATCGGATACCTGGCGCCCTTTTACGGTAACTTCTCGATCATCCTGCGCGCGTATGCGTATATCATCATGGCCGGCGAAGAAGGGCTCAGAGAAGTGAGCAATCATGCCGTGCTCAATGCCAATTACATAAGGCAGCGGCTTAAGGAACGGTTTCATCCGGCCTATGACCGCCTTTGCATGCACGAAGCAGTGTTTTCGGCCTCAAAACAGGCGGAGCGAGGCGTCCATGCCATTGATATCGCCAAATACTTAATTGACCAGAACATGCACCCGCCGACGGTTTATTTCCCCCTATCCGTTAAGGAAGCGATCATGATCGAGCCGACAGAGACTGAATCCAAAGAGACGATGGACCGGTTTATTGAGGCGTGTTTTCAGGCCGATGACCTCAGCCGAGAGCATCCGGAAGCGTTTCATGGCCTTCCGAAAACAACTCCCGTTACCCGCCCCGACGAAGTCAAAGCCGCGCGAGAGATCCATACAAATTATTTCCAGAACCGATAAACTATGCTTGTAAAAGATATTTCTTTACCAACGCCTCATGAAAATATTTTATACGATGAGGCGCTGCTTTATTTGGCCGAGCAGGAAGGCTCCGGGGAAGTCCTGCGTTTTTGGGAGTCGCCTGAATTGTTTATTGTGCTTGGAAGAACCAGTAAAGAAGAGGAAGATCTTTGTATAGACAAGATCACCCAGGATCAGATCCCTGTTGTGCGCCGCTCTAGCGGGGGAGGGACCGTCGTACAGGGGAAGGGATGTTTGAATTATTCGCTCATTCTTTCGAAAACTCGTGACCCTCGGATGGCTGATCTGCGGTTAAGTTATCATGTTATCTTACACAAGGTCATTGCGGCATTAAACGCGTGCGGAGTCAAGGCTGTTTTTTATCCTGTTTCCGATATCGCATTGGCAGACAGTCAAAAAAAAATATCGGGCAATGCCCAGAAGCGCTGCAAGGAATTCATCCTTCATCACGGAACGATCCTTTATGATTTTAATCTAGAGAGCATAAAGCGGTATTTAAAGATCCCCAGAGACATCCCGGAGTACCGTCAGGGACGTCCGCATATGGATTTTGTCGGCAATCTGCCTTTGCCCGCGGGGCCCATTAAAGACGCGATAAAAAATGTTTTTGGAACAAGCCGGGAAGAAAAGCGATTGAAAGAAAAAGAGGAGAAATATCTTCAGCGGTTTCTCGAGACAAAAAATATTTACGTAAAACAGACTGGCTAGAAGAGGACGCATCCTTTATACTTGAAACGGGAAATGTTATCGCTCGATATTCCATGGTTGGAAGCGGGCGCTAAAGGAGTAACGGTCATGCGAAAACAGATTCTGTGCGTCATCTTGATATATCTTTTCATAGGATCCGGACTTGAACTTGATTCTGTCTGCGCGGCCAAGGAGGAGACCGTTGCCGGCACATTTTTCGGGGAACCTGTGTCCGCGGACAACTACTATTTCATCTTAAAAACGGTGTTGTCCTTCAGTTCGCCATGGGGAGGGGTTCCCAGAAACCGGGAACAATTAAACAAGCGCGTGTGGGATGATTTGATCCTATCCTATGAAGCGCATCGCAGGAAGATCACTGTCAACAGAAAGGACCTTGAAAAAAAGATTGATGAAATGCTCAAAGGAAGTCAGGTATCTTTTGACTGGAAAAAGGAACGCGATCTTTATGCGCAGTGGGTCAAAGAAACGTTTAGCGAATCAACTGAGACTTTTGAACATCAAATGCGGCATTTAGCCCAGCTGCAGATACTTTATGAACAAATCCTTGATAGTATTCCTGCTGATGTTTCTGAAGAAGAAGCCTTTCAGGAATTTATGAATGAACATAATAATTTGAGTGTTGAACTGGTGGAATTTGATAAGCTTGATGAAGCTTTAAAATTTTATCAGGAGGTTAAAGATAGTCCAACGCTCTGGCAGCAAAAGGCGGATGAAGATAAAAAAGAAAACAGCGATGGCCAGTCTTTTCGGCGCCCGGGCTTCGTGGCATTAGAATTTCTGATTGAGGTGTGGAAATTCCCGAAGGATGCGGTTTATGACATGATGGAAATGAAGATAGGAGACATCTATTCACCCGTGCCCATTTACGAAGGATATGGTGTTTTTAAGATCCTTGATATCAGGCGGGCGGATGGACAGATATTTTTAAAAGATCGTCAGCCATATTTTAATCAATTGCATGCTCGAAAAAGATATCAGGGATTCGTGAATTGGCTTAAAGCTCTAAAGCGGGACGCTGATATCCAAATTTATATAGATCCTCCCCCGGAAATCTTTTCATAAATCCTTTTTTTAAACAGGACCTTAAGACAGAGACAAAACATATTATATTGCAATGAGTTAGAAACTATAAAACTCATGTTCTGGTATATGTTTTGCATGAGTTTCTTATGGGAAAACAGATCGAAATGGCCGCTTTTTGACATTTATCTGTCAAAAAGGTTGAAATATCTAAAAGGAGATTATCAATCAGGCGGTCTTGAAAAAATGGCTTGAATTCTATGATCGGGATCAACAAATTTTCTATTTACATATCCGCTAAGTTGTAATTTTTTTAAAAAGATTTCGCAAAAATCGGTGATTTGTCTTGACACTGCATTTATGATTTGTTAGTTTAATTAATAGTTATTCTTATTATTATAAGAAAGTAGTCATTAATAACTTTATTATTTTCAGATAAAAATGAGCTACTATAAAGTTTTAGGATTTGAAAAAGAACCGTTCTCGACAAGCCCTGACCCTAATTATTTTTACCTTTCCCGTGAACATGAGCAAGCCCTGACCAATACTTTGATTGAGCTGCGCCTGAGAAGGGGGTTAACTGTTATCCTGGGAGACATCGGTACCGGCAAAACGACACTCTCCAGAAAATTGATCCAAGAGCTTAAAGCCCGGCATGATGTTATATTCCATATTATCCTTGATCCCACGTTTGAGGACGAGCACATCTTCCTGCGTTCTTTAGCCAGGAACTTCGAGATTTCGGTCGATAATTCTTACGGAGGTGCGCTTTTGGATGTCCGGGATGCGCTGGAGCGGTTCCTCTTTCAAAAAGGCGTCACCGAAAATAAAGCGGTAGTTCTTATCATTGACGAAGCGCAGAAATTGAGCGACCGGTCGTTAGAGGTCCTGCGGGTCCTTCTGAACTATGAGACCAACGAGTACAAACTTTTGCAGCTGGTCCTGTTAGGCCAGGCGGAATTGAACGAGAAGATCAATCATCTCCCGAACTTTTCCGACAGGATCAGTTTTAAATATATGCTCAATCCGTTTAGTCTCCAAGAGACGGAGGAGATGATCAATTTCCGTATCCGCAGGGCCGGATACAAATCAAAGATGCATTTGTTTTTAAAGGATGCCATTATTGAAATTCACCAGGCGACGCAAGGTTATCCGAGAAGGATAACAATGCTCTGCCACAAGGCGCTCAAAGAATTGGTCATGCGCAATAAGTCCGTGGTCAATGCCGGTGTGATCGAAGATATCATTCAAAATGAAATGCGGGACGGATGGCACAGGAAAGACCCACTACTCCTGAAAAACAGTTATTAGACCTAATCGAAGATCCGAAGCAACAGGGCGTTGCTCAGAAAAAGACGAAACGAAAATCTTTCAACCTGTTATCTTTGTCGGCTTTTCGGGGCCGCGTTTCCTTTATAAGGGAGAGCATACGCTCTGGGGCTTTTTTCAAGAACACCCTGATGGACATCAGGGAGCTCAACAAGTTGCTCAAAGTTTTTATTGCGCTCTTGTTGGCCTATCTGATTGGGAATTTTATCGTGTCGTTTGACAGATTGCAAAAGACGCCTGAATTTGTTATGAAGAGTTCGCGGCCAAACAAAGAAATATCTTTGTCTGAACTGGCGAGCAAAAATATTTCGTATTATCTGGAAGGCCCGCGTTCGCGTAATATTTTTAAATTCGGCGACTTTGGGGTTCAGGAAGCCCAAGAGAATGAAGGTGAATTTGAAGTGGCGTCCCCGACAGAGGAGGCCCTCTCACAATCCGAAATCCTTGCCCAACGGCTTGGTCTCGTGGGGATCGGATGGTCTGATGACCCGGATGTGATGGTGGAGAATGTCGAGACGAAGAAAATCTATTTCCTAAAACGCGGGGAGAAGATTGACGGACTCATTAAAGTGGAGGCTGTTTTTGAGGATCGGGTAATCTTGTCCTATGATAACGGTAAAGAAATGGAATTACGGTAAAAAATGAACATATGCTTTCGGACAATAGCATTCGCGGCAATATTTGTTTTGATTCATAGCGCCATTTTAAGCACGGCGTTGGCACAGGAAGTTGATGAGGCCAATGGTGAAGAATTTGCCGTTGAAGAGAATGTCGAGAATGACGTGAGAGATCAAGACACTGTTATGGAACCAATTGAAGAAGAGCCTAAGGAAGAACTTCAAGAAGATGAGCCGGTCATAGAGGAGGAAAAGACGGATCAGGCTCAAGAACCTCAACCACCCCAAGAAGCCGGCGACACAGGAGACACAAAAAAAGATAAAGTCAAGCAAACTCTCAGGCCGCGCGTCGTCAACATGAACCAGCCTATCACGCTGGATTTGCGTAACATGGATGTCAATGATGCCTTGACGTATATTTCGCTTCGAAGCGGCGCGAATATTGTGACCAGCAAGGCTGTGAGCGGCCGGGTCACCTTGCAATTGAAGGATGTCTCCGTACAGGATGTCTTCGATATCACTCTTCTGACCAATAACCTTGCGTACGAAAAGCGGGGGGACATTTACTATGTCATGACGGAAACTGAATATGAAGCGCGTTATGGGCGCGCTTTCGGGGATATCCGGGAAGTGAAGATGTATCAGTTAAAATATGCTATCCCTGAGAAGGCGTTTGACCTTCTGGACACGCTGAAAAGCAAGATCGGGCGCATTCTTGTCGACCAGGAATCAGGGGCTATCTTGATGGTCGATACACAAGAGAAGATCAAGGAAATGGAAGAAGCTCTTTTGACCCTCGAACAGAAGAGCGAGGTCAATGTGATTGACCTGAAATACGCTGTTGCCGTTGACGTCCAGGAACGGCTGCGCGGGGAACTTGATGAAAAAAGCGTAGGGTCCATATGGGCCGACGAGCGAAGCAACCAGGTTGTCGTTCAGGCCTTTCCTGACCGGATGCAGGATATCAAACAGATCATCGCGGCCTTGGACAAAAAGACCCGCGAAGTTTTGATCGACGCCAAGATCATCAAGGTTGATTTCTCGGACACGATACAGACCGGGATCGAATGGGAAGGGATGTTTTCAGACCTGTTGGGTTACGGATTTTTAGGCAGCCACCCGCTGTACCCGATTGACCGCTACGGGATAACAGCCATTGATGATTATCTTCCTATTGCCGACACGGATGTGACTTTGCCTGCGCTTGGGAAGAGCACTTACACGGAACAAGTCTATTTTGGCGCGGTAAAAAAGAACACGACATTTGAGGTTTTGTTTAAATTCTTGGGAACTCTTGGCGAGACCAAACTGCTGTCGAATCCAAAGTTGGCCGTTGTCAATAATCAAGAGGCCCGTATTCACGTTGGGCGCAAGGAGGCTTATATTACGACAACAACGACATCGGGTTCAACGACGACGACAACGGCCGAGGACGTGAATTTCGTTGATGTGGGCATTCAGTTATCCGTGACCCCGACCATCAATGAAGACGGTTATGTGACGATGAAGATCAAGCCCGAAGTCAGCAGCGTCGTTGATGTGCTGATAACGCCCAGCGGGAACCAGATTCCGATCATCGACACCTCGCTTGCGGAAACAACGGTCATGGTCGAAAATGACGCGACGATTATTATCGGCGGCCTCCGGCGCGATGAAGAGACCGTAAATTCGAAACGGATTCCAGTTCTGGGTGATATTCCATGGCTCGGGAATATCTTCAAGACGCAAACGAAGCAGAAAGAGCGCTCTGAGCTGCTTGTTATGATCACTCCTCATATCGTTGATGGGTCCATGGTTACGACCGGGGAGGTTGATCCCGGCGAAGAGGGGACAAAAGAGTTCAAGGATTATGAGGCCTATGAATCGGTTGATGACGATATTTATGGGCCCGAGTTCGGCAAATTGGAATACAAATCTTTTCGAGACTAAAGGAATAGGAAAAAGGTCATGGGAATAATCGGCAGGAACAGGATGTTCGTTTCAGGCGGCATGTTACTAACGGCGTGTTTGTTTGCATCCGGCACTGTTTACGGCGCTTCGTTCGGCGATATGTTTGGCGGGAAAAAGGCGCAGGAATACAAGGTCATGCTCGAAGAAAAAGAACAGGAATGCCAAATGAAACTCAAAGAGAAGGACCGCCAATATCAGCAGCTGCTTGAGGAAAGCAAGGACGCGCGCGAGTCGGCACAGGGCATGCGCGATAAGAACGCGACCCTCATGGAAGCCTATGAACAATTGAAAAAAGGACAGGAAGACTCCGTTGAACAACTGAAACGTTTGAGGCGTGAAGGCCAGCGGTGCGAAGAAATCAGAGGGGCCTACGATCAGATGACCGACCAGAATAAAGCTTTCGTTGAAGAAAAGAAATCTTTGGAGAAAAAGGCGCAGCAGGCCAACACAACGGTTGAGAATTTAAAACAGCATTTGAAGGAGGTCACGGCGGAAAAAGACCAGCTGGCCGTGTTTTTGGCCGAAGCGCAGGAAGACGAAGATGTTAAGGTCAAGAAGATCCGCGAGCAAGTCCAAAAAGACTTGGAAGATCTAAGGAAACAGGTCAATACCTTAACCCTGGAAAACAGTTCATTGGCGAAAAAACTGGATGAATCGCAAAAGGAATTCCGCCTTTCGCAACTGGATAACACGGGTCTTAAGCAGCAATTGGGTCTTAAGCAGGCGGAATTAGATGCTTTTAAAAATGAGTATGATGAAATCAAAAAGGAGAACAGGTATCTTGCCCAGGAAACAACACAGTTCCCGAGGAAGTTTGCCGACCTTGCCCGTCACAACAGGAAGCTTTTCAATGAAACCGCGGACATGCACTATAACCTGGGTGTTTCGAATATCAAGAACAAGGAATTCGGCCGCGCGGTCAAGGAATTTGAAAAAGTCCTGGAACTCAAGCCTCAAGACGCGAACGCGAATTACAATCTGGGATATATTTATGCCGAGCACCTGGTTGATAGGGAAAAGGCGATTAAGTATTTTAAGAATTACCTCGCGTACGCGCCTGACGCGCAGGATGCCAACTGGGTCAGGAAGTATATCCTGACATGGCAGGCATGGTACGGGAAAAATAAACTGAAATAACGACACGGCTTAAATGCGCCATACAAAAAACCAAAACCACTCCAACCCGCATTCCATTTTCGAGGGTAATATAGTGAAAAACAGACGGTCATTCATCTTCTGGGGAGTTGCTTTATATCTCATCATGGCGGTTTTTAACTCTCACAAGGTTTCAGCCGAGGAGGCCGTCACGGTCCCGGGCATTGTCGAGGTTGAGGAAAATCATCTTTATATGGTCCCGATCGGGATGGATGACGGTGTCAAAAAAGGCGACACGGTCGAGATCGTCCGTGACGACCAGAAGATCGCGGATGCCCGGTTGATTTCGGTCCTGGCGGATAATTCGATGGCGGAAATTGTTGTTCTTTTTGTCAAGACAGATGTTTCGGAATCTGATTCCGTGAGGTTCATTAAAAAGGAGGAGAAAAAGTCTGTTATCCGAAAGACACTCGGCGGTGATGAAAGAGCGGAGGTGGAGGAAGAAATAACGCTAAAAACGAAACTGGCGGATGAAAAAAGAAGAGGGCTGCTTGGAAGCGAGATGCACCGGTATGAAGAGACTGCGGCGGTTGAAGGGCCGTTGCAGCAAGAAATTCAGCAATTGAAGGCCGGGCTGGTCTCGGTGCGGGACCAATATGAAGATAAAGTCGATACGATCCTCAGCGCAGTGGGCGGGGATAAAGATGTCCTGGCCGTTGAAAAGAAATGGCAGGAAAAACTGGTTTCGACCGAGAAAAGGTACCAGGCGCAGTATAACGAACGCAAAAAGCTTTTGGAAAAGGAAGCGGCAAGGCTTGAAGCGAAGGTTGCCACGCTGTCTAATGAGTTAAGGGTCGTGAACGAAGGGACGGATAAGAGGATCCAGCAATTGTTATCCGATCTCAAGGACAAAGGGGATGAACTTTCCACGTTGAAGAACACGTTTGTCGAAGAACATTTGACCGGCGAACGGCAATGGAAATCTAAGCTGGAGAACCTGGAGGCCCAATACCAGAATCAACTGAGAATGCAGCAAGAGGAACTCGAACGGAAATCTACGAGCGAGAAGGCGCAGCTGCAGAATGAGATCAACTATCTCAAAGAGCAGGTCGACTTGGTTCAAAAGACCTCTGGGAGTAAAAATGATGAGCTGCAGATCCGCTTAAAAGAGAAGGAAGATCTGATCGACAGCCAGCGCAAGGAACAGTTTAGCCTTGAGTCCGATCTCAGCCGGGAAAGCGAGCGGGTCCGCAAACTTGAAAGTGATATCGTCACGCTAAAAGATGTCATCGCCGCCGCCCAGAGGGTCCATGAGAAGGAACTGGAAATAGCCCGCAAGCCGCTGGAATCAAAAATCGAGGATATGAGCGTCCAATTCATCTCAACCAAGCATGACTATGAGCGCGATCTCAATGCCCTTCGCCAAAGTTCGCAAGATGACCTCATGAAAAACGAATCGCAATGGGTCGAGAAGTTCGCAGCCGTCGAGCAGAAATACCAGAGCGAGCTTGCCCGGCTGAATGCGGACAGCGCGGCTCAGGTCAATCAACTGAGGGCGGAGAGCGACGGCCAGAAGAACGTCATAGAGCTCTTGAAACAAAGCCAGGCTGAGCTGGCATCAAAGCTCAAAGCAAGCGAGCAGCAATACGCGCAGTCTCAGAGCGACTTAAACGTCTTGCAGAACCAATTGTCCGTTGAGAAAGCGACCCGCCAGGAAAACATCAATCTCGCCAAGAGGCCCCTTGAGGAAAAAGTCGCGGAGTTGAGCGCGCAAATAGCGGCCTTGGGGAACAATCACGCTAATGAAATCAATAAGCTTCAAGCGAAGATCAATGAAGATGCGTCGTTGATCGAATTTTTGAATACGTCCATGGCAGACCTGACCACTGAGCTGGATGACCGGGAGCAGCAGGTCGTTAACCTTGAAGATGGCCTTAAGCTGGCATTGGGCGAGAATGAGGCGATGAAGAAATTACACCTGGAAAGAATCAGGCTGGCTAAGCAGCCATTGAGAGAGGAAATCAAGTCATTGAATGGTCAAATGGCGGCACTTAAGAATAATTATGAAATCCAGATGAAAAATGTTCAGGAAGACACGAGCAGGCAGATTTTTGAATCTGAAGAACTATGGCAGGCCAAAATGGCCGAGCGGGAAAAAGGATATTTGGGCCAAGTTGACGCGTTGGGAAAGACAATAGAATCATTGAAGGCTGAGCATGAACAGGAGATAGCCGCCCTTCAGGCGCAATGGCAGGCGAAAGTCAATGAAGCCGAACTCGGCTATCAAAAAATGCTTGCCGAAGAATTAGGGAAGAAAGAAAGCGTGATCAGTTTCCTTCAGAAAGAAAAGACCGATTTGAATGCTCAATTGGCGAATATGCAAAAAGGGCATGAGAACAAAATCAAAGAATTGGAAGTGATTGCTGAACAGGGACAAGCAGCGCTTAATGAACAATGGCAGGCCAAAATGTCCGAGCGGGAAAAAGGATATTTGGGCCAAGT
>JAFGFL010000079.1 GCA_016931055.1 Candidatus Omnitrophota bacterium | reverse complement strand
GCGCATAATCGAAACCGCAGTCCTTAAACTCACCGCGGTGTTCGCATAATATAGAGATATCAATTCCACAGGACTACCGCGGATGAGAAAAAAAGCAGGAAAATAAATTGCATTGGTTTGATATCACGATATAATAATTTTGTTTTAGGCGATGGAGTTCGTCTAGCAAACTGCCGCTATGTGGCTGATAACTCCTACAGTTCTCACTTAGAGGATTGCAGGAGTTTTTTTATTTTAGGGGGAGCATGGTTCGAGAAAACGATACATTAATCGGCCGGGAGCAGGAACTAAAAAGAATCCATGCTGCCGTGAGACGAGGGACAAACGTCCTTATTTGGGGCGAGAAGGGGTCTGGGAAGACGGCTTTCCTTCATGAATTCATGAAGCAACAGAATGTTCTTCAGGCTCGAGCCGGGGTGATGCTGGTTTCTACGCAATGTGCGTCTTTTAAAGATACTTGCCTCGCCCTTTTGGGATGCCTTTTCGAGCGTGACCTGCTGGTTAAAGTACCTAAGGAAACCAAAATATTGAATTCAGATCTTCCATGGGCTGAGGTCCAAACTCATTTTTCAAGATTACGCGCAACCGTCTTGAAGAATCTCGTTTTAAGTAATCTCTGTGGGATTAAAAACTTAACCGTGGTCTTGGATCACGTTGGAAAGATAAAGCTGAAGTTTTATCTATTGCTCGACGCCTTGCGGGATTATGGAAGGCTTATATTGGTCACTAGGAGTGAGAAAAGGCAAGATGCGGGAAGACTTTGGATGCTCTTATGGGGATTTGAAAAAATCGAAATCAAGCCTTTGACGCCGTATGAGACAAAAAGGCTGGCGCGGATTTGGCTGGAAGGCATCAATCCGGGAGGACCGGATTCCGAAAAATGGTTTGATGAGCTTGCCCGCCGCTCGCATGGCAATCCAAGAATCTTGCGTGGACTTTGTGAAGCCGTTTGCACCAGAATGATGCAGACAAAAGCGAATACGGCAAATCTGCGGCTGGCCAATATTGACCGGGAGATTTCTGATTTTATAAAGGAGAAGTAACAATGCATTTCTTTTGCCCTTCATGCTGGAAGGAAGTTAGGGAGGAAGTTATTGTTTGCCCTGCTTGCGGAGTTGATATCGCCGCTTATGAATCCCGACATGATTTTGCTGACAAATTGATTTCAGCTACGGAACATTTCGAACAAGAAACAAGAATCCGCGCAGTATGGATTCTAGGACAAAGAAAGGAAAAGAAATCGGTATCCAAACTGATAGAACTTGTCCGGCAAGGCAGCGATCCTTTTCTTACAGTCACAGCACTTGAAGCGATTTATAATATTGAGGGCTCGGAATGCCTTGACATCTTAAAAGAAGCATCACATAGCCTTTATCCGATTGTATCGAATAAGGCGAAAACGCTGCTCGACATACTGGAGGACTGACATGGCAACCATAAAAAAAGTCAAAGCGAGAGAAATTCTTGATTCCCGGGGTAACCCGACCGTGGAGGTGGATGTGATTTTAGATAACGGGATCTTAGGGCGTGGGGGTGTGCCGTCAGGCGCTTCAACGGGTTCCCGTGAAGCTGTGGAACTCAGGGATGGTGATAAGAATCGCTATTCCGGAAAAGGCGTTTTAAAGGCCGTTGAACACGTGAATCGTATTATTGCCCCTGCAATCGAAGGGAAGAATCCCAAACATCAAAAAGAAATTGACCTCCAAATGATCGAACTGGACAACACGGAAAATAAATCAAAGTTAGGTGCCAATGCGATTCTTGGCGTCTCGATAGCCGTGTCAAAAGCCGCCGCTCAAGACGAAAAACTCCCGATTTTCAGATATCTTGGAGGCAAGACCGCAAAACGTCTGCCCATCCCCTTTTTAAATATACTCAACGGGGGGAAACATGCGGATAATAACGTGGATATTCAGGAATTTATGATTGCTCCTGTGGGTGCTTCTTCGTTCAGAGAAGCTTTGCGAATGGCCGCTGAGACCTATCATCATTTGAAAGCGGTCCTGAAATCTAAAGGATTGAATACGGCTATTGGCGATGAAGGCGGTTTTGCACCCGATCTTAGTTCAAATGAAGAGGCCCTTCAAATGATCCTTAGCGCAATTCAAAAAGCGGGTTACCGTGCCGGCAATGATATTTCGATTGTCTTAGACCCGGCCGCAAGTGAATTTTATGAGAACGGCAAATATCTTTTGAAGGCTGATAACCGCAGGCTTTCCAGTGAAGAGATGGTTGACTATTATGAGAATCTCATCACAAAATACCCGATCATTTCGATTGAGGATGCTCTTGCGGAAGACGATTGGGCGGGTTGGAAAATCCTCACGAAACAACTGGGCAATAAAATCCAGCTGACAGGCGATGATATCTTTGTCACCAACCCCAAAATCGTGGCTGAAGGAATCAAACAAGGGATCGGGAATTCCGTTCTCATCAAGTTGAATCAGATCGGGACCTTGACCGAAACCCTTGAAACGGTCGCCATGGCAAAAAAAGCCGGTTACACCTGCGTTTTCTCGCATCGCTCCGGCGAGACTGAAGATTCATTCCTGGCGGATGTTGCGGTTGCGACAAACGCCGGACAATTAAAAACAGGCGCACCGGCACGCTCGGAGCGCTTGGCAAAATATAACCAGCTGCTGCGGATTGAAGAGGAGTTGGGACTTGAGGCTTTATTCAGCGGAAAATTGGAGTGGGAATGACATGGTGAAATGGTTCAATTTGGCCCTCGGTGGAATCACCGGCACTTTTGCCCGATATATTTTAGCCGGTTTGGTTTATGAGGTATTTGGGACTGCTTTCCCATACGGCACCCTCATTGTTAATTTGACGGGCTGTTTTCTCATCGGTTTTCTTGCCGTGATCTCCGAAGAAAAATTTCTGCTCGGCCCTCATGCGAGAATTTTGCTGATGATCGGATTTTGCGGCGCATTTACTACATTTTCAACCTTTATGCTTGAAACGGGGAATTTCATCCGGGCTGGTGATTCGCTGCGGGCGTTCCTAAATGTATTGGCCAGCGTCGCGGCCGGATTCCTTCTATTCCGTTTGGGCATCCTTTTAGGAGAAGCCATATAATTTTGAATAGGAGATGAAAAGATGAAAATCCCAGCTGAAGGGAAACTCTTAAGAATATTTATCGGAGAACAGGACAAATGGCACGGGAGGCCCCTCTATGAGGCGATCATTCATTTAGCGAAGAAAGAAGGCATGGCTGGAGCGACTGCGGTTAAAGGATTTATGGGATTCGGCTGCAAAAGCCATATGCATACGGCAAAGTTACTTCGGCTCTCTGAGGATCTGCCGATCATTATCGAAATGGTAGACAGCGAAGAAAAGATAACCGACTTCATCCCTCACTTGGACGAAATGGTCCGCGAAGGACTGATTACTGTTGAGAAAGCCAATGTAATTATGTATCGGGCAGATCATCATGAACCGAAGCCGCGAAAAACATAATCCATACTTTAATTTTATAGATGCCTGCAAAAAAAAACATTGCCCCATTTGTTATCTGTGCCGCCGTTCCGTCACGCTTTATCTGGATGGCCTTCTTTATGAACGTGTTACAGATCCGGACACCGTTAAAACGATGCAAGCCTCGGGAGGCTTTT
>JAFGFL010000078.1 GCA_016931055.1 Candidatus Omnitrophota bacterium | reverse complement strand
TCTATGCTGTCTTTTATCGCTTAAACACAAACTGGAAGGCTAAAACCCTTGACCAATTTACACAATTTATTTGACATTACCTTTTGACAACATATTTTAGCCAAATTTATATCGAATTCCGGTAATTTTATGCTAAAATCGCCTATTTTTCTTATGGTTTATCCCGACTTCCTCATAATGAAAATGATAAAACCGCTGTGAAAAATCAAACTTCAATAGAAAACTGCATTTCATAAAGCCGCCTGTACAAAGGACACGTTTCCAATAATCGCTCATGTGACCCGATGCCAACAATCCGGCCTTGTTCCAGACATATGATTTTATCGGCCTTCTTAATGGTCGATAACCGATGGGCTATGGCAACGACCGTCCGATCCTGCATCAATAGGTCCAAGGCTTCCTGCACATACTTTTCCGATTCAGAGTCAAGCTGCGACGTCGCCTCGTCTAAAATGAGGATGGGCGGATTCTTAAGAATCGCCCGGGCAATCGAAATCCGTTGCTTCTCCCCCCCTGATAAGCGGAAACCCCGGTCCCCGATTACCGTATCGTACCGTTGGGGCATTTTTATGATAAACTGATGGGCAAAAGCTTTCTGGGCAGCAGCTTCGATTTCTGTCTGAGTCGCCTCCTGGTATCCATAAGAAATATTCGCCTTGACCGTGTCATTAAATAAAATGGACTCCTGGGTCACAATGCCGATTTGGTCCCTTAAGGAACGGAAGGTCACATCCTTAAGGTCAACCCCATCCATCTTGACGGATCCCCGGGTTGGGTCATAAAAACGCGGGATCAGATTAACCAATGTTGTCTTACCGGTTCCTGTCGGTCCGACAATCGCGACGATCTCGCCTTTCTTCACCTCTAAATCAATGTCTTTCAGGACAATCCCTGAATCTTCAGCGTAAGAAAAATCAACATGATCAATATGGATCGTTGAGGCCATTTCCTTTAATTGACGCGCATCCGGCTTCTCGACAACCGTAGGCCGTGCGTCAAGCACGTCATAAATGCGCTCACTGGCCGCTAAGGCTTGTTGCGTTAAGGCATTGACATTCCCTAATTTCTTAATGGGGCTGATGATCGACATGATTGAACCAAAGAACAAAATAAACACCCCAAATGATAACTCCCCGGCCATCACGCTTTTCCCCAGCCATAACATGACGCCGACACCGCAGATGGCCCCAAAGATCTCCGTTATGGGTGAAATGACGATGATGCGCTTGATCGATTTCATCCGTAGTTTATAGTAGTCATGGTTTTTGCCCTTGAAGCGGTCCGTTTCATACTGCTCGGTGCCAAACGCCTTGACGAGCTGAACACCTGAAATCGTTTCCAGCAGCAGCGTGTTGATGTCCGCCATTTTTTCCTGCGTCCCTTTAGAAATTTTGCGCAGCCTCTTGCCGATCCGGCCCATCGGGAACCCGATTAAAGGAAAAACAACAAAAATGATAAACGCGGCTTTCAGATCGATGGAAAACGCGATGACCGTAAATATGAGGATCATAAACGTCTGACGGAACAGGTCCGTGACGCCATAAGAAAGCGCGTTCTCTACGACATTGACATCATGCGTGATCCGAGAGATCAGCTCTCCGGTCCTTTTTTTGCTGAAATAATCGAGAGAGAGGTTTTGAATTTTCGCGTATAAACGATAACGGATATCCCTCATGATCCGCTGCGACACATCACTCATCAAATATTGGTAACAGAATACAAAAAGATTCTTGATCAACAACACGCCTATGATCACCAAAGGGAATGACCAAAACAATGTCGTTGAATCAATCGAGTTAAGTTTGTTGACTCCTTCCCGAACAAATCCAGGAAGCTGGCTGGAAACAATGATTTCTTTGTTGTTAAAAATGCGGTCAGCCATCGGAACGAGCAACGAGAGTTGAAACCCTTCAAAGAAGCTCGCGATGAGCATGGTCAGGATCGCGATTGAAAACAGTTTCCCGTGGCCCTTTAAGAAATGCAGCAGCTTTATGTAGTTCTTCATGATTTCACGAATCGTAGCATATCAATTGACTTTTGTCGAGGTATTTGTTATTGTTAACAACAATAAGATATGTTTTAGTATTACTACTAAAGTATTGGCAAAGATTTCAAAGGAAGCCATTATGCAGAAAATCAAGATCGGTGTTATCGGAATCGGCCATTTGGGTTCAAGGCATCTGAAAACCTACAGCGAATTGCAGGAAAAAGTCGATATCTTGGGAATCTGTGACCTTCAAGCCGAACGCGCAGAAAAGCTGGCCCGTTATCATAATGTTGAGTTTACGACTGACTATCGGGAACTGGCAGGAAAAGTGGATGCCGTGAATATCTGCACGCCAACTGAATCCCATTTTGAGATCGCAAAATTTTTCCTGGAAAATAACGTCCACGCCTTTATTGAGAAGCCAATCTCGACCACTTTAAAGCAAGCTGACGCATTGATCGCGTTAGCCAGAAAAAATGATCTTAAAATTCAAGTCGGCCACATCGAACGTTTCAATTCGGCTTTTGAATCCATCAAACATTTTACCTACAAGCCCCTCTTTATCGAGTGCCACCGCTTGAACCGTTTTCCCAACCGGTCATTGGATATCGGCGTCATCATGGATCTTATGATTCACGATATTGACATCATCCTGGGACTTATTGATGCTGAGATCAAGGACATCCAAGCCGTCGGAGTCAACGTCCTAACATCTTTGGAGGATATCGCGAGCGTTCGGATCACTTTTGAGAATGGCTGCGTCTGTAATCTGACCGCGAGCCGCGTTTCCGATGAAGTCATGCGCAAAATCCGCCTTTTTCAAAAAGACACATATATTTCACTCGATTATGTCAAGCAGGAAGCCTTCATTTACAAGAAACACCAACAGCAGATCCTCAAGCATAGCCTTCCCATCGAGCGTGAAGAACCCCTGAAGAAAGAGCTTGAGCATTTCATCGACTGTATTAAGAATAATCATCAACCCCTTATTTCCGGGCTCGAAGGCCGAAAAGCCCTGTCTGTCGCCCTTAAGATCACCAAAATCATATGGAAGAACCGAAAAAACATCTCATCATAGTCGCCGGTGAGGCATCCGGAGACATGCATGCGGCTCATCTCGTTGAGGCCATTAAACATCTTGATGCTTCCATCACGTTTTCCGGCCTTGGTGGTCCTATGATGAAGGCCGGCGGCGTCCAGCTTTATGATGATCTCACCAAAATGGCCGTCGTAGGTTTCTGGGAAGTTGTAAAATACTACAAAAATATCAAAAAGGCATTCGACTTGGTTCTGAGCAAAATCGAGGCAACCAACATCGATGCTGTCATTCTGGTCGATTATCCCGGCTTTAATCTTCGTCTAGCGCGGGAGCTTAAAAAACGTCATATAAAAGTCATCTACTATATCAGCCCGCAAGTATGGGCCTGGAAGGAAAAACGCGTTTATTATATTAAGAAATACATTGACCGGATGTTGGTTCTATTTCGGTTCGAGAAGGAATTTTACGCCAAATTCGGGATGGATGTCCATTTTGTCGGTCACCCCTTGATGGACGTCATCAAAATCCATAATACGAAAGAACGTTTCTTAGAAGATAGGGCCCTTTCTGTTGATAAACTCACCATCGGCATTTTGCCCGGTTCGCGGGAAAAGGAGGTCAAAACCCTGCTGCCCATTATGCTTGACGCCGCATCGATATTGGAACAAGAATTTCCTCAAGTCCAATTTCTTATCATGAGAGCGCCTACCATCGAGAGGTCTTTCATCGAAAAATATCTGAAAAATAGGATCCTGGCGTGTCAGATAGTCGAAGACACAACTTACGATGGCATTAATGCCTGCGACCTTTGTATGGTGGCTTCCGGCACAGCGACCTTAGAGACGGCTATCTTGCAAAAACCGATGGTTGTCGTTTATAAAACATCCCTTTTTACGTGGATTTTGGCTAAACTTTTTGTGAAGATCAAAGACATTGGGCTGGTCAATATCGTGGCGAAAAAACGGATCGTTCCGGAGTGCGTCCAGTTTCAGGCAACGGGGGGGAATATCGCGCGGGAACTTAAAGATATCTTTACGGATGAACTGAAAATCGCCGAAATGAAAACGCGGCTGAAAACTGTCAAAGAATCTTTGGGTGAAAGCGGCGCAAGTAAACGGGCTGCGGAAGAAGTTTTAAAATCAATAAGAAGTTAAGTTTTAACGATCATATTTTTCCCAAGATCTTTGAAGAAACCCATCCGGTCTTTCCGTCCAATCTTTCGATCTTAGTCCAATCAGCTTCCGATCTTATCATCCTGGCCTTCTCTCCCTCAGACAATTTAAAGTGCACGGTTGAATCTTTTCTCGGCTCGAAATACGACTCACTAGGCATCAAGATAACCGCCCTATCTCTTGTCAGCTGAACCTTAACAGCAATGCCAATGGTGTATATCAGCGCAATCATGGCCAAAAATATCATTATTCCTCGAGCCCATGATTTCGGCCATTGTAAATAAAGAGACAAAAGAAACATGATCCCGAGAATGCCGATCGCCCCTACGACAACCATCACCATTTCGCCCGTTGTGTAAAAATCAGCAAAGCTCCGCACAGCCCGATTCAGGAAATTTGTCTTATTAAGATTGTCATGTTGATCAATCCGGGAGGACACGTAACGGCTATTAAATTGAAGGTCGCTATCGCGGGGCATCAAGCGTTTGGCGCGCTCATAATTAAGCACCGCCTCTCCTAAATCCCCCTTTCGATAATAACTGTTGCCAAGATTATAATAAACGGCCCCGCTTTCCATGCCTCCATCGATAATGAGAAGGTACTTCTCGATCGCATCCTCATACTCCTCGTTTTTATAGGCCATGCCGGCTGAAACAAACTTGGATATCGCTTCTCTTTCTGTCATCTTGCCGAATCCGCCCACAGGGAATAAGAACACAAGACTGGCTAAAATTAATATCAATTTCGTGTTTTTCATTTTAAGAACCGCTCCAAATGGTCTATGATCCTCGCCAACCGCTGATAACTTGCGCTCATGTTCTCTTGACCCATGTCGGCCGAGGCATACCGGATCATATCGCATTCATCATAGACCAGTTTGATATCGTCAATCACATTTCGCTCAATACGATTGTTGTTCAGATACGCCTGAACGGTTTCGAACGTGACCGCTCCGGAAGAAAGATGAAGTTTGTCCCTCAAATATTGCTGGATCGTTTTAAAGACCGTATCATAAAATTCCACGCCTTTGCGGGCAGCCATCAGTTTTCTGGCCTCTGCCAATCCTTGTTTGGCCTGCTTGGGCGCCCGTAACCGGCGAGCGTAGACAACATCTGTCTTCATTCTATGGGTATGCTGATAATAGAGGAATCCGCCTAACCACAAAACCGCATAAATGAACATAAGAAAGTAAAACAGCCCGTTTCTATATATCTCATCTTTGATACTGCGAAA
The DNA here is from genome assembly GCA_016931055.1 of Candidatus Omnitrophota bacterium. Lineage (GTDB taxonomy): Bacteria > Omnitrophota > Gorgyraeia > Zapsychrales > Zapsychraceae > 2-02-FULL-52-10. Next base: position 7,034 of record JAFGFL010000078.1, on the reverse strand, counting down.
ATTTCCAGGCCTGTCCTTGATAAAAACAATATCTTGACCCAGTTTTTCCGGTTCAGCCGTTTTGACCTGACCTTCCAATCCGACAACCTTAAATTCTTCCCCTTTTTCAAGGTTTTTCACGGTTATGGGAAACGGCCCTTTCTTAATCGTTTGATACTTTCTTAACTCCGGATCGAAATACGAAAATCGGATTTCCGGAACTTGTGTTATCTGATTAGATTGGGGAATGATCACCTGTTCTGTTTTTCTGATATTATCTTTTTCGAAAACCTGAGGGTCATACAATTTAAAGTTTTCCGATGATGGCAATGCCGGCATTTCAAATGGCGTTAATTTTCCATTGCCAATAACCGTCGTTCTCAGAGTGATCGGGTCGCCCTCTTTGACCTCCGTCGGACTGACCGAGACGTTGAAATCAAACTGTCCGACAGCTCCGGAGAAATCCTTTGGTTTGCCGTCCTCCGGAAGCGGCAATATCTTGATCCTTATCTCGCTCGATTTAAGCGCAATGGATCTTTTCTCCTGGCGCCCAAAGAACGAGTCAAAGAAATCATCGCCAAAAATGCTGCCTTGCCGGCCAAAAGGCGGCTTCCCACCTGATCTCGTCACTAGAATACTGCATTCCGTTTTGGCCGGGCCCAAACTTAATTCTCCTGTCCGTGTCGGATAAACTTCCGTTTTAAACTCCACTACGCTATAACGTATTCCATCAATAACCTGCTGATATTGCTCCGGTTTGGTATACTCTCCGATAGAAAATCCTACATTATCAAATTGAGGAAACTGGATATCGGTAACCGAAAAGTCGGAAACAAACAAAAACACTTGCACCGGGAAACGTTCATTAAGATAGACTTCATTCTTGGAAGTTTTTAATACCATAAAGATCTTGTCTTCGAGAGCCACCTGTTGCCCGGCTCCTTGCGCTGTTTGACTTTCCCCTTCGATAACTTCAAGGGAAACAGGATCTACCCTAAACGTCTTTCCGGAAACGATCACGTCAAAAGAAGGGATCTTAAATTGTCCTACTTTAAGCGGGAATAATGAATAGGTAAACGCCTTTGAGCTTGAATATTGGCCGTTAACGATGGAAACGCGCGTTGAAGGGCCCGCATAATTGACGTCAAAACCCTCGATCTTGGGCAATTGAATCTGCTGCACATCTTGGCTGCCATTAACCGTAACAACCAGTTGCGCGGTCGAACCCAAAGGGATTCTCTTGGAACTCAGTTCAACTTCAATACTAATATCTTGCGCAAAAGCACTTGAGGCAATTACGGCACACAGCCCCAATATTATGACAATCCTTAAAGACCTAAAAAGGGAACAACGCGAAATCATGTGTCCATTACCAATCTTTAATAACCGGGCTCGTTTCCTTAATCATCGGATAAACATTCAGTAGTCCCTGCGGTTCTTCCGCCTGCTGATAACTTTCCAGAAGCATTTGAGCTTCCTTCTGGGTTAACTCCCGAGTATCCTGCGCCTGCGCGGCCACGGCTTCTTGCTGTTTATTATAATCTTCTTGACCTGCTTGTCCATGCCCTTGATCCGGTTTTTCCTGCTGTTCTTTCTGCTGCCCTTCCTGACCGGATTGTTCTTCCTGTTTTTGATCGTCACTGCCGCTTTGCGTCTGTTGCTCTTGTTTTTGCTGTTGCGCTTCCTTCTCATCTTGCCCTTGCTGCTGTTGTTGACCCTTTTGTTCCTCTTGCGATGATTGCTCTTGTTGCTGCTGTTGACTCTTTTGCTCTTCTTGAGACGGCTGATCCTGCTGTTCTTGATCCTTCTTATCCTTCGGCAGGTCACATTGTTGATTTTGCTGTTGCTGGTGTTTTTCTTTCAACCGCACCAATTCTTTTTGAACATAATCATAATTATACTGCGCGTCTTTGTCGTTTTTGTCTATCGACAAAGCCCGTTGGTATTGGCTGAGCGCATTCTCCAAGGAAGATATGGCGTGCTCAATACTATCGTCTTCCTGTGTCATCCCCAAACGATAGAGCACATTTCCGAGATTATAATGGGCGTTTTCTTTCAATTCATCATCGTCACTTAAAAAAACCTTTTGAAAATGGTCAACGGCCTGTTCATAATTCTTCTCTTTATAATACGCTGTCCCGAGATTAAAATTCACGACATCAGATTCCGGCGCCTTTTCTAACGCATTGGCATATTTCTCCCGGGACGCCGTGTACTCGCCGTTCCGATAATAACGGTTCCCTTCTTTGATATCGTTTCTGAAAGAGGCAGCCTCGGCCGAAACACAATGGGCAAAAGCCCAAAGGACGCCAAAAAATATCCCGATTTTCATATTTGTTTTTTCCGCGTTGATAAACATGTCTCCACCACCAGTAATAAGAGGGCTGCCGCTAACGGAAATTGGAACCGCTCGAAATATCTCTTTTCCATTTTCTCTTCAATGTCCCTTTTTTCAAGTTTCGAGAGTTCCCGTTCATAAATCAAATCCAATCCGAATTGGCTGCCGCTGGCCCTGACATAAATGCCTCCCGTAATTAGCGCGATCTGCTTAAGCAGGTTCTCGTTCAGCCTCGATTTGACATAGTTCCCCTCGCGATCTTTTAAAAAAGTCGCCTGTCCATCCTCTCGCTTTAGTTGGATCAATTCCCCTTCATCGCTGCCTATGCCGACGCAATACACCTTTATCCCTTTTTCCTTCGCCTTTTTCGCCGCCGTAATGGGATCTCCTTCCAAGTCATCCCCATCCGTGACAATCACAATGGCCTTGTGTTCGCTGGCCGTTTCATCATAGTCCTTTATGGCCTCCTGGATCGCCTTCGCGAGATTCGTGCCGCCGCGCGGAATCGTGTCGACATTCAGGCCCTTCAGGCTCGCCTGAAATCCGCCATAATCCACTGTCAGCGGACAGACCAAAAACGACGCGCCTGAAAACGCGATAAGGCCGATGCGGTCGCCTTTCAGTTTTTTCAGCAGATCCTGGACAGCGAATTTTGTGCGCTCAAGGCGGTTTGGCTTGACGTCCTGTGTTAGCATGCTTTTTGATGTGTCAACAACGACCAAAATGTCAATCCCCTGCCGTTTGACTTCCCGCCATTGAAACCCCCACTGCGGCCGGATCAGCGCCAGGACGCTGAATACAAAAATCCCCACCAATAAGACCTGCTTGATTTTCGCTTTCTTAGGATGAAAGCAATTTGCCAACTCATCAACCAGTTGTTCTTGCGCAAAGCGCTCAACCGCCCCTTTGCGATGCCGCTTGGCCCAAATTAAGAAGGCCACAAGGCCAACAACCGACCATAACCAGACCAGCATGTTTAACTGTCCAAAATGCATAAGTTTACGGCACTTTCAGAAATATCGTATTTGACAAAATGACTTCCAGAAAAAGCGCGACTAACCCAGCCATCAAAAAATAGCCGAATAGTTCTTTGTATTCTTTATACCCGTATTCTTCAATCTTTATCTTCTCCAAGGCGTCGATCTCTTTATAAATTTCTCGCAAGGATTCGGTGTCGGTCGCGCGAAAATATTTCCCGCCCGTGATATCGGCAACTTCCCTTAGCGTTTTCTCATCAATTTCGATGATCACGTTTTGATACACTTTTCGCCCCCAAGGATCCATCACGGGATACGGCACCATGCCCTTCGTCCCAGCTCCGATTGTATAAATTTTGATGCCAAAGGCCTCAGCAACACGGGCAGCTTCCACCGGCCCCATTTTTCCGGAATTATTGACCCCGTCCGTCAATAGAACGACCACCTTGCTCTTGGCCTCACTATTTTCTAACCGTGCAACCGATGAGACAATAGCCGACCCAACCGCGGTCCCATCCTCAATGATCCCCAACTCAACACGTTCCAAATTGGCCAGAAGCCATGAATGATCCGTCGTTAAAGGGCTTATGGTATAGGCGACTCGGGCAAACGCGACCAATCCCAAACGGTCATTTTTGCGCGCGTCAATAAACTCCTTTACAACGTCTTTGACAATATGCAAACGATTATACCGTTTACCGTTCATGACAAAATCCTCGGCCGCCATGCTGCCGGACGCGTCAATCGCCAAAACAATATCGATGCCTTCTATCTCATGGATGGTTTCATCCAATACCGACCGAGGCCCAGCCAATGCAATGAAAAACAGCGCGATCGTTAACAGCCGTAAAATATAGGGAACTTGATGAAACCTTATCTTCCAGCTTGGCTTAAGCGCCGACACAATTTCTGTCGATGAAAACCGAAAACTTGTTGCCTGCTGCCTTCTTTTAAGAAAAATGATGAGCGCCAGCACAAAGGGAACAAGTAAAATAATCCAAGGGCTTTTAAATATCATAGGCAAACAGTTTACCGATGAGGAACCGGTTCCTGCTCAATATCCACGATTTTCGTTTCATCGATCAATTGCCGGGCAAACCGGAAGCTTTCTTCCGCCTCTTCAATGCGCGGTATATGTTTTGCAAATTTAATAATATCGCATGATATCATGAATTTTTTTAGCGTTTTTTTGTGATCCGGTTTTAACTCTCCTGACTTTTCCAGTGACCATAAGAATTCCTCAGTCGTCATTTCCGGGGCCCGGATCTTGAACCGGTTTTCAAAATAGTAACGGATGATCCCGGAGAGTTCGGAATAATACTCTTTGAAGCGCCCTTCCTTTAAATAAGAACTATTTTCCAATTGAACTAGCTGATCATAAGCTATTTCCCAGGGCAATCTGGAATCAACGGGCAGATCCTCAACCAGGACCTTTCGTTTCCGCATCAAATAAATAAGAACAACCAGTCCTAAAAGCAAAACAAAGAATAAAATAACAGCAAGAACAAAATAGTTTGCCGGATAGTAAACAGGAGGCCTGACATCGCGAAGGCCCTCACCTGCTACTTCCGCGTTATCTGCCGCATTGGCAAAAGCCGTAAAACTAAGATGTAATCCTGTTAGAAGCATAGTTAAAATATTCTGTCTCATATCTTTATTTCTTCCGGCGTCGGCGTTTCAAGAAGAACTTAACAATGGCATCTGTATACGGAATATCCGTGGAAATATCGATATAATCCGTCCCGACTGAACGGAACAGCCGCTCGCGCTTCTTTAAACGTTCTTTGTTATCTTGGTCAAATTGCCGTCGCAAAGCGGCATCCGAGGAATCGATTAAAACAGCCCTGCCTGTCTCTGCATCTTCCAGGGCAAGAATTCCGCAATCAGAAAGCTGTCTTTCCCGAGGGTCGTTTAAGGTTATCGCAATCACGTCGTGACGTTTATTCGCAATCGCCAAAGACTTTTTCAGAACATCTTCTTTATCATTCAACTCATGTTGATCCTTTTGGCCGCCGTTTGCCGCATCTTTATTGGCCCTGGAAGGGAAAAAATCTGAAATTAAAAATGCTATCGATCTGCGCGTTGTCACCTTGTTTAAATATTCTAAAGCTTTCGTAATATCGGTCGTTCGTCCCTTTGGCTGGAAATAAAGCACCTCGCGGATCACGTGCAGGACATGACGCAAGCCTTTCCGGGGCGGGATAAATTTCTCGATCCCGTCCGTGAACATGATCATGCCGACCTTGTCGTTGTTACGGATGGCCGAGAAAGCCAGGATCGCGGCGACTTCCGCAGCCAGTTGACTTTTAAGCATATTAACGGAGGCAAAACGGCAGGAAAAGGAAACATCCACCAAGATCATAACGGTCAGCTCACGCTCTTCGACGAATTTCTTGATATGCGGTTTTCCGGTGCGCGCGGTCACGTTCCAGTCTATGGTCCTTACGTCATCCCCGGGCTGGTATTCACGCACCTCATCAAACTCAATGCCTTGCCCTTTAAAGACGCTGTGATACTGTCCGGCAAAGACATCCGAGACGAGCCTTGACGTCGTAATTTCAATGCGCCTGACCTTCTTGAAAATCTCTTTGGGAATCATTGTTCAGGGTTCAGGGTTCAGGGTTCAGGGTTCAGGAAACCAGGTTATAAACGATTTCTAAAAACCACCCTCTGTTCCCTGAACCCTATACTCTGTACCCTGCTTTACGGTACTTCAATTTCATCAAAGATTGTTTTGACGATATCCTCTGAAGTTTTTTCCTCAGCTTCGGCTTCATAACTGACGATAATGCGATGGCGCAAGACATCCATGCCGATGGACTTGATATCCTGCGGCGTCACATACCCTCTTCCTTGCAGAAACGCATAAGCCTTAGCGGCAACGGTCAAATAGATCGTTGCGCGCGGTGAAGCCCCAAACTGTATTAGCCCTTTTAAGTCCGGCATTTTATAAGCCTGGGGGTGACGGGTCGCGTCAACGATGTCCACAATGTATCGTTCGATCTTTTCATCAATATAAACCTCATCCACAACCTTGCGTGCATTGAGAAGGTCTCTGACAGTGATAATCTGGCGGACATCAATCTTTTTGTTGACAAAAGACATCCTTTTGAGGATCTGGTATTCCTCATCCTTGTTGGGGTAATCAATCTTGACTTTGAGCATAAATCGGTCGACTTGGGCTTCCGGTAAGGGATAGGTCCCTTCTTGTTCAATCGGGTTTTGGGTCGCCAAGACCAGAAAAGGATCATCCAGCAGCCGCGTTTCCTCCCCAATGGTCACTTGGCGCTCTTGCATCGCTTCCAGAAGAGCGCTTTGGACCTTGGCCGGCGCGCGGTTAATTTCATCCGCTAAAATAATATTCGCAAAAATCGGCCCTGTTTTGACCTTAAAATTGCCCGCATGTTGGTCATAGATCAGCGTTCCGGTCAGATCAGCCGGAAGCATATCCGGCGTAAACTGAATGCGCTGGAACTTTGTCTGGATCGTTGAGGAAAGTGTTTTGACGGCCATCGTTTTTGCCAGGCCGGGAACACCTTCAAGAAGAATATGCCCATTCGCCAGAAGGCCCACCATGAGCCGGTCCAGCAAGGCCCTCTGGCCGACGATCACTTTTTGCATCTCAAGCATGATCCCCTCAATAAATCCGCTTTCCCTTTTGACCTTTTCATTAATGAGAGTAATATCCTGATTTGTCATGATGGCCTACCTCCAATATGTTTTATATAATAAATTGCTGA
>JAFGFL010000077.1 GCA_016931055.1 Candidatus Omnitrophota bacterium | reverse complement strand
TCTATGCTGTCTTTTATCGCTTAAACACAAACTGGAAGGCTAAAACCCTTGACCAATTTACACAATTTATTTGACATTACCTTTTGAGTGTTTTTTGCTCAAAGATATCAGGCAGGATGTTCTGTGAGAAATCTTTCGACATCTAGGGCAGCCATACAGCCGGTCCCGGCCGCAGTGATTGCTTGGCGGTATCGTTTGTCCTGTACGTCCCCGCACGCGAAAACCCCTTCAACGCTTGTCTGCGTGGTCCCCGGCTTGGTGACAATATAACCCATTTCGTCCATTTCGACCTGTTTTTCAAGAAACGCGGCATTCGGGAGAAACCCTATGGCGTAAAACAGGCCTCCGGCCTGGATGACGGTTTCCTTATTCGTCCTGACATTCTTGATTTTAACGCCGGTAAACACTTTTTCACCGAGCGCCTCAACAGGGACAGAATCCCATATGATCTCGATCTTTTTATTGGCAAAAGCGCGTTCCTGCATGGCCTTGCCCGCCCGCAATTGGTCACGGCGATGGACAATATAGACCTTGCTCCCGTATTTGGTCAGGTGGGACGCCTCTTCGACCGCTGAGTCACCACCGCCGATCACCACAAGCGGCTTATTGCGGAATATCGGCAATGCCCCATCGCAGACGGCGCAGGCAGAAATCCCCTTTTGCCATAATTTTTTCTCTCCCGGGAGATTCAATCGTTTTGCCGTTGCGCCGGTCGCGATAATCAATGCCCTTGCCTCTGCCATTTCCGAGCCGGCATAAACCTTAAATGGCCGCGATTTCAGATCGACCTTCTCTACAGTGACTGTCTTAATCTTGGCTCCGCATTTGACCGACTGCTCGCGCATCTGCTCCATCAATTCCGGCCCCAGGATGCCTTTTGGGAACCCGGGAAAATTCTCAACATCCGTAGTTGTGGTCAGTTGCCCTCCGGCAGCTACTCCTCCGGCCATCATCCCTTCAAACATCAAAGGATCAAGTTTGGCGCGGCCGCAATAAATGGCAGCTGTATGAGCGGCCGGCCCCGATCCGATAATAACGACGTTTTCCATATCCCATTTGCCTTTCTTACCAAACCCAACGCGTAGGTGGGTTTTTGTTTATCTGCAACTATTACTTACCATGGCTGAGATGCGGGCGCAAGTCTTTTAAATCCTTTATCAGAGCTTCAGCCCCCTGGCCTGTGAATAGCGGTTTGCTGTTTTCCGCCTCGTTGGCTATCAATTCATCCAAGGAATGATCGGATTCGATAGAGAACCCTGCGTCTTTGATCATCCGCAATGTCCTTATTCTTTCGTCGCCTTTCGCGTTCAAGTAACCGTCCAAAAACAGGGAATTGGCCGGATAAAGCGCCATGACTTCCATGCTCCTCAAATACACCTCACGGCCGGCGGCAATCCGGATATCCGCCTCCGGATTCAAGAAGCGGAACAGGCATAAGACGCGCAAACAATATCCCGGGGATAAATCAGGCCGACGGGTAATCCGTGTCCCCTTAATCGGGATGAAAAAATTTACTGGTATTGATTCTGCCTTCTGATCACGCAACGTGTAGGCCATGTCCAAGACATCCTCTATCTCTTCCCCCATCCCGATAATGACGCCTGAGCAAATTTGAAGCCCGGCCTGCCGCGCCGCTTTCAAGGTATTTAAACGGTCTTCAAAGGTGTGCGTTGTGCAAATTTGCGGGTAATATCTGGCTGAAGTGTTAAGGTTATGGTTTAATCTATCTAATCCGGCTTGGGCAAGGACCCGGGCCTTTTCCTGATCCAGAAGGCCAGCCGAAACACAAACTTCGATGTGATAACGCGACTTGATTTCACGGATCAGTCGGGCAAGGCGCTCGATGCGGCCTTGGGACGGCCCGCGTCCGGCAAAAACCATACAATAGCGGTATGCCCCTTTTTCATAAGCGTTTTTCGCCTCAAGCAGAATTTCTTCATCAGACTTGACCGGATACTCCGTAATATCGGCCTCGGATGACTTAGCCTGTGCGCAATACCGGCAGTCTTCGGAGCAGTATCCGTTTTGCGCGTTATTGATGATATGGATGGTCACCTGTTTGCCGAAAAAGGTCTTTCGGACCGTGTAGGCCGCGTCCAGTAAGGGCATCAAGTCTATGTTGCCGGCTGACAAAATGTCCTTTGCAATTGCTCTCGGCAGCAGCCTTCCGGCCATACTTTGCCCGGCCAGTTCCAAGTAAAATGGGGTATCCATGTTTTGAATTTTTCGGTTGTGGTTCTTCTAATCGGGCTGTATTTTAATATAGATATTCAGATAAATCAATGAGATGTTACGTTAACATTCCTGTAGGGACAGGTCTAGGCCTGTCCCTACAGGCCGCTGTCAAATCCTGCTTGTAATTTAAAAAGAATTCGATATACTTAAATACTAATATGACAAAAATCCATTCCTTTCACATACCCGTCATGGGGATCGGCTTTTCCATTGACACGCCCGTTAAGGTCGCGCAGTACGGGATATCCTCTGTCATTTCGCTGGTGGATGATTACCTGATCGAGGAGATACGAAAATATTACTGTAAAGTCATGGATAAAAAGTATGTCCCGATCACGAAATATGAAAAAGATTTCCGGGCCAAAAGGATAACCGCGTATTTGAATTTAGTCGACCAAATCGTCAAAAAGAAATTCAAGGCCGTCCAATCATCCCGCTTCGAGATCGGAAGTGAGATCACGAAATATTTTGAGATGCTCTCCGACCGCTCCCCTCTGAAGGCGCTCTACCACAAAATGTTGGAAACAACCGATCCTCGGGCCAAAAAAGAGCTTCAGGAACGGCTGCGGTCGAAAATGAGGCCCGGTGACATCGATGTGAATATCATGACCAAACTTGACCGGACAAACTACGCGCCAGACCGCAAAGAGCTGCCGGCTGAATTTTCAGATGCCTTAGCCGCCCTGCGCGGATACGCCAACAGCACGCTCAACTCCGCGATTGTGTTTTCCGCCGGCATTAACCGCCGCCTCTATAGTTATGTCGAGAAATTCGAGGATTTTTACGCTGACGCATCAGGCTTTATTAAAAAGAAAATCATCCTAAAAGTCAGCGATTACCGGTCTTCGATCATCCAGGGCCGGTTCCTTGCCAAAAAGGGCCTTTGGGTCTCGGAATACCGCGTTGAATCCGGACTAAATTGCGGCGGCCATACGTTTGCCAGCGACGGTTACCTGATGGGGCCTATCCTTGAAGAATTTAAGAATAAAAGGCAGGAGCTTATTTCCGGCTTGCACAAAATCTGCAACGAGGTGTTGAAATTGAAAAAGAATATCAGCTTCGACAAGCCGCTTGAGACCCGGGTCACGGCCCAGGGCGGAATCGGGACAGTGCAGGAGGACCAATTCCTGTTAGACCATTACCAAATCGATGGAACCGGATGGGCGACCCCCTTTCTTCTATGCCCCGAAGTAACAAATGTCGATGAGGAAACGTTAAAAAAACTTGCAGACGCAAAACAGGAGGATATTTATTTAAGCGACGTTTCTCCGCTCAATGTTCCGTTCAGCAATCTGCGCAACAGTAACAGTGACCTTGAAAAACAACGCAGGGCAGATGAAGGCCGCCCGGGAAGTGCCTGCCTGGAAGGTCACCTCGCATTTAACACGGAAATCACCGAACAGCCGATTTGCATAGCCTCCCGCCAATACCAAAAGTTGAAGATTGAAGAACTAAAAAAGCTTGATTTAAGCCCAGAAGAGTATCAATCGCGTTATGAGAAAATCATCGAAAAGGCGTGCATCTGCCATGACCTTTCTCAGCCGCCGCTCATCAATTACGGCATCGGCAAGAAAGGCGAACGGCGTTTTACCGCCGTCTGTCCCGGCCCCAATTTAGCCTACTTTTCTAACATCGTTTCGCTTAAGGAAATGGTTGACCATATCTATGGGAGGATCAATTTATTGAATTCACAGGCCCGTGAGCACATGTTTATCGCGGAACTGCGTATGTATGTGGATTATTTCAAAAAGGAAGTCGAGAAATCCGCGATTGAGCCGGCCAAGAAGCAAATGGAGTACGTACATGAGTTTAAGAAGAACCTGATGGATGGAATCGAATATTACCTGCAATTGTTCCCGAACATGGCCGTGGAATCCGCAGAAAACCGCCAATATACCCTTGAGCAATTAAATCTGATCAAACAGCAATTGGCTGCTTCTTTCCAAATCTAATCAAAAAAATACGCAGTCTCTGGATATTGATTAAACCTTTGACCCGCAGGATTCAACTTCGCCGGATTTTGCCGACTTCCCTTCTCGTGAAGAAACATCCTTATCTTCAAAGCGATCACGCACATCATGCGTGATTTTCATAGAGCAGAAATCCGGGCCGCACATCGAGCAGAATCGGGATGTTTTTGAGTTATCGGCAGGCAGGGTCTGGTCATGATATTTTTCGGCGGTTTCTGGATCAAGGCTTAAGTGGAACTGGTCTTTCCACCGGAATTCGAACCGCGCTTTGGAGAGCGCGTCATCCCATTCGCGGGCCTTCGGATGGCCTTTGGCAAGGTCTGCGGCATGGGCGGCGATGCGGTGGGCAATGATGCCGTCTTTGACATCCTGTTTATTAGGGAGCCCCAGATGTTCTTTCGGCGTGACATAGCAAAGCATCGCCGTGCCGAGCGCGCCGATCACAGCGGCCCCCATGGCGGAAGTGATGTGGTCATAGCCCGGGGCCACATCCGTGGTCAACGGCCCCAAAGTATAGAACGGCGCTCCGTGGCACAACTCGTCTTGTTTCGTCATGTTCTCATGGATCATATTGATCGGAACATGGCCCGGGCCTTCGATCATGGTCTGGACATCATGGGACCAGGCAATCTTTGTCAACTCCCCAAGGGTCTTAAGTTCTGCGAACTGGGCTTGGTCATTCGCATCCGCGATGCTTCCGGGCCGCAATCCGTCGCCCAGAGAAAACGCGATGTCATATTGTTTCATGATTTCACAGATGTCATTGAAATGGGTGTAGAGAAAATTCTCGCGTTGGTGGGTCAGGCACCACTTGGCCATCATCGACCCGCCGCGGGACACAATGCCTGTTAAGCGATTTGCCGTGAGTGGGATATACCCAAATAAGACCCCCGCATGGACCGTAAAATAATCGACTCCCTGTCGCGCCTGTTCGATCAGCGTATCTCGATAAATTTCCCAGGTCAGGTCCTCGGCCCTGCCGCCGGCTTTCTCCAGCGCCTCATAGATCGGGACTGTTCCGACCGGCACCGGCGAATTGCGCAGGATCCATTCCCGCGTCTCATGGATGTTATCTCCCGTTGAGAGATCCATCACGGTATCCCCGCCCCAGCGGATCGCCCATGCCATTTTCTCGACTTCTTCGGCAATGCTGGAGGAAACAGCTGAGTTCCCAATGTTCGCGTTGATCTTCACGAGAAATTGCCGGCCGATGATCATCGGCTCGATTTCCGGGTGGTTAATGTTGGCCGGAATAATCGCCCGGCCGCGCGCGACTTCCTTGCGCACAAAATCCGGTTCGAACCCCTCGCGGATGGCCACAAACTCCATCTCTTGGGTTATGATCCCGCGCTTGGCATAATGCATCTGGGTCACGTTTTTCCCGGGCCGCGCAACAAGCGACCTGCTGCCTTGATGTGAAGCCGTAGCGTTCGATCCTTCCACATCGTCACGTAACAAGGTCCAATCTTTACGCACAAGAGGCAATCCGCTGCTAATATCAATATGAACGTTTGGGTCTGTGTACGGGCCTGAAGTGTCATAAACATCAACGGGCGCGTTTGGGACAGGATGATGGCCCTTATCAAAACTCGGGCTCAACATAATCCTGCGGGCGGGAACGCGAAGATCTTGATAAATCTGTCCCGGCCTATAGATTTTTTCAGAACCGGGAAATGCCTTAAAGCGCAACCAAAGGTCTGCCGTTTTAGAATTATTCTTTCTATCCATTGAAGATATCATATTCATCCAATAATTTTAAGCGTTAAGCCATTTGATCGAACAACCCATCGACGGCTTCTGGTTTCTATCGATTCTTTGGCCTTTCGCGCAAAGTTCAAGCGCCTTTTTTAAATCTTCTTTTTTGACTTTCGCTTCATCCTGCCAATTGTCATCAACGCGACCGTGATAGACAAGTTCCCTTTGCTTATCAAAAAGATAAATGTCCGGCGTGCACTGGGCCTTGAACGCCCTGGTCACATCCTGGGTTTGATCGACTAAATACGGGAAACGGATATCCCATTCTTTTATTTTTTTGACCATTTGCTCCGGAGAGTCTTCCGGATAGTCCGGATTAATGTTCGGATTGATGGCAACGGCATTGATGCCTATTTTTTGGGCATATTCGGCCAACCGTACAAAACGGGGCCAAACAGCTTTCGCGTAAGGGCAATGATTGCACAAAAATCCGACCAAAAGGCCATTCTTCCCAAATACTGTGACCCCTTCATACTCTTCACCGGACGGTGTTTTCAGTATAAAATCAGGCATTTTTGTGCCTAAAGGAATCAAAATCGACTCAAGTAATGCCATGCCCTTCTCCTTGTCGCGCTTAAAAAACCCAAAAAGGTTTATTTGGAATTACATGTCTATGTACGATTATATTGACTTGTCTTCTTGTGTCAAGTTGTTTCAACCGCATAAATTCTAGAATATTTTATTTGCGCAAAAAAGGTCCTTCTGTAATAATAAACCGCCATGAAAGATCTGCCTGAAAACTTGATCCTTAAACAAATGGAGGTCGGCCCTGCGGGAAATTTCGTTTATTTTATCGGAGATACCCGATCGAAAGAAGTCGCTGTTGTCGATCCTGCCTGGGACGTAAATTTTCTTTCCAGCGAAGCCGCAAAGAATGGTTTAAAAATCACAGCAGTCCTGTTAACTCACGGGCATATGGACCATGTCAACGGCCTAAAGGATATCCTTTCCAAGCATGACGTTCCCGCGTACGTTTCCAAATACGAGTCGCCTTTTTATAAGCCCCGTCATAAAAACCTTGTTGAGGTTGATGACCATCAGAAAATCAAGATTGGCAACATAGAAATCGAATGCCTATTAACTCCCGGCCATACCCCCGGCGGGCAATGTTTTAAACATAAAAATGTCCTGATTACGGGCGATACGCTATTTATTGACGGATGCGGGCGGTGTGATCTTCCAGGCGGGGACGCCGGTGAAATGTATAAAACCCTTTATACGAAAATCATGAGCCTTCCGGATGATACCCTGCTTTTTACCGGGCACAATTACGGTCCGGTCCCGTTTGCGACGCTTGGTGAGCAAAAAAATACCAATCTCTACCTTCAATGCCAATCCCGGGATGAATTCCTCCAAGAACGGATGGGCATGTTCTCGTAAGTTCTGGGCTTATCTTGCCAAACCAATTCCTATTGGATCTTAAAGAGCCGTTACTTTTCAAATTTGTATCCGCGGAATACTGCCGTGCGGACCACCCAGCTGTAAACGCTAAACGGCAGAATCTTTCTCAACACATACAGGGTCTTGCCTTCAATGTCAGGGATATTACGAAAGGACGGATTCTTTGCCCGGATCAGTTTCTCAATCAACACCGGGACCTCTTCGATGTCCTTGTGGCAGTCTTCGACATATTCCATAATTCTTTTCTTGATATATTGCGACAGGGGATAATACGGGCTTTCGGGGTTATCGTAATGGCGCGCGAAATGAGAATTCTCATAAAATAGATTTGTTCTGTAGACGCCCGGTTCAATTAAAAGGACATCGATCCCGAACATCCTTAATTCGTAACGCAAGCTTTCGCTAAACGCCTCCAGCGCCCATTTACTGGCATTATACGAGCCGAAGGCGGGAGACGCGGAAAATCCGGAAACGCTGGAGATGTTGATAATCTTTCCCTGTTTGCGGTGGCGCATCATCGGGATCACCTGCCGCGTCACGTTCTGCACGCCAAAGAAGTTTATGTCCATCATCTGCCGAATTTCTTCATCGGCCAAATCCTCAAAAAATCCAAGAGATCCGATGCCCGCATTATTGACCAGGGCATCCACATAACCGTATTTCGCCGCGATTTCCGTGATTGTTTCCTTGATGGAATTCTTGTCCGTCACATCCAGCCGACAGACCTCCACTTCTCCTCCCCGTCGCTGAACTTCGCTTAACAAGGCGTTTTGTTTTTCCAAATTCCGCATGGTGGCGATGACTTTGCATCCGCGCGAGGCAAGGTGGGCTGCTGTCTGAAGGCCGAATCCGCTGGAACAGCCTGTAATCAGAACAATTCTTCCTTCAATGGAGTTCTGCATAGATGGACAGAGGGATCGGTGTTAATCTGTGATTGTCTTTTGGAGCATCAAGGCATCAACCAAAGTCAGCGCGATCATGGCCTCCACCACAGGGACAATGCGGGGGCAAAGGCAAGGGTCATGGCGCCCTTTGATATCAATAGTCGTACTTTTCTTTTCGGATGTTACCGTCTGCTGGCTTTGCGCAATCGAGGAGGTCGGTTTGACAGCCACCCGCAGGATAATATCCTCTCCTGTTGAAATGCCGCCTAATATGCCGCCCGCATGATTGGTCCTGGGCCGGATCTTGTCCCCATCCATAAAAAACCGGTCATTGTGCTGGCTCCCAAGCATTTCAGCGGCCTTGAATCCGGTCCCGAATTCGATGCCCCTTAATCCACCTATGGACATCAGGGCATAAGATAAACGCGCGTTTAATTTGTCAAAAACAGGGTCTCCTAATCCCGAAGGACATCCGTGAACGAGGGCTTCAATTACGCCTCCTACGGAATCGCAATTCTTCCGCGCCTCTTCGATCTTCTCCAACATGCGCTTTGCGGCTTCCATATCCGCCGCGCGGACCAAATTGCGTTCGATCACGGTAAAGTCTTTTGTTTTCGCACGGACGTCACCTACCGCGATCGTGTAGGCGACAATGTTGATTCCCTTTTCCCTTAATATTTTTTTCGCAATAGCGCCTGCGGCCACGCGGGAGAGCGTTTCGCGCCCCGAAGCCCGGCCTCCTCCCCGGTAATCCCGGTTGCCATATTTCATGAAGTAAGTGTAATCAGCGTGACCTGGGCGGAAGACATCTTTGATGGATGAATAATCGCTTAAGCGTTGGTCCTTATTGCGGATGATCATGGCCAGCGCCGTTCCGGTCGTTTTGCCTTCAAAAACGCCGGAAAGGATCTCAACCTCATCGCTCTCTTGGCGTTGGCTTGTTGCCTTGCTTTGCCCGGGACGCCGGCGATCCAAGTCAAATTGGATATCAGGCTCAGATAAAGAAAGATTTGGCGGCACGCCATCAATGATAACCCCCACGGCAGGCCCATGGCTTTCCCCATATGTCGTCACTTTAAAAACTTGTCCAAAGGTATTGCCGCTCATGGCATTAATGAATTGATATACATCCGATACGGACAGGTCTAGACCTGTCCCTACACCTGGTTTAACCAAGGTTTTTCTTTTCGCATCTTCTCTTCAAACGCCGATATCTTATCTTCAAACTGCAGCGTCCATCCGATCTGATCAAGTCCTTTTAACAGGCATGTCTTGGCAAATGAATTGATATCAAAGGCGTACTGCTTCTTGTCAGGGCCGACAACAATTTGCTTTTTCAAATCGGCCGTGACCTTGACGCCGGGATCCCTTTCAACCTGCCGGAACAGTGCATCAAGCTCACTTGACTTTAATCGTACCAGCAATATGCCGTTTTTGATACAATTATTATAAAAAATATCGGCAAAGCTCGGGGCAATAATGACGCGGAATCCATAATCCGAAAGCGCCCACGGGGCATGCTCGCGGCTCGATCCGCACCCGAAATTATCTCGCGCCAGCAATACCGTTGCTTTGTGATAGGGCTCTTTGTTAAGGATAAAATCGGGATTTTCAGTTGTCCCCTCATAATCCGTGTATCGCCATTCGTGGAACAGATGCGCGCCGAACCCTGTCCTTTCGATCTTTCTTAAGAATTGCTTTGGGATAATGGCGTCGGTATCCACGTTAACCCTGTCCAATGGCGCGGCGACTCCAGTATGTTTAGTGAACAGTTCCATCATATTTTGCTTTTCTTTATCATTTTGCGGACATCAGTAATTTGGCCTGTGATGGCCGCCGCAGCAACCATCTGCGGGCTCATCAAATGCGTGCGGCTTCCGGGCCCTTGGCGTCCTTCGAAATTCCGGTTGCTTGAAGAGGCGCATCGTTCGCCTGGCCTTAACTGATCGTCGTTCATCCCCAAGCACATCGAGCAGCCGGCAAAACGCCATTCGAAACCGGCATCCTTGAATATCTTGTCCAATCCCTCTTTTTCTGCTTGACGACGGATCCTCCCGGACCCGGGCACAACGATCGCCTGGACCGCACTTTTGACCTTGCTGCCTTTGACGATTTCTGCGGCAGCGCGGAAATCCTCAATGCGGCCGTTGGTGCACGATCCCAGAAACACTTTATCGACCTTGATCCCTTCCATCGGTGTTCCCGGTTTCAGGTCCATATATTTAAGCGCATTTCGCGCTCCTGACTGCGCAACGGGATCTGTAAAACTCTCCGGAGCCGGCACACGATCTTCGATCGAAACGACCTGGCCCGGGCTGGTCCCCCACGTCACTTGTGGTTTAATGTCCTCTGCTTTGATATTTAAAACTTTATCGAACTTTGCCCCGGTATCTCTTGGCAAAGTCTTCCAATAAGCTAAAGCATCTTCCCAACGTCCATCTTTCGGCGCAAAATCACGGCCTTTAACATATGCAAATGTCTTTTCGTCAGGCGCGATCATTCCCGCCCTGGCCCCGGCCTCAATGCTCATGTTGCAAATCGTCATCCGGCCTTCCATGGATAAATCGCGGATCGCGCTGCCGGCATATTCGATCACATAGCCTGTTGCCCCAGCGGTCCCAATCTGACCGATAATATAGAGAATGATGTCCTTTGCAGCAACCCCATGACCTAACCGTCCATCAACATTGATTAAGAATGTCTTGGCGATATCCTGCTGCAATGTTTGGGTCGCCAGGACATGCTCGACCTCAGAAGTCCCGATGCCGAAGGCTAAGGAACCGAATGCCCCATGCGTGGATGTGTGCGAATCGCCGCACACAATCACCATTCCGGGTTGCGTGATCCCCAATTCGGGGCCGATCACATGCACGATCCCTTGGTCCTTATCAGCGAAATCAAATACGGTTATGCCGAATTGCCTGCAATTCCTGGCCAGGGTCTCCATTTGGACACGGGACATCTTGTCGACCAGGTTAATATCCTTTGTCCTTGTCGAGACGTTGTGGTCCATGGTCGCAAAGGTCTTTCCGGGACAACGCACGCTACGGCCGGTCATGCGCAATCCTTCAAAGGCCTGGGGGCTGGTGACCTCATGGACAAGGTGCAAATCGACATAAATAAGCGCTGTATCATTCTTCGATTTGCGCACCAAATGATGATCCCAAATTTTTTTGTACATTGTTTTTGGCATAATTTCTCTGTTTTAATGTCTGATTAGGACATGATTCTACCGAAATCAACCATCGTTGTCAATATAAGGATACGGGCATGTCAAGCCAAAATAGAAATGTCCTAGTTTAACCAAATTAGAAATGTCCGGTTTTTAT
>JAFGFL010000076.1 GCA_016931055.1 Candidatus Omnitrophota bacterium | reverse complement strand
GGGCTATGATATATTACAGCCCAATTGCACGGTTGTCATCCAGCATGAAAAAAAAGAGATTCTACCTGAAAAACAAGGTAGATTTCTTGTTTTTAGGACAAAAAAGTACGGAAATACTGTTTTTTCAATATATAAATAGTATTATTATTATATGTAGCTTTGATAAGGAATTCCTCTGTGGGCCGATCAGCCATATATCCTGGCAGTTTTGATCCCGTGACATACGGACATGTTGATCTCATCAAGCGCGCTTCCCATGCCTTTGACGAGGTTGTTGTGGCGGTGGCCGAGAGTACGCATAAAAACACCCTTTTTAATACACAAGAGCGCCTGGAAATGGTCAAAGAGGTCGCTAAAGGCATCGATAATGTCCGCGTTGAGAGTTTTAGCGGCCTTGTTATTGACTATGCGCGGAAGAAAAAGATCAATGTCCTTATCCGTGGTTTGAGAATGATTTCGGATTTTGAGTATGAGCTCCAAATGGCTCTGACCAACCGCCGCCTTGATGATAATATCGAGACGGTTTTTCTTATGCCGTCGGAGGGATGCTCGTTTCTTTCCTCTAAGCTGATCAAAGAGGTTGTCGCGTTGGGGGCCGATATTACGTCCTTTGTTCCCGATTCTGTCGCTCGAAGGCTTAAGAAGAAATTTGGCCAGAAGAAATAGCCGGCTTTAACGCGAGATAAGATGAGGGCCTATGAAAGTTCAAATCGGGCGTATCGGGACAAATGGCATGGCACTTGACGAAACGTTTTCTGCGGAATTTGCAGACTTGTCGAATGAGGATGTCTTGAAGTTTATTTCGCCTTTTCAGGTCAAGGCGAACATCACGCGGGCGGAAGATGAGGTCATAGCGGCATGTGTGGTTCAAAGCCGTTATCAATCATTTTGCGGACGCTGTTTGGAAGCGGTGCAACGGGATTGGACAACGGAATTCGTCCTTTCGTTCGACGCAAAAGCGTTCAATGATTTTATTGAGATAGATGAGGATGTCCGTCAAGAGCTGATTTTGAACCTTCCGGCATGTATTTTGTGCCGGCCGGATTGCAAGGGGCTCTGCGTCGAGTGTGGGGCAAATCTCAATACGGAAAAGTGTAAACATAAACACGCTGTCAGCAGTGGCACGTAGTTGCCATAAGCGATAAAAGGCCGCAAAAATCATTGATTTTGGCGAGCCTCGTTCCGCCATGAAACGTGGCGGAAGGAAAAATGACGGGAGTTTTTGATGGCACATCCCAAAAGACAACATTCGCGCCAACGGCAACGCAAGCGCCGGACACACTATAAAACAACCGTTCCTAGCTTTGCGTTATGTCCGCGATGCCGCAAACCGATTCTGTCCCACCGCGTGTGTCCGTTTTGCGGATATTATAAAGGGCAACCGGTTCTGGATATTAAACCGGAAGAAACGGCGGAAAAAGCTTAAACCTTGCCGCTTGCGGCCTGGGTCCCGTGACTCGTAGGTTGTCAACGCCATGGATACGGGAGGCGAGCCGCAGATCACTAGTCGGGAGACCAAAGTTGAAGATCGTTGTCGATGCTATGGGTGGCGATTACGCGCCGGAATCCATTGTGGCCGGCGTTGCCGAAGCGATTAAAGAATTTGATGTCAATATTGTTCTGGTCGGTATTGAGGACCGCATCCGAGCAGAGCTTAAAAAGCACGAATATCCCGGCGACCGTATTGAGATCGCCCACGCGCCCACGATTGTCGAGATGCATGAGCCCGCCACCGCCAGCCTCCGCAGCAAAAAAGATTCATCCATTTCCATCGGGGTCAATCTGTTAAAAGAAGAAGGGTATGATGCGTTTGTCAGTGCCGGGAACACGGGGGCCGTTGTCGCGGCCTCGACGATTTATCTGGGCATGTTAAACGGCGTCGAACGGCCCGCAATAGGGCTTGTTATTCCCACCTTAAAAGATTTTGCTTTCCTGATTGATGTGGGGGCGAATACCGATCCAAAACCCGAACATCTTCTTCAGTCGGCTCTGATGGCGCAGGTTTACGCCAAAGAGGTATTGGGCGTTAATAATCCGAAGGTTGGGTTAATGAATATCGGTGAAGAAGCCGGCAAGGGCAGCGTGTTTTCCAAGGAGACGTTTAAATTGATGGAAGAGCGTGTTGTTGATTTTAACGGGAATGTTGAGGCTAACGACATTTTTAAAGGGGAACACGATTGTATTATTTGTGAGGGAGTCATGGGCAATATCGTGATTAAGATTTCGGAAGGCTTGATGGAATCCGCCGCCGCACTTCTGCGGCGCGAGATCAGCAAAAGCCCGATTGCGCTTGCGGGCGCCTTTTTGATGAAATCGCGCCTGCACCATATCAAAAAACTTGCCGATTATACGGAATACGGCGGCGCACCGCTTCTGGGGGTCAACGGCATTGTCATGATCAGCCACGGGCGATCGAGCCCGAAGGCCATAAAGAATGCTATTCGAGCAACTATTCGTGAAATTGAACATCACATATTGGATGTCATGACCGAAAGGGTCGCGCGCACAGCCATCTGAAGAAGAAAAAGAAACGTATGAAATCCAAAACCCAAAGACCAAATACTACCAATCAAATCCCAAATTCAAAATCCAAAAAAACTATACAGCCGTGTGGATTTGGGATTTTGGATGTATTTTGAGTTTTGAGTTTTGGATTTTGGGTTTCTCAACTATAGGAGGAAGGATCGAGAGTTATGCGCAACGTTGGGATTATTGGTGTTGGGCATTACATGCCCAAATTCAGATTGACGAATTTTGACCTTGAGAAAATGGTCGATACGACCAATGAATGGATTATCACACGCACGGGGATCAGGGAGCGGCGCGTTGCCGGGACCCATGAGCGCAACAGCCACTTGGCGATCAAGGCGGCCCGTCAGGCATTAAAGAATGCCAAATTAGATCCGCATAAAGTTGAATTGATCATCGTGGCGACCATCAGTCCGGACACGGCTTTTCCGTCGGTGGCCTGCCTGGTCCAAAAAGCGATTCATGCCCGTCAAGCC
>JAFGFL010000075.1 GCA_016931055.1 Candidatus Omnitrophota bacterium | reverse complement strand
TTATGGCGTACCCCTTCGCTTTCCGGTGGGGTACGTAATGTTTTCCTCTGACAATAAAGGGAAAACATACGGAAGCTCGCCGGTGGAAAGCCGGGGTCCCGCGCAGACTCTTCAGATCACGATTACGGACGAAGAAGACGGCATAAAAAAGATGGTGATTAACGGGACCCATGAATATGTCGTTCGCATGAGCGATGTCGAAAACGGCCTCGCGTATAATCTCGGAGCTGTGAGAGCCAATAGGGTGGACGAAGGGAGCGTAATTAGTTTGATCATGTTTTTGGCGGTTTTGCCGTTTTTATATTACAGCCTCATAAGGACCGATGAGATGGTAAGGACAGATTATTGGAACGAACAAGATCCCGTTGATGCAGGTTTCGAGGCGGATCCTTATGAAAAGATGAGCATCCATTATGTGGCTGAAGTCATGGTCCGGAATAACAGCGTTCATCTCCGGGACTGGTTCGGGTCGCATTATGCTATCGACCTGACCTCCGGAGAGATGCTCATTCCAAGAGATTCTATCGGGGAGATTTTTGTCCATCCGGAAAAAGTCTTGGTTCCCCTGGCCATGATGCCTTATCTTTTCGGGAAAGCGGCCAGGGAAGAAACGGCCAGATGTATTGAAAAGAGATATAAATCAGTCGGTGATGCAAAATTTTCTGCGGAGAAAGCGATTTTCGACGCGTTGAAAGAAGTCGTCCAAAACCCAACCAGCTCGCCGGTGTGGAATAATCAGAAAAACAGCGGCGAACCGTTGGAGATAATTTATGTCACAAACAACAAATATCAGCCTTTCGAGAATGGCGGCCTGTTGAAAGCCGAATTAGGGGTATGCATCGCGGTGTTAGATGCCGGCGGCATGGCGCACATTAGTCCTACAACCGGTCACAACGCCGAAGACGCTCCTACCCTGCCGGAGAAAAAGCAGAAATTCCTGACGCGTCTGCTGGCTCATGTCGGAGAGACAAAAGACAGCTCGATAGCTATTATATCCTCGGTGCAATTAGAAAGAACGATGCCGATAGAGCGTGACCATATTATATCTGTCGAAGACATAATGATGTTTCTCTTATACCAAAAGAAGATAGATAGATCGAGGATTTTGCCGATAATCGGGGAGGCGCCTAAAGACGTCTACCTTGGTGCGAATGGGAGAATACGGATCGTTTATTATCGCGGCTTAGATATATACGATGAAGATATTGTGTCGCTCTTCTCATCAACACCATGTAACCACGGAGACCTGAAAGATTGTTCATCTGAGGATTTCATAACCAGCTCGCCGGTGGGAGAAGCAGGATATAGCGGAAAGCGTATAGAGAGATCACACCCCGGGAGTGTGATTTTCCCAGAAATGCTCCAATCACACTCCCGGGGTGTGATCTATTTGACATTTGTGCCGTGGAGTGTTCATGCGGTGCCGGAGCGGAGGGCTGTTCCTGAACGGGAAAGGGTTGAGATATTTATTACGCCAATTGAGGAGAGAACGATGAAAGAAGAGGTGCTTTATCTGTTCTGGCGGGCCCCATCATTACTCAGCCGGTTATGGAAATGGCTTAAAGGATTCTTTGAGCCAATGAACGCGTGGTTCAAGGATATTTCGAGAAGGGGTCCATTATTATCTTTCCGTCATCCTGAACACCCATTGTTCTTAATTTCTGAAGAAATGGGTACGAAGGACCTCGACTATCATGTTGAGATTCTTCCCCGCCAAAGAAGCATGGCGGGTCAGAATGACGGCGGGATATCCTCTGTTAATAATCCTGTCGGCGCGGTCGTGGCTTCGTCGGCAATTGTGGTTGACCCGACTAAAGGCGATCCGAACGACCCGGTGTGGCGGCATTTTTATGAGAACAAGTTAAACCCGTTGACCCCGCGGCATGACGTTTATTTCCCGCAATTCGTGCAAAACTTTATGGACCCGTCAAGGGCGGACTGGCACGCCTTCCGTCAAGAAATCGAAGCCGACCAAAACTCGCCGTGGCAGGCGGTCCTGGTAGAAGTCAGGAAAATGGAGGCAGGACAACACAAGTCGGTTGAGGCAGCGGCGCCTGTGCCCGAAAAAAAGCCGATTGAAATAATTCAACCGGTTGTTAAGACGCCGGAATCATTTTGGCAGGGGGTGCGCGAGGTGCCTTCCATTGTCCGCCGATGGGCGGGTTACACCGAAGTCCCTGTCGGCATAAAGACAACAATTGAGAATGTCGGTGAAAACATGGTCAAAGTATTATTGTCTGATTTGGAATCGTTTGAGGGCATGATCCGGAGGCTTTTTCCCGGATTCCTCTCGTGGTTTTACCGGATGGGTGATTGGATTGCCCGGATCTTGGTCATCAGCAAAGATGTTTTTATCCCGATTGAGTATGCTCCGGCACTGGCTTCGGGATTGGTTATTAACAGGGGACAGGTACTAAAGCACCTGTCCCCTGTTAATAAAGCGGCAGTAGTCGCGGCATCCAGTTCGCCGGCCAACGATAATTCTCTTAAGGACCCCACCTGATTAGCCTATTTCGAAAATAATCTGAAAAAGGCCAGTAGCCCGATTGAAAAAGCCCTTCGGCAAGAAGACAGTGATAGTTTGGCCTACATCCGCGCGCATAAGGATGATTATCCGCAGTTGAATGCCTATATCGATAAAATGGAAGAAGGCGTCAGGCCCGTCTTGGCCTCTAAAACCGGGGCAATGATTCATCTTGAATAACAGAACAATTTCCAAAAAGACTTTCGAAGAGGCTGGAAACCTGTTTACCCATCATTATTTATAGTATTCATCCTTATATTTTTTTTAGTATTTTTTATTCATTTGTTTTTGCCCTCCGCTTCCCTTTATTAAACATAATTGACAAACATACCGTTAAATTGTAATCTATTAACCATTGGTCATTTAGAGATTCCGGTTTGTTGTACCATTCTTCACTTATGAACCTGTGCCATATCATAACCAAGCTTGAGCTTGGCGGCGCTCAGCTTTCGACCCTCCACATCCTTTCAAGGCTCCCGAAAGACAAATATACCATTTCGCTCATCACTTCTTCCAAAGGCATGCTTAAGCCCGATTTTCGCGCCTTAAGTCATGTCCAATGCCATTTCCTGCCTTTGCTGCACCGGCCGATTAATCCTTTATTCGATTTGGCCGTGTTTTTGCAAATTTATTTTATTCTCAGAAAAGATAAATATTCTATCGTGCACACGCATAGTTCCAAAGCCGGCGTGATCGGCCGATGGGCTGCCCGGTTGGCGCGTGTGCCGGTGATTATGCACACGGTCCACGGATGGTCTTTTAACGATTATCAAAGGCCTTTAAGAAGGAAACTATTCATATTTCTGGAAAGGATGACGGCAAAATTTACCTCGAACATCATCTGTGTCTCCCAAAAAGACATCGACACGGGGTTAAAATATAAAATTGCCCCGGAACACAAATTTGAATTCATTCCATACGGCATACCGATTCCAAAGTTCCGGAGGTCTCCAGCCGGCATTCCGGAAAAGAAAAGAGGACTTGGGATTTTGAATGACGATCCCGTTATCGGGATGATATCCTGTCTGAAACCGCAAAAATCCCCGTTGGATTTTGTGCAGGCCTCGCTGAAAATTTACGAACAACATCCGCGCGTGAATTTCCTCTTAGTGGGTGACGGCGTTTTAAGGGGCAAATGCAAAAAACTTTTGAACGGTTCGCCATTAAACGGCCGGTTTATTTTCACCGGCTGGCGCCGGGATGTCTCCGAGATTTTGGATGTTATGGATGTGGCGGTGTTGACCAGCAAATGGGAAGGCATGCCGATTTCGGTGATGGAAGCTCTGTGTAAAGGGTGCCCTGTTGTGGCGACGGGAGTTGGCGGGACTCCTGAACTAATAAAAAACAGAGTCAACGGTTTCTTAACGCAGCCAGGGTCCCATGAGGAAGTGGCTGCGAAAACACTGGAGATATTAAGCGATACAAATCTGTTCCATCAAATGAAGGCTCAAGCTGCGTCTTCGATTGATGAGACTTTCTGCGTGGACAGAATGACCGAGAAAACAGCAGACTTATATAAAAAGATGTTTGTATCCAAGCAAGATTGCCTTGATGGATGAATTTAAAGATTTAGGACTTGATGCTAGAAATCCCAAAAAACAAGCACCAAATGACAAACCCAGATTCAATTTTTAAGTGCAACACAGTTTTCATAAATTGCTGATGGCTCAAGGTATTGTAAACATTTTCTTGGTCGGTTGTTA
>JAFGFL010000010.1 GCA_016931055.1 Candidatus Omnitrophota bacterium | reverse complement strand
TTGACATTGGGGCCGCCTGCTCGGGATTTCTTTACGGCATCACGACGGCTAAGCAATTCATCCAAAGCGGCATGTTCAAAAATGCCCTTGTCATTGCCGCCGAAAAAATCACTCCTTATATTGATTGGAACGATCGCAGTACCTGCGTTCTATTCGGAGATGGCGCGGGCGCATGCGTTTTGGCGCCGGTACGGGGAAACCGCGGGATCGTTTCGGATTACCTTCATGCCGAAGGGCATTTCGGCGAGATGATGCAGCTTGTCGCCAAAGACAGGAAATCGCTCGATCAAGAGGCGACGACGATGGAACTGCCGCACATTTCCATGCTGGGCAAGGAACTTTTTAAGGTGGCTGTCAATTCCATGGCCCATGCGGCCAAGATCGCAGTGGAAAAGGCCAAATTAGAACTTTCCGATATTGATTGTGTCGTGCCGCACCAGGCCAATGACCGGATCATTAGCGCGGTCGCGAGAAAGTTGAAATTACCCAAGAGCAAGATTTTTGTCAATATCGACAAATACGGCAACATGTCTTCCGCCTCGACGGCAGTAGCCCTTTATGAAGCCATTGAACGCGGAAAGATCAAACGCGGCAGCAACGTCGTGTTGGTGGCTTTTGGCGCGGGATTGGTCAGCGCGGCAAATGTCGTTAAATTTTAAGCGAGGGAACGTGATAAAAGCCGCTTACGTGTTTCCCGGCCAGGGCGCGCAAACCGTCGGCATGGGAAAAGAGTTTTATGAAACATCGCCGGAGGCCAAACGGGTTTTTGATGAAGCCGATCGGGTGATCGGCGGATTAACAGATGTTATTTTCAACGGGCCTCAGGAACAGTTAACCTCAACGGCGTACTGCCAACCAGCCATATTTACCTACAGCATTGCGGCACTTCATGCTTTCCAAGCACATCCCAAATTTAAAAATATTGAGTCTCGGTTCGCCTGCGGGTTGAGCCTCGGCGAGTGTACGGCTGTTGCTGCTGCCGGAGGGCTTCCTTTTCCGCAAGCGCTTAAATTAGTCGAGCGCAGATCGGCGTTTATGGAAGAGGCCACAAAATTGAAGAGAGGCTCAATGGCGGCCGTGATTGGTTTTGACCGCGATCAATTGATCCGAATCTGTTTTGAAACAGGAGCGCAAGTCGCCAATTTCAATTCTCCAGAGCAGATTGTCATTACTGGAGAGACCGAGAAAGTGGCTCACGCATCAAAGATTATCGAAGAGAGGGGAGCCAAACGCGTAATCCCGCTTGATGTTAGCGGCGCGTTTCATTCGAGCCTCATGCAGCCGGCAGTCGCAAAATTCAAAGAGGTGCTTAAAGGCGTCAACTTTCAAACCCCGCGGTTCCCGATTGTGAGCAATGTTGACGGCCGGCCGGCGGATAAACCGGAAGTGATCCGCGATAATCTTGCCAAACAAATCACGTCGTCCGTCCAATGGGTCAAATCCATCCAATATATTGCCGGTCAGGGAGTTAATGATTTCATCGAAATCGGCCCGGGCAATGTCCTAAAAGGCCTGATCCGCAAAATCAATCCCAAATTGAATGTTTACAGCATAAGAACTCCCCAGGATATCGACCAGTTGCCTTTCTAGCAAATTCTTATTTTCGCACATATTCACGCTAAATCTCATTAGCGTTCAGAAGCCGCATGTTGTGCTCCTTCTTAGCGAGAAATCCCTAATAGTAATTGACCCAAATTTATTTATATAACATAATAAATAGCAAACTAATTACGGTTGTTATAAATTTTAATATGCAGATTAATATTAATTTAGGGCCATGCTATTGAACCAACTTGAGTTAGCGTTATATTCGGAGAGAACTGTGTTTTAGCCCATGGGCTTATAAAATATAAACAATTCAAAAAGGGGGAAGGTATGTGGTCAAAATGGGAGAAAATCATAAGCATCACGGTAGGGGTCGTTATTGCCATGGCAGGTAACACGTTTGCCGCGGGATCAGGCGGTTACAGAGTTGAACTGCCGGATGCCGAAGCCTTTGGCAAGGGAACCGCCTTTGTCGGAGAGGCGAATAATCCAGCCGCAATCTACTATAATCCGGCCGGTTTAACGCAGATTAAAGGCAAAAATCATCTCTCTGCCGGATTTTCCGTTCTGGCGCCGTCCGTTAAATATACGGATTTTGCCGGTAATGAGTCGCAAATGGTGCGGCAAAATTTCCTGATTCCGCATCTCTATTTGGTTAGCGACTTTGGCTTGGATGATTTTGTTTTCGGCCTTGGCGGCATGTCCAGTTGGGGAACGGGCACGGCATGGGCGGATGACAGTTTCGCGAAATATGTCGCGACCGAATCGGACGTGAAAAATTTAGACACGATGATCACGGGAGCTTTCAAAGCCAACGACCAGTGGTCATTCGCGCTCAGCGTTGACAATGATTATTCGGTTGCCAATAAAAGCAAAAAATTATGGCAACCCGGCTTTGCTGACGGAGATTTCAATCTCAAAGGGAAAGCTTCCGGGTGGGGATACCGTTTAGCCACGCTTTTTAAGCTTAATGAGCGTCATCAGTTCGGCTTGATGTACAGGAGCTCAATCCAGGAAAAGTACAGGGGAAAAGTGTATTTGCACGGATTAAATGCCGCGCCGGCGACCAATTATTTGGCCAAATTTGGCGCGTCTGAGTGGGAAACAAAAATTGCCGTTCAATCTGAACTTCCTCAAAGTGCTGTTTTAGGATACAGTTTCCAGCCTGATAATAAATGGACATTCAACTTTGACGTGGAATGGATGGATTGGTCCA
Source organism: Candidatus Omnitrophota bacterium (assembly GCA_016931055.1). Lineage (GTDB taxonomy): Bacteria > Omnitrophota > Gorgyraeia > Zapsychrales > Zapsychraceae > 2-02-FULL-52-10. The sequence continues at coordinate 25,783 of JAFGFL010000010.1, read as the reverse complement.
GTATCGAACAGGAGTGGATCGAATTCACGGAGGTCTTAACGGAGGACCAGTCGGCGGTCTTAAATAACGGCAATCCGGCCAGCCGCGATTGGCGGGATGTCTGGTCCGCTTGTTTTGGTGTTGAATACGGCTTGAGTGAACGTTTAAAGCTAAGAGGCGGATATTATTATCACACAACCCCAATCCCTGAGGAAAACTGGGAACCGAATTTGCCTGATGCAAATTCGCATGGGGTCACGGCCGGTTTTGGCTATGACCTGACAGAAAATTCTGCTATCGATATGGCATATTCGGCTTTTATATTCGAGGATAGGACCATAGATAATGAGGTTGGCAGCGGCAGCAACGCTACAATCGATGGGGAATATGAACAGGTGACGCATATGGGATTGGTGACGTTCAGTTATAAGTTTTAGTTCAAAAACGCGCCAAGACTAAGGAGACAAGCAATGGACGCAAAGGACTTAACTCATATAAGGATTTCTAGGATTGTGGCTGCTTCTAAATGGCGGGTCATCCGTCTGCTGACTAAAATCTCGGAATTTTCTCGCGATGTATCTACGATCCAAGAGGTCTCTATTCTCCAAAAGACGCGGAATGTGGTAAAAACAAAATGGCGAATCCTGGCTGATGGTATCCCTATTAATTGGGTGGAGGAAGACACGATTGCCCTGCGTGATCATGCCATCCATTTTCGTGCTGTTGAAGGCGACCTGGAGGAGTTCCGCGGGACATGGCAGTTTCAGGACCACAAAGAGGGCACGCAGCTAAATGTTGATGTTTATTTAAATGTTGGGATACCGGCGATAAAAGAATTTGCTGATGATTATGTGAAAAAAATAGTGACCAAGAATTTTATAGCTATTATCAATGCCTTGGAGCGCCGTCTCATATCGGTTAAATACACAAGTCTCAAGGATGGTAATGCCGATAAAGTAGCCGGTTTCGCTATCTTGGGACATCCTTATAATTTTGCTCAGCTGGAGCGAAACTTAAAGATGCTGAATCCCAATTTTAAGATTCCTTCGCAGGAATTTTTAAAGGGGCTATTCGGCATAGCGCCTTCCTTTAAGATGTATGAAATGGATGAGTTTAAATCCGCAACCGGCGAAACGACACGAGGGAAAATTATACTCTGTACGTTTATCCCTGACATGGTTGCTCACGATATTGAGGCGGTTTATTCAAAAGTTGTCTATGCCTGCAGATTGGCGGAGAAATTCGGCATGGGAATTGTCACGTTGGGTGGATTTACCTCGATCGTGGGTGAAAGGTTTGGAACAAAAATTAGAGAAGAAGTGGATATTCCCATTACGACGGGCAATACCTTTACAGCGGCTTTAGCTATTGATGGGGTGGAGAAAGCCGCTCAGCTTTTGAGGAAGGATTTGAAGGATCTAAAAATTGCGGTTGTTGGGGGGACGGGTGATATCGGGGCGGCCTGCGCGCGCGCTTTCGCTTTGAAGGCGAAACAGGTTACGATCACCGGCAGGACAAAATCCAACTTGCGTGCCCTTGCGGGCGAACTGAAAAGGAATCGTAAAGCAAACATCGAAGCAATGTTGGACAATGAAAAAGCTGTCAGGGATGCCGATGCCATTATAGCGGCGGCGAGCGTTTCCGCTGCCATACTGAATATCAATTGGTTTAAACCCGGGGCGATTGTTTGCGATCTTGCTTATCCGAAGAATATCTCTTACATGACCAGCCGAAAGGATATCTTTGTGTTTTCGGGAGGCATGGCATCCCTGCCGTCGCCGATCGATACCGCAGTTGATATGGGCGCGCCGTCTCCGGGAGTTTCTTACGGATGTTTTTGCGAGGTTATCATATTGGCGCTTGAGCGGCGCTTCGAGAATTACAGTTATGGGCGGGGCAATATTACGTTGGAAAAAATCGACGAAATACGAAAGATGGGGCTTAAGCACGGTTTTACGCTGTCGCCTTTTTACTGGGCGAACCGGGAAATAGATGAAAAACAAGTGGCTGAACTCATCATGGCTGCCAAATAAACAGGGCATCCTTATAAAACGAGAAGCGGTTTAATACAATGAAAGTTTTGGTGACGGGAGGGACAGGGTTTGTCGGTTCGGCATTGGTGAGGCATTTGCTTGACGCTCAATATGAAGTAAAAATGTTGGTGCGCACGAGAAGAAATGATCCGCTTTTTGACAATCAGAATATTGAAATCGTTGAGGGGGCCCTATCTTCTTTAGAAGATATAAGAACGGCTATGAGCGGATGCGACGTGGTCTTTCATGTTGCCGCCGATTATATCTTTTATCCTTTTTGGGAAAAAGAGGCCAGAGATCTTTATGAGACGAATGTTCAAGGCACTGTCAACATGCTCAATGTTGCTTTGGAAAATAAAGCGGAGCGGTTTGTTCTTACCAGCACAATTGCAACGATCGGCAAAGAGCCAGACGGTAAACCTTCTAATGAAGATACGGCATTTGACTTAAAGCATGCCGGCCATTACGGCCGTTCAAAATATTTGGCTGAACAGGAGGTTTTTAAGTTTTGCAGGAAAGGTCTGCAGGCGGTTATTCTCAACCCGGCTCTTGTCATAGGAGAGGGGGATTATAAACCGACACCGACCGGCGACATCATTTGTAAATTTTTAAACCGGAGTTATCCCGGGTATTTTAAGACGACTTGGGCTCTCGTTGATGTCAATGACGTCGCCCGGATGCATATCGCTGCTTTAACCCGCGGCCGCATCGGTGAGAGATATATACTTTGTGACAACAGGCATTATACGATGAAGGAAATATTCGCGATTTTGGAGGAAGTTTCCGGAGTAAAGGCGCCTAAAATCCGGTTTCCATATCCATTATTGGATGCTTTCGTCCATGCGGAAGAATTTCTTTCCATTCAGGTGTTGAAGAAGAAACCGCTGATGCCGACAGAGGGAATCAAGTATTGTAAAAACTCTGTTATTTTCGACAATTCGAAAGCGGTTAGGGAATTGGGATATACGGCAACACCGGTTAAAGAGACTTTAAGACGCGCCGTTTCGTGGTACCGGACACATGGGTATATTAAGGCTTAGAAAGAAAAAAGCAAAATTGAAGAAATTTCAAACAGCAGAATGAGAGATTAATGCATGTCTCAAGAGAGTGATCAGGGAAAGAATGAAATACGGCCGGTTTTTATCACGTACCCGACGCTTTATTCATTGCTGATGCTGAATTATTTGGTCAATGTCCGAAATATCAAATTTGCCGGTGTTATTTTATCGATTGCGCACATTAAGAGAATGGCGATCAATTTTTCGTATCTGGAGTCTGCCTATATTCTCATGAAGAAATCGGGTTTGTCTTATGTCCTGTATATGATGTTGAACACAAAATGCGCGTATTTCATTACGGCGGCTTGGTGGGTGGCGGGTTTATTTACCGGAAAACGGCGCTTGTTTAAGACGTTTGGACAGCTATTGAAGGATCATCGGATCCCCGTATTAAAAAGCGCGGACATCAATGGCGAAGAGGCTTTTCATTTCATGAAAGGCGTTGATGCCAATCTGATCGTTTCGTCGTATAACAATCAAATATTAAGATACCGGACATGCAAAAAATTCCGGTACGGGGCGGTTGGCATACACAATTCTTACCTTCCGGATTTTAGCGGTCTTGATGCGGCATTTGAGGGGCTGTATCAGGGCGTTAAAGAAACGGGAGTTACGGCTCATCTTATCGATAAGGGTATCGATACGGGAAAAATTGTTTACCAGGAGAAAATAAGAATCAAGCCCGGCGATACGGTTTTTTCGCTGAACATACGCCAATGGCTGCGGGGAGCCCAACTGATCCCGCAGGTCCTTGATTGGTTCAGGGAAGGGCCTGTAAGCACAAGAGAGCAGGATCCAGGTAAGGCCAAGTATCCTTATGAGTCGTACCCGAAGCGTGATAAGGTCAGGGAATTCATGAGAAACGGAAAACGCTGTATCCGTATGCGGGATATTTTCATGATCGATCCTTTTTTGATTGAGTTTTTTCCTTCTAAATACTGAATAAAGAGAAATGAACATTGGCCAGCTATTCTTACCGTCTAATTATTATTTGAATTGGCATGCCGTTCCATTTTTTATCACCGGCATTCTGATCACGGCGGAAGCCCTTTTTGTTTATATCCAGAACCGAAAGTCTCCATTGAATTTTGGGTTCGCGATCGTGACGGTCTGCGCGGGGATTTGGCTGAGTGGCGTCGGTTTTATGTATTCCGTCGTTAATGGGACAATCGCACTTTTATGGTCCCGTTATTACTGCTGGCTGGGCGTTATTTTTATATGCCCCAGCGTATATCTGTTTTCCGTGGCCGTTGAACAAAAGACACTGACCGGCCGCATAAAGTTCATTTGCGCAAATTATCTCATTGCTTTAGGCTTTTACCTCATCTGCATCTCAACGCCTTTCTTTGTTAGGGAGATGTTCGATTATCCTTGGGGGTTTTATCCCAAGGGAGAGATCATTGAGAAATTATTTCTGATATGGTATGCCATATTGTTGTTTTTGGCATTTCTCAATTTCATTAGATCCTACAAGAATGAAACGACCCCCATAAAGAAAAAGCAAGCCAAATTTATCATCATCGCGTTCATATTCGGGGCGATCGGAGGGTCTATCGACTTTCTGGCAACTGTGGGCGTCCCGTTGTATCCCTTCGGCAGCTTATCCGTATTTTTATTTTTGTCGATCATGGCTTATTCTATCGTGCGCTATAAGTTAATGGATATTGAGACGGTCCTGCATAAGACGATCCTTTGGGTGCTGTCGTTTTCAGTCATCACGGTCCCGATCCTTTTGTTGTACCGTCTGGTTTTTTCCATGATGAAGGACTCGGTATTTCTGCAGATCGTTTTCTGGACTATGAGTCTTGTTGCCTTCACATTTTACCTGCGCCTGATTCAGCCGAAGATCGATCACGTTTTCCAACGACGCAGGGCGGATATGGATGCCATCTTAAATCGGTTTATCGAGGATCTTGTCCATTTAAAGGGGCTGAACAACTTGATTCTTTACATTGAGCGTACGATTGCTAACACGATGTACCCCCAATGGACGGACATTTTTATTTATAATGAGAAACAGAAGAAGTATGCCGTGGCTAACAGGACCGGGGATGTGGGCCGCTCTGCGGAATTTGACGGAAGGGATGGCTTTCTGAAATGGCTTAAGGAATATAACCGCATTGTGTACAGGGAATTTATCGAGCTTGATCCCATTTACGCGTCCATTGAACAGGTGGCGAATGACTATTTCCGTTCGGCGGGGGCGACGGTCGCGATACCCCTTATCTTAAATGAACAGTTATTAGGCATAATTAATCTTGCCAAAAAAGCCAATCTTCGCCGGTATAGCGGATTGGATTTTCAGTTTCTCACTACTTTAAAGAACCAGTCGGCCATTGCGATCTCGAATTCGTTGATCTACCAGAATATTGAGGAGCAGGTGACGCTGCGTTCTGAAGAGCTGGTTGCCGTCCAGAAACAGCTGATCCAGGCAGAGAAATTAGCCACGGTGGGCACCTTGTCCGGCGGCGTCGCTCACGAGATCAATAATCCTTTAACGGCCATATTAACCAATGTGCAGATGCTTTTGGCTTTTAGCGACAAGAAGGAGGTTCAGGTGGACCGGGATTCGCTTGAGCTTATCGAGGAGGCGACCCAGCGCTGCCGTATGATCGTACAGAAACTGATGACGTATGCTAAAAAACCGATGAAGACCAGCGAAGTTTCGAAAATTAACGTGCTGGATGCCCTGAAAAAAACCGTTGCGTTTCTAGAGTATCAATTAGAGCAGGAGGATGTCAAAATTATTTTAGAGGCCGAAGAAGGCGATTATCCTGTCATGGGCAATCGCAATGAGCTGGAGCAAGTCATGACCAATATCATTTTAAACGCCCGCGATGCCATTATGCAGCATAAGAAAAAAGGGGACATTCATCTAACGCTTTCAAGGACGGATAACCGGATCAAGATGGATATCAAAGACGACGGCAAAGGGATTGCCCAGGACATCATCCCAAAGATTTTTGATCCTTTCTTCACGACGAAAGATGTTGGGAAGGGCCTCGGCCTCGGCCTTTCGATTTGCCAGTCGATCATAGAAAAACATAAAGGGCGCATTACGGTCAAATCCGAAGTCGGCCAAGGCACGACCTTCACGATTACTCTGCCCCGGCATTCTTTGGTTGCGGAGTCAAGTCATGCCGGTGATTAAACGGCCGTTGATCAAAGTAAAAATACAAGTTAAGGAGAACCTCTATGGCAAAAAAGATTTTGGTGATTGATGACGAGGAACTGATCATTAGGTCGCTCGCGAAATTGCTGGAAAAAAGCGGTTACGAAACGTTCATCGCAAAGACGGGCCGGGACGCAATCGTGATGGTCGAAGAAGAAGATTTTAACCTGATCATTTCCGACATCAGGATGCCGGGCTTGAACGGAATCGAGGCGGTCAAGGCCATCTATCAATTCCTTGATGAAAAGGGGGAGAGGAGGCCGCCTGTTATTTTTATTACCGGTTACGCGGATAAAGAATGCGAGAATGAGGCCAAGGCGCTGGATCCCATCGACTATATTTACAAACCGTTCGATATTGCGGATCTGGTCGGCCGGATCAAAAACACATTGGGAGAATAAGCATGCCTGGGAAGTTGTTGAAAATGGCGGAGAGCTAAAGATGGATTCAAAGACAGTGGCAGATATGACTGGAGCGTCTTTAAGGACAAAGGTCAACCATTATAAGAAAAGGGCCCGGGAGATCGAAGACTGCCTCTTAAAAAACCCTGAGGAATGGGGGAGGTTCCAGAGCGAGTTCAATTGGGAGGTCGACCTGATTTTCCGCGATATTATGAATTTTGAAAAAGAGAATATGGCTTCCGGGCAAGAAGACAAAGTGTACAAACTCAAGAATCTCTTCGTCAAAAAGATCCGCAAGATCTTTGAAAGGGGAGAGCTGACGGGCTGGATCCTGCGCAAGCCCTACGGATATGCCGGCGATTTCAAGATTATCGAAGATATCTACGAAAACGATCCGACGACGATCGGCTTCGAGCGGCTTTTTGACAATTACATCCAAATGTCAGCGATCTCTGTGGCTGTCAGGAACAGGAAGGACGATTTCAAGCGGTTCATCGCTCGGTTCATAAGGAAGAAACAGGGCCAGCCGATCAGGATCATGGACCTCGCTTCGGGACCGTGCCGGGAGATCAGAGAATTGCTTTCGGAAGAAAATGATTTATGCGCGCGGGCAACGTTCGACTGCTATGACAATGACGAGCATTCCATAGAATTCGCTTCAGATTTATTGGAACAATATCCCAATGTCCATTTCATAAAAGAAAACGCGACCCGGATCGCTTTCCGGAAAGATATCGATGCTTTAATCGGCAAAAAGTATGATTTTATATATTCCACGGGGCTTTTTGACTACTTTGAAGAGCGGCTGGCCACGAAATTGATCGCGAATCTCAGGAGGCTTCTGGCCCCCGGGGGCGAAATGATCATTTCGGATGTCCGGGACAAGTACAGCAATCCGTCCGTTCACTTCATGGAATGGGTGGGCGAATGGGAATTGGTGTACCGTGACGACGACAACTTTCGGAATATCTTCATGAATGCGGGATTCAAGAAAGACGAGATCAAGTTCCAATACGAGCAGCAGGGGATATTGCAGTATATTAAGGCGGCCAACAAGTATTATCAACCAGGGTCCTGAAGTTTTACGGAATATCTATGATAAGTTATTGGGCGTTCAGCTCTCTGATCAATCTCATCACCAGCGCATTTCTGGGGTTCTTTGTTTTTTCCAAGAACAAAAAACGCGCCTTGAATGTTACCTACGCGCTTTTTTGTCTAAGCGCGTCCATCTGGAGCTTTTCCTATTTTTTCTGGCAAGTATCGACTGCCGGGCAGGAGGCCCTTTTTTGGTGCCGCGCGTTGATGGCCGGGGCGATCTTTATCCCGGTTTTCTATCTGCATCATCTGTTATATTTGATGAGGATTGCTCAGCAAAGGCGCGGGGTTATCCATTTTTGTTATGGTTTCGGGCTAGTCTTCTTTTTCGTGAATTTTACGCCGCTCTTTGTCAAAAGCGTCAGCCCGAAGATGTGGTTCTCTTATTGGCCTGACGCGGGCCTGTTATTCCTGCCGTTTTGCGTTGTGTGGTTCTGGATCTGCCTTTACGGGATATGGCTTCTTGCTAAACACGTGATGTTGTCGGCGGGAGAGCGAAAGACCCAGCTCAGGTATGTCCTGACCGCGACCCTGATCGGCTGGCTGGGCGCCTTTACGAATTTTCCGCTATGGTTTGATATCCCCATTCCTCCGATAGGCAACATTTTCGTATCGGTTTATATATCGCTGGTTGCCTATGCCATTATCAAATACCAATTGCTTGATATCAGGATCGCTTTTACGCGGGCAGGGATTTTTATCTTTGTCTATACGCTGGTTTTGGGGATCCCTTTTGGCGTTGGGATGAAGTATTTGGGAAGCGGCTTGTGGCTGATGCCCGTTTCCCTTATGGCTGTTTTTGCGACTATAGGGCCCTTCATATATCTCTTCATCCAAAAGAGGGCTGAAGAGGCCTTGCTTCAGGAACAACGCCAATACCAAATGACATTGCAGCAGGCGTCATTGGGGATGGGGCAAATCAAAGAATTAAAGCGCCTGCTTAAACTGGTGGTCCATATTATCACAAAGGCTGTCAGCGTCGAACACGCGGAGGTCTATCTGCTTCATGAAGAATCCGGGCAATTCACGCTTAAGGCTTCGAGAGGTTGGAAGCACAAAAATAGGGAACAGGTCAGCGTGATGGAACTGGATTCGCCTTTGGTCGTTTATCTGAAAGAATACAGAAAGGCGGTCATTTGTGAAGAGATCGAGCAATATGTCAGGGATAACGACGCAAAGGAATTCAAAGAGATCGCGGATATCATGAAACAGCTTGACAGCGCCTTGATCGTCCCGAGTTTTATTGATCAGAAGCTGATCGCCATTCTGATTTTGGGAAATAAAAAAGCGAAAAAATCATACACCAAGGACGACATGGCCGTCTTCACGATCCTTGCGAACCAGGCGGGATTGGCGATCGAGAACGCGCAATTCTATGAACGGATGAAGGAAACGCACAGCCAGTTGATCAAAGCGGAAAAGATGGCGACTGTCGGGACCATGGCTGACGGGTTATCGCACCAGATCAATAACCGCCTGCACGCGATGGGTTTTATCGCAGGGGATGCCCTGGACACGATCCGGTCAAAAAAAAAGGAAAAGAATTTTGCGGGCATGGAGGCGTTCCTGGATGAGATCGAATTCTCGCTCAGCAGGATCGAGGACAATGTCAAGCGGGGCGGAGAGATCGTTGAAGGGCTCTTAAAATATACGCGCAAAGGGTCAGAGGGGTTTGAAGAGATCGGTTTCGACAAGCTTTTGGATTCGGCCGTTGAGATGGCCCAGTTCAAAATAAAGCTGAACCAGATCAGGATCGTCAGGAACTTTGAGAAGAATATCCCCGGCATCAAGGGCAATTTCACGCAGCTGCAGGAAGTCTTTTTTAATGTCATCGATAATGCCTATGACGCGATGATGCAGCGCAAGGAGGAGTTGAACGAAGACGGCTATAAGCCGACCCTGGAGTTTTTCGCGGCGCGCAAAGGGTGGAAACTTGAGATTGTGATCAAAGATAACGGGATCGGCGTAAAGCCGGAAAATATTGAGAAATTGTTCACGCCGTTCTTTACGACGAAATTATCCAGCAAAAAAGGGACCGGTTTAGGGCTATATGTGATCCGCCAGATCATCGAAGAAAACCACGGAGGGCAGGTGAAATTCACATCCCTGTACAAAGAAGGATCGCAAACGGTCATCCTTCTTCCGTCCATGGTTGAGGGGTAGGTTATTAGAGTCAGAAGAGAGAAGAGAGAAGTGAAAAGTTTGAAGTGTTGAAGCCTTAAGGTTGTTGAAAGGAATAAAAATGTCAAAGCTATTGATTGTCGATGATGAGATTGATGTCCGTGAATTTGCCAAACGATTCTTTAAAAAGCGGGGAATTGACGTGTCGATCGCCAGTGGGGGCGATGAGGCCCTTAATATTATCGGCCGGCACCGGCCGGACCTTGTGCTTTTGGATATCCAGATGGAAGGATTGTCTGGCATGGAAGTATTGCGGAAACTGCGGGAGGAAAAGAACGATATCAAGGTGATCATGGTGACCGGCGCCGAGGACCCCTCTATTATCGATGAGGCAAACAATTTGGGTGTGAAGGGTTATATCCACAAGCCGTTGATTTTAGAGGAGCTGGAGAAGATTGTCATGAAGGAGCTAAAAATAAGTGTCCATGCAAATTGACTTCAAAAAAGAACTTGAGGCTGCCAGTAAGAGCATGATCATGATCCATGATCCCAAGCTTCTGATCAAGCTGATCGTCCGGATGATCGTGCGGAAACTGCAGATCAAGCATGCCGCCATGATCTTGTATGAAGCCGATCGGGACGCCTATGTCTTGAGTATTTCCCGGGGAGAATCCGGCATCAAGATCCCTGCCGGATTCACGCGTTTCAATGAGGAGAGCCCCTTGATCAAGCTGTTCAGCCGCAAAGAATACAAACATCTGACCTATAACCGTAACGGCATTGTCTCCGAAGATATTAACCGGCTCATCTGGCATGAGATGGTCATTAAAAACGGCAACGGCCATGAAATCATGGATCTGCTCCATAAGGTCAATGAACAGATGGAAATGCTCAATTCGGTGGCATGCGTCCCGGCGTATTACCGCCACAAGCTGATGGTTATCCTTCTTCTCGGGGAGAAATATGATGAGTCCAAATTCAGCCAGGAAGAACTGGATTTCTTCGCAGCCCTTGCGTCTGACGCGGCGATGGCCATCCGCAACGCCCAATTGTTCACCCGTCTTAAGGCGCAGTCAGAGCGCAACCGCAATTTGTTCTTGCAGACGATCAATGTCTTAGGCTCAACGATCGAAGCCAAGGACGCTTACACGCGCGGCCACACGGAACGCGTCACGCAATATTCGATGGCCATCGCCCGCCAGATGGTAGAAAACGGGTCGGAGCAATTCGATAAAACATTTTTCGAGAACTTATACATAGCGGCCTTGCTGCACGATATCGGGAAGATCGCGGTTCCCGAGAGCATCCTCAATAAGCCCGGCCGCCTGACCGAAGAGGAACGCAGGATTATACAGCTGCATCCTGTCAAAGGAGCGGAAATCATCAATCCGCTTTCCTTGCCGCAGGAATGTTACAACGGCATTCTCTATCATCATGAGCGTTATGATGGGAAAGGATACCCTGAAGGATTAGATGGGGAGAATGTCCCGGTTTCTGCTTCGATCATCGCAGTGGCCGACGCGTATGACGCCATGACGTCCAGCCGGCCTTATCGTGAAAGCCTTGCCAAAGCAGAAGCAATTACGGAAATTGAAAAGAATATAGGCACCCAATTCTGCCCGCTTCCCGCCCGGGCCATGTTGGAGTTATTTGAAAAGGGAGAGGCTTAATTCCTTTTCCTGTTTTGCGCCTCCTACCCGATATTTCTTCTGACCATATCTAATATTTCATCGCCTTTGAAAGGCTTTCTGATATATCCGCAAATATCTTGCGAAGAGATCCCGGGAATTGGATCAGAAGATTTATTATTCGTAACGGCGATGATATTCAGGGCGGGATGTTTTTCTTTTATGGCTTTAGATCCTTCAAGGCCGTTGATCCTGGCTGTTTGCATGTCTAAAAGAACGAGCCCGATGGTTTTATCATGTTCGAGGCAATCCAGGCATTGTTCGCCGTTATCGGTCAGGATCAGGTCATAATGGTCGCTTAAGACCAGTTTCAGGGATTCGCGGATGCTTTCATCGGCATCACAGATAAGTATTTTCCTCGCGGAGGCTTCGCTCATTCCGTCTTTCCTTTATAAGTGTACCGGCGTAGTCACGCACAATACTTTGGCCGTTGATTTTCCTTTATTGACCAGATAATGTTCCAAAGAGGCGTCGAAATATAGCGTGTTATATTTCGAGAGGGAATAAGCCTCCTTGCCGATTCTTGCCTCTATCTTGCCCTCCAGCACAAAAATGAATTTTTCCGTTCCGCCTTGCTCCTTTTCTCCCTTGGTCTTTCCGGCCGGATCGATCTTAAGCAGAATGGGCATCATTTTCTTGGATGAAACTTTGGATGTGAGGATCTCATACGAAGATTTGTCGCTGTGGACAAAGACATCAGTTGCCGATTTAGCCGTTCGCAAGTCAACTTTATCCTCTTCCTTAATAATGCCGGTGTAGAGCTGGGTGATGTCGATATCAAGCGCCTTGGCGATGTTCATGTGAGATTCAAGGGTCCCGGTCATCTTCAGGTGCTCGATCCGGCTTAACGTGGCGATCTGGACACCGCTTTTTTCCGCAAGGCTGGAGAGGCTCATGCCCCTGGCCGCCCGCAATTCTTTCAGTCTCTTCCCTATATACATGGCCGCATCCCCTGTTTAAAGGTTATTGAATTTTGACAATTTCTTCAGTCTTCAGTGTAGCACGATTTGTTGAATAGTAAAGGAAATTATGGAAAAGTCAAATAATTCTAAAAATATTTGAAGAATTATTATACTATAATGTAACCCTTTGTAAACCATATAGTTACAAATTTGTCAAATGGACAAGGAAATTTGACAAATTATCAATCTTGTGCTAAACTTTCTTCATTGGAGGTTATTGATTATGAAGCCAGAAGAAAAAAATAATTGTAAGCGCTCAAAATCGGCAAAGAAGTTCCCGCGCATGTTTAATAACGCCTCGAATTTCATTGCTGTCTATACGGTATTTTGTATCTTGCGCATCATGCGGGAGCAATTGTGCTTGGAGGCAATGTTAGATTACATGGGGACTTATTTAAAAATTGTCGAGAGCAACAATCCTTTGCTTAAAGAATCCGTTTTCAAGGCATTATCCATGATCAGCATTAAAAAAATTTACGAGGATGCGATGTTATGAAACTTCGGACACTTATTATTTTAATCATTGTTTGTGCCAGTTTGGGGTTTTCTGAACATGCTCTGGTATGGCAAAAGATGGGATACGGCATATATGAGTCAGATGTTGAGAAATTGGCAGTTCATCCAACGAATGATTCACATATTTATGCTGGGACTTCAAGGGCAGTCTATCAATCCATCGATGCGGGAAAAAGTTACCAGATGGTTTTAAGGCTTTCGGGGGAAATGAAAGGGGTCAATGATATTTTTATACCAGCTGGTTATCCTGAAAGCGTTTACGTGGGTACAAATGCGGGTTTGTTTGAAAGCTCAGATGAAGGCAGGACTTGGGAGAAGATTTATTTTGCCTCTGACGAGGCCTCACGGCAGTGTTTGTCCGTTATTCGTGATGATGACCGGGTCTATTGCGGCACGACAAAGGGATTATTTTACAAAAGCGACCTGGAGACACGATGGATTCAGTTCAAGGAAGGATTGGACGATAAACCAATTTATGACATGGCCGCTGATGGGCATTTCCTTTATTTGGCAACTGACCAGGCTGTTTTCAGACTGGAAAGAAACAATCAAAAAATTCAGAAGATTTATTCCCTGGGCATCGGTAAAGAGACTGAGGAAATGGACCCGTTAGAGGAAAACTTTATAAACGGGGATGGCGGCTCAATCCGATCTTTATCGATAAATGATTGTCAAAAGCCCCATCTTATTGTTGCTTCAGACCAAAGTATTGATATCAGCTTAGACGAAGGAATGCATTGGGAGACCATACCAACGAGCAGTTTGGCGATTGGAGATCTGACGTCTTTGGCGGTCTTTGAAAATGCCTCTGCTCAATTTAAAAATGACATGGAATCACAGCAAGATTCTTTAGCGTTGATGGCCGGAACCAAAAGGGGAGCGTTTTTCTTTGATAATGGGAAATGGATGCCTGTTTATCAGGGAATGGAGACCAATAGGGTCAATTGTTTAGCAAAAAATGCTAAGGGAGATATTTATGCGGCTACGGATAAGGGAATCTTTTATTTATCATTTGGGAAAGCGCTCTCTTTTTCTAATGAGAGAAATGCCGGGCAGTTGACAGCTATGACGGAAGTTCCGAAAGAACCTGAACATTGGCCGGAATTTGATTTTGAGCCAACGATTAATGAAGCCCATCAAATGGCGATTAATTATGCGGAAGTGAGCTCCGAAAAAATTAAGACATGGCGGACTCAGGCTAGGCGAAAAGCCTGGTTTCCCAAATTGAGTGTTGGGGTTGACTCGGACAGGGATTGGAGCAGTTCTGACAGCATCTGGGGATCGTATACGGGCGGCGGCTTGCATTATGTGGGCCCCGACGACAAAACGCGGGGTGAAAACATCGGGTGGGATGCCTCCTTGTCTTGGGATCTCTCCGGATTGATATGGAGTACTGATCAAACGACGATCGACTCAAGATCAAAGCTCATGGTGGAACTGCGGGAAGATATTTTAAATGAAATTACGCGTTTGTATTTTGAACGCCGCAGGACCCAATGGGATCTTGCTTTGGATGAATCTGCGGATTGGCGGATAAAAGCCGAGAGGGAAATGCGGGTGGCTGAGCTGACCGCGCTTATTGATGCGTTAACTGGCGGAGGATTTAGCAAGCACATTGACCAAATGAAAACAATAAAGGATTTCACTAATAGTCACGAGGCGACAAAAGGAGGGAAAAACAATGATTAACAAATTATTAGTAATTGGGATGTTAGCGATGTTTTTATCAGCAACGACCTACGCCGCTGCGGAGGATGTGTATATCACGCAGCAGGGAACGAAGTATCACAAGGAAGATTGCCGGCTGATTAAGAACAAGGAGAACGTGACTAAGATGGACAAAAAGCAGGCGATCGAAGAAGGTTACGGCCCTTGTAAAACTTGTTTTAAGGAAGACATAGTTGCCGGTGAAGGGCAAAAAGAGCAGAAACAAGCAAAAAAGTCAAAATAAAGACAACACACAACAAAAAATATCGCTCGTGGCTGTTAGTGAAATTTAATAGAGTTCGAAAAAGAGTTATTAAAAAGAAAGGATGGATGGCATGGATGTAGGTACGATGGAAATACAAGTTCAAAGGATGTACCGGTTTGAAACAGACCGCCCTTTGAAGGCCTTTGCCGATATTGTCATCAATGATGCTTTATTGATCAAAGGGGTTAGGGTCATGGATGGGAAAAAGGGATTGTTTGTTTCTATGCCGCGGGAGCAGGCCAAAGACAAGAAGTGGTATGACACCGTCCGGTGTTTGACCCAGGAAATCCGTGATCGGATTTCAGAAACGGTTCTTTCGGCTTATAAGGAGGAATAATATTTTTATATAAGGGGGCATTCATATCTTTTTAACGTTGGTTAAAAAGAAGTATCAAGAATGGGGGTAATCTCCTTCAAGGGGAAAAAAGAGGGGTACGCATGAATGCTCCCTATGGAGTCAAAGAATGGCGAGAATGGCAAGGTTTTTAAAAGACGGATATTGGTATTATGCCCAGATGCGCAGTCATCGGAACCAAAAGATATTTTTGATGGATTCCGATTATGGGCAGTACATAAAAATGCTGCGGAAGTACAAGCTGCGGTTTCAAATAAGTGTATATGCCTATTGTCTTCTGCCGACGGCCTCTTATCTCGTCATTTATCCAAGCGATGCGCGTAAATTGCCGCTGTTCATGCAATGCCTCAACCAGTGCTATGCGTTGTTTTTTAACAGGCGCTACAACGGGCTCGGAAAAGTTTGGGGGGATAGGTATAAGAGCGTCATCATCCACAACAATCATGATCTTGTGGAAACGGTCAAATCGGTTGAGTTTATTCCCGTTAAAGAGGGATATTCCCGTTCTCCGTTTGAATATCCGTGGAGCAGCTGCAGGAACAGGATTCTGGGTTTAGGAGGCGTGATCAATTGTTTGCCGCAAAGGGAGGTAAGTTTGTCTCAAATTTTAATTTATAATGGCAGTTCGTAAACCAAATCAATATATTTAAAAGGAGATTTGAAATGAAACAAAGAAATCTGTTATTAATGTTTTTGATTTTACTCACGGCCATATCGCCGGCTAAGGCATCAGTGATGATCAATGAAGTGTTCGCCGATCCTGCGGCTGATTTGACTGGAGATGCGAATAACGACGGCGTGCGCTCAGGAAGTGATGATGAGTTTATTGAAATATTAAACGCTAGTCCGGCTGGAATGGATATTTCCGGTTGGTCACTGGCTGACAATGTATCCACGCGGCATATTTTTCCATTAGATACGATTTTGTCGCCGTATTCATTTTTGGTGATTTTCGGCGGAGGGTCGCCTTTATGGCCTGATATTCATTGGCAGATTGCCTCATCAGGCGCTTTGGGCCTAAACAATTCTGGCGACACTGTCTCGTTGTTTGATGATCAATCGACGTTGATCAATCAGGTTATCTATGGGAGTATCGGTGACAAAAACCAGTCCATAACCCGTTTCCCGGATGGGGAAGGAAGCGAATTTGTTTTGCATTCAAGCTTAAGAGAAGCGCAAGGCGCCTTATTTTCTCCGGGCATGAGCGTTGATTCCAGGTTGTCCTTGGCTTTGGTTGAAGAAGAGGTGCCGCCAAATAATCCCGTTGTTCCCGAACTGCCGGCTATAGTTTATTATGGATTTGGTTGGGGAGCGCTTCTGTTAAAAAGGCAATATTTGTAGGAATGTTTAAAATAACTTCTAATGAAAATGACAACAGAAGAAAAAGATACTTTAATATCGACGGGATCAAGGCCGCTTCTTGGGCAGTTGCTTTTGGGGGATCATATCATCCGACCGGATCAACTGGAAGTCGCGGTAGCGCAACAGAAAGAAACAAAGCAGTTATTAGGGAAGGTCTTGATGGAACTCGGCTTTCTTCATCGGGAATCAGACCTTCTTTCCGCCTTAGCCAATCAATGGAATGTCGATTATGTGTGTCTGAAAGATCTTTCCATTGGGCCGGAAATCATCTCTTTGATCCCTGCTCAATTTGCAATCCGTTATAAGGTCGTTCCTGTAAAACTGGAAAACGATATTTTGATTGTCGCGGCAGAGTTCCCGAATGATGTCTACAGGCTTGATGAAATCAGCCTTGCGGTGGCCAGCCGCATGAGATTCGTTTTAGCCGGTACGCAGGACATCCTTGAAGCCATACGCCTGTATTACGGCGTCGGGGCCGATACGATCGAACGGATGATGGATAAAGCAGGTCCGATGCCTTCGGCGAAAGATGATATCACGGATATCGAAGAGATTGAATCCGAGGCATCGATCAGCAAATTTCTCAACCAGATTTTATTAGAGGCGTATAAAGACGGCGCAACCGATATTCACATCGAACCGTTTGCCAATGAGCTGCGCGTGCGCTACCGGATTGACGGCGTGATGTATGATGCGAAGGCCCCGAAAAATATACGGCATTTTCAGGATGCCATACGCTCGCGGATTAAGATCTTGTCCAATCTGGATATTGCCGAGAAGCGGCTGCCGCAAGACGGCCGCTTTAAGGTCCGCGTAGGCACTGCCGATTTGGACCTGCGGGTCTCGTTCTTGCCGACGCCATGCGGGGAAAGCATTGTCTTAAGAATTTTGAACACAACAAAACTCTTTAGCCTGAAGGATCTTGGGCTTTCGGACTTTGAGCAAGGGGTTCTGGAAGAATTGATCAAGAAGCCCAACGGGATTATTTTCCTGACCGGCCCCACCGGCAGCGGCAAGACAACGACCCTGTATGCCTGTTTGGCGAGGATGAATACCGATACCCAAAAAATTATCACGATCGAAGACCCTATCGAATATCAGCTTAAGGGGATCACGCAGATACAGATCAACCCGGGAATTGGGTTGACCTTCGCCCGCGGCCTGCGGTCGATGCTGCGGCATGATCCCGATATCATGATGGTGGGCGAGGTGCGGGATATGGAAACCGCTACGACGGCGATTCAGGCAGCATTGACCGGTCATTTGATCTTTTCAACTCTACACACCAATGATGCCGCAAGCGGCGTAGCGCGACTTTTGGATATGGGAATAGAGGCCTATCTTATTACGAGTACGATACGGTGTTTCATTGCCCAACGGTTGGTGCGCCGCGTATGCCGTCAATGTAAAAAAGCCGTTACCTTAACCGCGGAAATGATGAGGGGATTTAATGAGCAGGTTTCTTTTGCACCTGGAGCGACCATTTATGAACATGCGGGATGCGATGCCTGTCACATGACCGGATACAGCGGGCGCGAAGCGATTTATGAATTTCTGGTGATAAATGATGATATACAGAAACTGATTTTGCGGCGGGCGACGGCTGGTGAAATCAAGGAGAAAGCGGTCACCTTCGGCATGAAGACATTACGGCAGTCCGGATGGGATAAGGTCAAAGACGGAGTGACGACCCTGCAGGAAGTGATCAGGGTAACGCAGGAAGGATGAAGGAGGATGATTAATTTCAACACCGGGAGTTGACCTTGGGACTTGGAGTGATGTGACTATGAAAAAAGCGATAACGGCAATTGAAATTACAAGTACGGATATTAAGCTTTTCCAATCAAGAATGATGCAGGGGAAGGATGTCATCACATTCTGCGATGTTTATCCGGTCAACGCCGATTCAGATGAGGAAGTCATCAATCGCCTGAAAGAGATGATGTCCTCACTTCCTGATCGAGTTCATGACCCGTTTTTGGTGGTGCCCCGCCGGAATGTTATCCTAAGGCAGGTCAAGTTCCCTTCAGATGACCTTTGTGAAATTGAAGACATGATAGGGCTTCAGCTTTTGGATAAAATCCCCTATCCGGTCGAAGATGTCATTTACCGGCATCTTCTGTTGGATAAGGACGATCAGGGTTTCAGCAGAATACTCGTTGCCATTATTCAGAAGAGTGTGGTGAATAGATATTACCGGATCATGCATAGGGCAGGGATCAAAGAAGGCAGATTAACTTTGAGTTGTTTGGGCGTTTTAGGCTGGCTGAACTACCAGAAGAAAATGCGAAAAAACCTAAGCACGGAGCCAATTGCCCTTCTGAATATCGATGCGCGCAATACTGAAATTTGTTTTTGCTCTGAGGGAAAATTATTCTTCTCGAGAAATATCTTATATGGGAGAGAGTGTTTGCGTTCACGTGCTCAAGAAGAATTCATTAAAGAAATAAGATTAAGCCTGGAAGCTTATCATAAAGATCATTTAGGTCCGTGTATTAATAAAGTATTGATATTATCGAAGCCCAGTGAAGGGGCTGCATTAAGTACAACTTTAGAAGCGGCGTGTGGGAGACCGGTAGAGATGGCCGATCCTTTGGACGGTATATTTTGTGCGGTTGATGTAAAAGGAAATCCAAAAAGTCTTGGCGAGACATCGATCATTGCGCCAGCGGGAATTATGTTATCGGACACGAAGCATTGGGTGAATCTGTCGCCCAGGGAGGTCCATGACTTCAGGCGCAAAAAAAGTGAGCGCCGCCGATTGGCGGGAAAATGTATGCTTCTCGTTGTCGCCGTAAGTTTGATCGTTTGCGGGCAGGTGATCGATATCCACAAAAAGTGTGCGTATCTCCGGTCTTTAAAAGACGAAATCAGCCGCCTCCAGCCGGGGTTAGAAGAGATTGCGCGCAAAAAACAGCTTGCGGCTTCCTTTGACCGGAGGATGAACAATTTTCGTTTTATCCCGGAGTTGATGGATGAGTTGAATCATCTCACACCGGTTGAGGTTACCTACAGGACGTTGTCGCTTGACCAGAAACGAAACGTATGGATCCAGGGATACGCAGAAACGCATGCCGATATTACAGAATTCCAGGCGCGCTTGATTCAGTCGTCCTGTTTTTCGGATGTCGATTTGAAATTTGCCACGAAACGGACGATGGCCAACAAGCCGGTTATGGATTTTAAGATTGCGTTGCAATTGGGCCATAATCAAGGGGACGGATTATGATCAGGCATTTAAATAAAAGGGAAAAAATAATTTTTGGTCTTACTTTTGCTGTGGTGAGTCTGGCCGTCGTTTATAACGGTTTGATTTTGCCTCTGCAAGAAAAGAAAGAATGGCTTGATGAAAAAATCGCCCAACAGAAAGAACGGTTGATTCGGGAGAGAGAAGTGATCCAACGATTGAAAGCAGTACACGCGCAATATGATGCTTATCTGAATCACTTTGGCCGGAATGGCACGAAAGAAGAGATAACATCATCGATCCTTTCCGAGATCGGAGGATCGGCCCGTAAACAGGGCTTACAGGTCATGGATTTAAAGCCTGGAGAGGTTAAGGGCAACGGGCTTGATTACCAGTTTTCCGTTAGTTTGACAACCAACAGTGATCTTAGGGGCATTATCAGATTTTTGTATCTGCTGCAACAGAAACCGCATTTCTTTGATGTTGAAGAGTTGGAATTTGAGAAGTTGAGCAGGACTGATGAATCAATGATCACGACGCGCCTTGTTTTAAGTAAGGTATTTATTCCTTTGGATTTCCGCGAGGAAAGAACGGGGTCTGTGTTGACAGAAGGCCGATGACGAGTTGGATCAGGAAAAAGATAACATGGAACAAACATTTCGAAATTCAAAAAAGAAGAACAAAGCACGGTCTTTGGATAGTATTAATCGCGGTCTGGTTATTTTGGTTATCCTTCTTTTGGGGTATGTACTGTCAAAGTGCTACGCGCCAATTGAGCATGCTGTTTTGATGCCTGACGATAGTCAGGCCGCTTCACGAGAAGTGGCGCCTGTCGTGTTATTGTCCAAAGAGGTTAAGCCTTTTCGCGCGTATGAAGAAAGGGTCCTGAAGCGGGATCCTTTCAAGCCGGTTAACTGCAAAGTTGAGCCAAACACAACACATATACAAAAAACAATGCCAACTCTGTATCAACGCATTAAGTTAATCGGCATCCTTCTTGACGGAGATTCGAAAGCCGTTGTTGAGGACATAAAAGAGAATCAGATCCATTTTTTGTCTAAAGGCGAGAGCTTCGAGTCGGCGCTTTTAAAAGACATTAAGGAAGATAAAGTGATTTTTATATACAACGGCGAAAGGATTGAAATGGCGCCGTAGTTTTAATGTTTCAATTAATGGGGCAGGAATTCAAAATCTTGGAGTCGCAAAATATGATTTCAAGTTGTGGCGTTGCTGCTGGGCAAGACTAAAATTTGAGAATCATAAAGAAGGGACCATAGTTATGATAAGAAAAAACAATACGACTTGCAGTTTGAGGGGACTTCTGGCATTGTTAAGCTTCCTGTCTGCGGGAACAGTTTTTGCCAAAACCGATATTATGGATGAAACTTGGAAAGAGGATTTGTCCAGTTTTCAAGATACAGGAGGAGGGGCAGTTGGTCAAGAGAAGACGCGATCTCCCGAACCTGCGGTTATGATTGATGTTCTTGACCTCAAAGCGATGGAGATTTTGGATGTCCTGAAACTGATTTCCCAGAAGAGTGGTTTGAATATTGTGGCGGGTCAAAATATCAAGGGAAAGGTAACAGTTTTCTTGAAAGATGTCGAGGCCCGTGAAGTCTTGCGGATTATCGTTGCGGCTTATGGTTGGGCGTACGTTCAAGATGGCGAGAACATAATCCGGATTATGACGGATAAAGAATATGAAACAATATTTGGCTACCGTTTCGGGCAAAAAACAGAGACGCGGATTGAACAATTGTCCTTTCTGAAGACCGCCGATGTGGTTGCCGTGTTAAACCAGATGAAAAGCCCGGCTGGGAAAGTCATTGCAGATCAAAATGCTGGCATTCTTATTCTAATTGATGAACCAAAGATTTTGGATCAAATGGATGGGGTCATTAAAAAAATGGACATCTTAAACCAGACGGAAATATTTATCCTGAATTATGCCAATGCCGGGGACATGTCACAGAAGATTAGCGAATTGCTCACACCGTCGACAGGAGTTATGCGGGTTGACGGCCGATCAAACAGGCTCATCGTGAGGGATACCGTTGCGAAGCTAAAGGAAATCCGGGCGCTGATTGAAGCTTTCGATCAAAAAAACAAGGAAGTTCTTATCGAGGCAAAGATCTTTCAGGTCACTTTAAGCGACGAGAATAAATTTGGGATTGATTGGGAAGCCATGGTCTCGGATTATCATGGCTTAAATTTAGCCAGTGATTTTGATATTTTGGGCAGTATGGAAAAGCGGGGAAAAGTTGGTATCGGTACGATTGCGGCAGATCAATACACCGTGCTGATTGAGGCTCTGCGCATGGTTGGCCAGACCGAAATATTATCCTCACCGCGCATTACGGCTGTCAATAATACGGAAGCGAAAATACTGGTTGGGTCAACGGAGCCTTATGTCACTACCACGACGACAACCCCTTCCGCTGGGCCAACCACATCGGCCGAAAGCGTCAGTTTTATCGATGTCGGTGTTAAGCTGTTTGTAATCCCAACGATTCACGAAGACGGTTTTATTACTATGAAGATCAGGCCCGAGGTTAGCTCGGTGGTCCGGAATATCACGACCGGCAACAATAACACGATCCCCGTTGTTGACACCTCTGAAGCCGAGACGACAGTTATTGTTAAGGATCGGGTGACTATTGTCATCGGTGGGCTCATTAAGGAAGAGAAGATCAAAACAACCAAAAAAGTACCGGTTTTAGGAAATATTCCCTTTTTGGGAATGGCCTTTCGAAGTAAAGACGACCTTGTCCGTAAGACAGAAATAGTCCTTTTCCTTACCCCAAAGATCATTTCCGGGGACATAATGGAAGAAGCAAAACTTCCCATGTTTTAATGATAAAGAACCAATGGTCTTGAAGTTGGTATCCTTACCTTTTCCTGCTCAATAGGGAAATCCTCAAAGTGCTTTGATTTTTAAAGCGGGTATGATAGATTAATATTACTATTAAAATATATTTACGCTTCGTTAAGCGTAATTTTTTGTTATTAAGAGCTTTCAAAGAGAGAATATGATAAAAGAGCTGCTCCAACGATGGGGGATCAAAAAAGCTCCAAAAGAGGATTTTGGCTGCCGCTGTGTCTTGGTTGTGGATGACAACAAGGTTGATTTGACTCTTTTGAAGCGGACGGTTGAGAAAATGGGGCATCGGGTGTTAACGGCGGAAAACGGGGTTGCCGGCCTTCAACTCGCAAAAAAGGAAAGGCCGGATTTGATCCTCTCTGATTGCCGCATGCCTGAAATGGACGGGGTCGCGATGTACAAGCAGATGATGGAAGACCCGGAATTAAAAGACATTCCGTTTGTTTTTCTGACAGCGGTTGATTCGCCTAACAATATCGTGGAATGTTTTGACATAGGCGCGGCAAATTATATTTGCAAACCGATCAAGCCTAAACTGCTGGCCGGGCAGATCACGGCAATCTTCAAGGAACATTTTGGCTCCAGCACATAAACCAAGGCAGTCATAACGATTATGTTTGATATAAGACTTATCAGGGAAAACAGGGATGCCGTAAAACGGGGTTTAGCGGCCAAGAACGCGAAAGCCGATCTGGACACGATCCTTAAGCACGATAAGAAACGACGCGACCTGCTCGCGGAATTGGATGACCTGCGCAGCCAGAAAAACGCGGCCAATGATGAAATTAGCCGTCTCATCAAGGAGAAAAAAGACCCCAAGAAGAAAATCGTTTCCATGAAAGCTATTGCTTCGAAGATCGACCAATTGGAGCCGAAAGTCAAGGATATCCAAGCCCGGCTCAATGAGGCGCTCATCAATATCCCCAATCTGCCGCACCCATCAGTTCCTGTTGGTGGCGTGGAAAAGAACCAAGAGGTCCGCCGTTGGGGTAAGATGAAACAATTCGACTTCAAGCCGAGAACGCATATGGAAATAGCCGAGCGGCTGGATATTATCGATTTTAAGCGCGCGGCAAAGATCTCAGGCTCGAATTTCATATTGTTTAAGGGTGAAGGGGCGCGGCTCGAGCGCGCGTTGGTCAATTTTATGCTCGATATTCATACGAAGGAACACGGGTATCTTGAGGTCTTCCCGCCGTTCTTGGTCAACCGCGACGCGATGACCGGCACCGGCCAGCTGCCGAAAATGGCGGAAGATATGTATCATTTGGATATGGATGACCTGTTTTTAATCCCCACGGCCGAAGTCCCCGTGACCAATATCCACCGCGACGAAATTTTAAAGGAAGGAGACCTCCCGATTTATTACACGGCTTATACAGCGTGTTTCCGCCGGGAAGCCGGGTCCTACGGGAAGGATACGCGCGGGCTGGTGCGCGTGCATCAATTTGACAAGGTCGAGCTGGTCAAGTTCGTGAAGCCGGAAAGCTCTTATGATGAACTTGAAAAACTGGTGGCTAATGCCGAGCGGATATTCCAGCTCTTAGGCCTCCCCTACAGGGTGATTGTTTTAGCAAGCGGCGATCTGAGTTTTGCTTCGGCCAAATGTTACGACATTGAAGCGCATGCTGCCGGGATGGACAAGTGGCTTGAGGTGTCCAGCTGTTCGAACTTTGAGGATTTTCAGGCCCGTCGCGCGAATATCCGTTTTAAGGGCAAAGATACCAATAAAACGGCATACGCGCACACGCTTAACGGTTCCGGAGTGGCTCTGGCCCGCACGGTTGTCGCGCTTTTGGAAAATAACCAGACCAGAGAAGGGGATGTCCTTATTCCCGAGGCCTTGCAGCCTTATATGGGCGGCCTGACGAAAATATCTAAGTAATGTCAAATGGCAAATGTCAAATGACAAATGAATGTCAAAATCCCAATGCCAAATGGATAAACGCGCATTTGGAATTGGCCATTTGGATTTCATTTGTCATTTGAAATTCTTCATTTGTCATTTTAGTCAGTTTGTACGAAGATCTCCTAAATCGTCAAAAAAAAGAGGAGGGTCATATGGATGAAGGACTGTTAACGCTTGTCAAAATCGTAATGGCGGTCTTGCTTTTGCCTGTATTGTGGGCCTGCGGTGTTGTCTTTCACGGACATATCTTGTCGTTCCCGGGAGAGTTCGATGAATTCTTTTTATGGGGCATGTTCGGTTTCCTGATGTTATTCTTGTTTTTTTACCAATTTGATGGCGTCTATGAATTCGGCCAAAAGATCATGACAAGTATATTCCAGTTCATGTTTCCCATCGGCCGCATCTTTGTGAGGATCATCCCGTTTTATTTGACGGTTATATTGCTCGTCTATTGCGCTGTTGTGAATCTTTTAGGCGTTAAGGTCAGTGACCATTATTTTATGTTTTTTGCCGGATTTGCTTTTACGATGCATGTTATCCTGACGGCCCAGGATTTGCAGCAACAGGAAAAAGCGTTTATCAAACCGGCGTATCTTTTTATGATGGTTATTGTGACCGTTTTTATGATTTTTGTGACAGTTCTTCTTTTTGACCTGGTTTTTATGAAGTTCACGTTTCCGGAATTCTTTAAGCAGTTGTCTGACGAAACTTGGGCGAATTATTCCCGCGTGGGTGAATTCATGATGTTTGGGAGATGACATTTTTTGGTGTTCTCATTGGGAACATCCATTAGGGCACGTCATTCCGCTTTTGGCGGAATGCCGAGGCCCGTCAAAATTTTTGAGGATACGAGTTTACCTCGGCAAAATTTCGTCCGGCAAATAAACTAGAGTTTATTTGCCGAGATCTCGGCAAAATCGGAGGTTTTGACGGAAAGAAATTTTGACGGGGAGAGGTGGCTGCATTGCTTTTCTGGATATCTGTGGAAGCAATTGCTGCACCTCTCTTTTCTGGATCGTCATCCGATAATATTTAACAATTGAGGAGAGGTGGCTGAGCGGTTGAAAGCGGCGGTCTTGAAAACCGTTAAGG
>JAFGFL010000009.1 GCA_016931055.1 Candidatus Omnitrophota bacterium | reverse complement strand
GGGATTATCCTTCTTGCCCCTTCAGGCAACCCATTCTGCTTTTCAAAATAAAGTCCTCATGATTCAGCTTAATGATGACACGATTAATCCGGTAACAGCGGAGTACATCATTAAATCCATTGACCGGGCCCATCAGGAAAACGCGCAGTGCCTGATTATCAAAATGGATACGCCCGGAGGCTTGCTCAATTCAACGCGCATGATCGTCAAGAAGATGCTGACTTCCGAAGTTCCGATCGTTGTATATATCGCGCCGAGCGGGTCGCGGGCGGGTTCGGCAGGGGTGTTCATCACGTATGCCAGCCATGTCGCGGCGATGGCGCCGTCGACCAATATCGGCGCGGCCCATCCGGTCCAAATAGGCGATTTGCCTGCTCGGCGGACCGGCGAGTGGGATGAATTGAAGAAACTTATTGAAGATTTGAAGGAAGCGAAAAAGACGATCCAGGAAAGTCAGGAAGGGGCAGAAAAACCGGCGGAGGAAACTGATCAAAAGGAAGAACCTTTAAAGCCTGATGAGAGCCCGATGGAAAGCAAGATCCTTCATGATACGGTTGCTTTTATCAAGGCGATTGCCGAAGAACGGGGCCGCAATGCCGAGTGGGCGGTTGAAAGTGTCGCGCAAAGCGATTCCATCACGTCTGAAGAAGCGATGGAAAAGGGGGTCGTGGAAATTGTGGCGAAGAGTGACGAAGATTTACTGGCGCAGTTGGACGGCCGCACGGTCGTGATCAATGGGCAGGAAACCGTATTGCAGACAAAAAATGCTTATGTGGAATCCGTTGACATGGATCCCCGCCAGAAGTTTTTCAATATACTCGCCAATCCCAACATAGCGTATTTGCTCATGATCCTCGGATTTTACGGGTTGTTATTTGAGGTGACGCATCCGGGTTTTGGCGCTCCCGGCGTTTTGGGGATTGTGTTTTTGATCCTTGCGTTTTACAGCATGCAGACATTACCGACCAATTATGCCGGGTTGGCCTTGCTTGTCGCAGGGATAGGGCTTCTCATTGCCGAGGCTTTTACGCCGACGTTTGGCGTCCTGACCCTGGGAGGCCTGACGTGTCTCATTTTGGGATCCATGCTTCTTTTTGAGTCGGTTGACCCCATCATGCGTGTTTCAAAATCGGTAATCATCGCTTTTTCTCTGACCACGTCAGCAATCACGTTATTTCTGATGCGCTCTGTACTTCGTGCCCATCGCTCTAAAGTCCACGGAGGCCAAGAAGGTCTTGTCGGAGGCGTTGGTGAAGCCATGACGCACCTTTCTCCTGGGAAAAAGGGGAAGGTCTTTGTTCACGGGGAACTTTGGAACGCTGTCAGCGATGAGGTCATTCACAAAGGCGATGAAGTTATTGTTGAGAAGGTTGAAGGGCTAATCGTAAAAATCAAGAAGAAATAGCGTATGTTTTTCCTTAATAATGATTTAGAGGAAAACAATACGTACCCCACCGAAAAACAAAGAGGTACGAAAGGAGCGCATCATGTCCCCCATGATTGTTCTAGGCCTGTTTATTGTTTGGTTATTTAACAGCATTAAAATCCTTAACGAATACGAACGTGCCGTCATCTTCCGCCTGGGGCGTGTCCTGGAAAAACCGAAGGGCCCCGGGATCATTTTGGCGCTATGGCCGATCGACCGCCCGAAGATCGTCAATCTCCAATTGATCACGTTGGATGTCCCGCCCCAGGATATAATTACCAAAGATAATGTTTCCGTGAAAGTCAATGCGGTCGTTTATTTCAGGGTGATGGACCCGATCAAAGCGACGATCGAGGTCCAAAATTATCAGTATGCCACGTCCCAAATGGCCCAGACGACAATGCGTAGCGTGACGGGCGAGGTGGAACTGGATGACTTGTTGTCCCAACGGGAAAAGATCAATGACAAGTTACAAGAAATTTTGGACAAACAGACAGACCCGTGGGGGATCAAGGTCGCCAATGTTGAGGTCAAACACGTTGATATATCCGAAGAGTTGCGCCGGGCGATGGCAAGGCAGGCCGAAGCCGAAAGGGAAAGGCGCGCCAAGGTCATTGCCGCTGAGGGTGAGTTTCAAGCTGCGGAGAAAATTTGTCAGGCCGCAGAGTTGATGCAAAAGTTTCCAATGTCCTTGCAGCTGCGGTATCTTCAAACATTGGTCGAAATCGGCAGTGAAAACAATACGACAACGTTATTTCCCATTCCGATAGACATCCTGAATATTTTCAAGGAGAAAGCTAAGGGATAAAATGAATTATCGCATAGAAACAGACAGTATGGGAAAGGTCAAGGTTCCCGAGAACAAGTATTACGGGGCGCAGACGGCCCGGTCCTTGGAGAATTTCAGGATCGGAAACGAACATTTCCCGCCCGGGATCATCCGCGCTTTGGGGATCGTCAAGAAAGCGGCGGCTGAAGTGAATTGCCAACTCAAAGTCCTTTCACGGGAAAAAAGGGACCTGATTGTTAAAGCGGCCGATGAGGTCATAGAAGGCAAGCTCAACGATCATTTCCCCCTTGTCGTCTGGCAAACCGGCAGCGGCACGCAAACAAACATGAACGCCAATGAGGTCATCTCAAACCGCGCCATTGAATTAGCCGGAGGGAAGATGGGCAGCAAAGACCCGATTCATCCCAATGACGACGTCAATAGGGGCCAATCGTCCAATGATGTTTTTCCGGCCGTCATGCATATTGCCGCTGTTGAGGATATCCACGGCTTCTTGATTCCCGCCCTGACAAAATTGCAAAATGCGCTGGATAAAAAATCCAGGGCATTTAAGGATATCATCAAAATAGGCCGCACGCATCTGATGGACGCAACGCCGCTGACGTTAGGCGACGAGTTCTCCGGATACGCGCAGCAGTTGGCAAACGGACTGAAAAGAGTGGAAGGGGCCTTGCCGAGACTCTATGAACTGGCATTGGGCGCAACGGCCGTCGGAACAGGATTAAATACGCATCCGAAATTCGCGAAAAATGCGGCTGAGCACATCGCCAAGATCACAGGGAGGCCTTTTGTAACGGCGGAAAATAAATTTGAGGCCATAGCGGCTCATGATGCGATGGTCGAGTTCAGCGGCGTCTTAAAGACGGTTGCCGTGTCGCTGATGAAGATTGCCAATGACATCCGCTGGCTGGCCTCCGGCCCCCGATGCGGCATCGGCGAAATCACGTTGCCCGCGAACGAACCGGGAAGCTCGATCATGCCGGGGAAAGTGAACCCCACCCAATGCGAAGCCATGACCATGGTGTGCGCTCAAGTGATGGGCAATGACGTGACCATCAACCTCGCCGGCGCAAGCGGGAATTTTGAACTGAACGCGTTTAAACCGGTGATCATTTACAATCTGCTCCAATCGATACGGCTGATCGCTGATGCCTGTGACGGCTTCGCGGACCATTGTGTTAGCGAGATCAAAGCCAATGAAGACAGTATCCGCAAATATCTGAATGATTCCCTAATGCTTGTGACCGCGCTGAATCCTCATATCGGGTATGACCGCGCGTCGGACATAGCCAGGAAAGCTTATGACGAAGGGATAACCTTAAAGGAAGCGGCTGTCGCGTTGGATTATTTAAGCGCTGAAGAATTTGACCGGTTGGTCAGGCCGGAGGACATGATCAGGCCGAAATCAACAACGGATAGCAACGGCCAATGATTTTATGATGCGGATTTTGTCATTACCTTGAGTGAGAAATCATGAACATAATTAGGAGTTAAATATGACTGAACAGGGAAAAGACAGAAGGAAGTATAAACGTTTCAATATGGATGCGGAAATTTATTTTGACTTTATTTATGACCTTGAAACGAAAGTTGAATTTGAGCTCATCGATCAAAAAGGGGAAAAGGTGTTGTCGGAAAAATATACGGCCATAAGCCGCAATGTCAGTGTCGGGGGGTTATGCTTTTCGGGTTCCCAGCAGGTGAAGCAGGACGATTTGCTGCACATTGAGGTCTATCTCCCCAGGGCGAAGAAGCCGATCCATATGAAGGGCCGGGTTGCGTGGTGTAAACCGATAACTCCATCCTATGAAGACAGGATCAAGGAGGAGGTCGAAGGAGAGCGGACTTATGAGGTCGGCGTCAGGCTTTTGTATGTTGACGGGAAATCCGTTGATGAATCGATCCACCACGATGCCGTCTACGATGTTGACTGGAGCGTTGTCCTGGAATCGGTCTTCGGGAATTTCAAGATGCTCATGGAGGGAACGTACAAACAGGAAACGGAGTGACATAATCGTATGGAGTCCACTTTCCCAAAAGACATTGAGTTTAACGAACAATTTGCCAGGGCCTATGACTTGCTTGAGAACGGCAGCAGGAATGTATTCATCACGGGCAAGGCCGGTACGGGCAAGTCAACGCTTCTGCAGTATTTTCGAGACCATACGACGAAAAAAGTGGCTGTTTTAGCGCCGACCGGTGTTGCGGCGGTCAACGTGAGAGGCCAGACGATCCATTCCTTCTTCCGGTTTAAGCCGGATATCACGCCCGAAGGGGTCCGCTCGATTAAAATAAGAAGAACTCAAAAGGAACTTTACCGGAAGATTAATACGATTGTGATCGATGAGATTTCCATGGTGCGGGCCGACCTGCTGGACTGTGTCGATATTTTTTTGAGGCTGTATGGGCGGGATTCTCAAACGGCTTTCGGCGGCGTTCAAATGGTTTTCATAGGCGACCTCTACCAGCTGCCGCCGGTTGTCACAAACGGTGAACGGGGCATCTTTAACGGGGTTTATCAGAGCCCGTATTTCTTTGATTCGAAGGTTTACAGGGAAATGAACAGCAGCAACGATCATCCCCGGAAGGCGGAGTTTGTGGAATTGGATAAGATCTACCGCCAGAAAGAGGAGGATTTTATCAGGCTCTTGGGGACGATCCGCAACCGCACGGCGACCCAGGAACACTTAAAACTTTTAAATGAGCGTTACATCCCCCATTTTAAGCCGAGGGAAGAGGATTTTTATGTGTATCTGACAACGACCAATGCTATGGCCGACAAGATTAACCAGGAAAAATTGGATGAATTGGAGGGTGAATCGGTTCTTTGCGAAGGGACGTTGACGGGGAAGTTCGATGCCAAAAGCCTTCCGACGCATCAGGTGCTCGAGTTAAAGATCGGGGCCCAGGTGATGCTTTTGAATAACGATCCCGGCGGGCGTTGGATCAACGGCAGTATCGGGAAGATCACGAAAATCACGGATGAGGGAAAGGTTGTTACCGTTGAGCTATCCGAAGGGGACATCGTTGATGTCACTCCCTTCCAATGGGAGATGTTCCGGTTCTTTTATAATGAAGATACAGAATCGCTCCAATCCGAGTCCGTCGGGTCTTTTAAGCAGCATCCGCTTAAGCCGGCATGGGCCGTGACGATCCACAAGAGTCAAGGCAAGACGTTTGATAAGGCGATTGTTGATATCGGCACAGGCACCTTCGCGCACGGGCAGGCGTATGTGGCGCTCAGCCGCTGCACAAGTTTTAACGGGCTTGTTCTGAAAAAACCTATCCTCCAGCGGCATATTCTTTTAGACCGAAGTGTCGAGCGTTTTATGTCTGAGCACTGTTTAGAAGCCATTTCATAACCGCCGATGTCATCCTGAGC
>JAFGFL010000074.1 GCA_016931055.1 Candidatus Omnitrophota bacterium | reverse complement strand
GCATTATCTATGCTGTCTTTTATCGCTTAAACACAAACTGGAAGGCTAAAACCCTTGACCAATTTACACAATTTATTTGACATTACCGCATCGGCGATTTTAGCGATTTCGTCAGAGTTTGTCATGTTTTATTAAAAGGGTACGAACGAATGTCGCCATTAAATGTTATAGGACCTTCTTTAGATATTTCCCTGTGTATGATGAGGCATGGGCGATTAATTCTTCCGGCGAGCCGCTGAAAACGACCTGGCCTCCTTTGTCTCCCCCGTCCGGGCCTAAATCGATAATGTAGTCTGCGTTCTTGATCACTTCCAGATTGTGCTCGATGACCAGCACGGTATTCCCTTTATCCACCAGCCGCTGCAGGACCTGAAGGAGTTTTTCGACATCGGCGAAATGAAGGCCGGTTGTCGGCTCGTCAAGAATGTAAAAAGTGCTTCCGGTTGACAATTTGCACAGCTCGCTGGCCAGTTTGACCCTTTGGGCCTCCCCTCCCGACAGGGTTGTCGCTGATTGCCCCAGCTTGATATACCCTAATCCGACGTCATCCAAGGTTTGAAGGATTTTCCTCGCTTTGGGGATGTGCTCAAAAAGTTTTAAAGCCTCGGTCACCGATAAGTCGAGGACATCGGCGATATTTTTGTCCTTAAAATAGACTTCAAGCGTCTGTTCGGTAAAACGCCTGCCTTTGCACACTTCGCACTGGACATAAACGTCGGGTAAAAAATGCATCTCGATTTTCTTTATTCCGTCACCCCGGCAGGCTTCACAACGGCCCCCTTTGACGTTAAAGCTGAAACGGCCGGGTTTATATCCGCGCATCTTGGATTCAGGCAGACGGCTGAAGATTTCGCGGATATGGGAAAAAAGACCTGTATAGGTTGCGGGATTGGACCTTGGGGTGCGGCCAATCGGGGATTGGTCCACTTCAATGATCTTGTCGATATATTCGGCCCCGATAATTTTTTTATGGCGGCCCGGCTTTTCCCGTGAACGGTAAAGGGTTTGGGCTAAACTTTTAAAAAGGATTTCGTCGACCAATGTTGATTTCCCTGAGCCGGAAACTCCCGTGACGCATGTGAATGTTCCCAGGGGGATCGTCACATTGATATTTTTGAGATTGTTTTCCGCCGCTCCGATGATCTTTAATTGTTTGGCGGTATTGACCGGCCGGCGTGTTGACGGAGTCGGGATTTTCAAACGGCCGCTTAAATATTGCCCTGTCGCGGATTCTCGCGTTTTCAGCAGTCCGGAAATGGTCCCGGCATAAATGATCTCGCCCCCCTGTTCGCCGGCGCCAGGCCCGATGTCGATGATGTAATCCGCGCGCCGGATCGTTTCCTCATCGTGCTCAACAACGATCAGGGTGTTGCCAAGATCCCGAAGGGCGTGGAGCGTGGTGAGGAGCCGATCATTGTCTTTTTGATGAAGGCCGATGCTTGGCTCGTCAAGGATATAAATGACACCAACCAGGCCTGAGCCGACTTGTGTGGCCAACCGGATGCGTTCGGCCTCCCCGCCGGAAAGGGTCGAACTTCGTCGGTCTAAAGTGAGGTATTCAAGCCCGACGTTAATGCAAAAATCCAGACGGCGGATGATTTCCTTTAAGATCGGTTCGCTGATGGTTTTTTTATCTTTGGAAAGTTTGAGATTAACAAAAAACCGTTTAGCTTCTGTGATCGAGAATGCTGTGACTTGGGCGATGTTGTAATCGGCTATTTTCACGCTCAAAGATTCTTCCTTTAACCGCGAACCACGGCAGGAAGGACAAGGCGAAATGGACATGTAACGCGATATTTCATCCTTTAGCCAGTCGCTGTCCGTTTCCTGAAACATGCGTTCCAGATAAGGGATAATGCCTTCATACGGTTTCCCCCAGATCATATCCTGGCTGCCGTAAAAAATGAGGGATTTCAGCTTTTTGTCGATGCTGTTAAACGGTTGATACGCATCGATATCTAACAAGTCGGCAAGTTCGCGCATAACCGCGCGATAATACATCAGATATCCCCTTCTGCCTTTTTTGGCCGGGGCAATAGCGTTGACCCATGGTTTGGAGGGATCGGGAACAAGCAGTTGGGAGTCGATTTCCATCTTCGTTCCAAGGCCCTTGCATTGCGGGCAAGCGCCATAAGGAGAGTTGAAAGAAAAAGTCCGCGGTTCAATCTCGATGAGGCTGATCCCGCAATCCACACAGGCGTAATGTTCACTAAAGATTCGTTCCGGGAAGGAGGAAGCGTTCTTATTTGTCACTTGCAGGGCAATCATCAAGATGCCGCCCCCGGTCTGCAATGCCGTTTCGACCGAGTCTGTCAGTCTTTTTTTGATGCCTGGTTTTATCGTCAAGCGGTCGATGGCCACCTCGATATGATGGATTTTAAATTTGTCCAGTTTGACAGGATCTTCCGTACTATAGATTTTGCCGTCGGCCCGGAATCGTGCAAAGCCGGCTTTGGCCACCTTCTCGGCAATGTTACGGTATTCGCCTTTTCGGCCGCGGACAATGGGGGCAAGGATCAGGATTTGAGTGCCTGTTTTATGCTGCATGACCTGCTGGACGATCTCATCGGCCGATTGGCGGTCGATTTTTTTCCCGCATTTATGGCAGTAAGGCGTACCGATCCTGGCAAAAAGAAGGCGCAGGTAATCGTTGATTTCTGTCTGCGTGGCAACGGTCGATCGGGGATTGTGGCTGGTAGTTTTTTGTTCGATCGAAATGGTAGGTGATAAACCTTCGATATATTCGACATTCGGTTTTTGGAGTTGTTCCAGGAACTGGCGGGCGTAAGCTGAGAGGCTTTCGACATACCGCCGTTGGCCTTCGGCATAAATCGTGTCAAACGCCAGAGATGATTTGCCGGAGCCGCTCAATCCCGTAATGACGACAAATTGATTGCGCGGGATCTTAAGGTCAAAGCCTTTTAGATTGTGCTCTTTGGCCCCGCGGATGACGATGGATGGAGATTCCATAACTGGCTACTATAATTGAAAATGCAAATGGAGTCAATATACAAGAAAATTCAGCCAAATGATTTTAGTGTCTTTATACAATAAAGGGGAAAAATACCTCGCAATGCAGAAAATGGCCTCTGCACAAGTATGTGCAGAGGCCATTTTTAACCTTTAGAAAACCAACCTATTTTCTCTTTTTGGCTCTCCTCTTTGTAGCTTTCTTTTTCTTCTTTCCCCCGCGGACCATCTTTGCGCAGGAAATGTCCCCCTTCTTGTCAATGAAGTACAGGTATCCAGCGACTTTCTTTACTCCGACTTTGGCAACCTTCTTAGGCGATCCGCCCTTTTTGTTGCCGCGAGCCATTTTTGCACAAGAAATGTCACCTTTCTTATCGACAAAATAGAGGTATCCTTTTTGTTTTTTAATACCTACTTTTGCAACTTTCTTTGCGGCCATGTATTCACCTCCTTTCCAATGTATTTAAGTTCCGATAAAAACGCCAGAGCAATACTGCTTCAACGTTTGGATCCCAGACAGAACAGCGAGATAACTTGTTTTGGGATTATCCGGACAAACAAAATTATCTGTCTGCGTCAAAATATGCCCGAACTTCCCTTTCAGTTCAATGGTATGCGAATTGGTGGTGCATTTCGGTGAAACAATAACTCGGACAAGGATCTTCTCGCGGCATTGAGAGGCTAAGGCCAGAGTGGCGGCAACATTGATGTTTCTGGGAAAGGCTTTAACGGCCGTCGTCACATTTCCTTCAAAAATCACGGTTTCTTTGGTAATCTCTGAAAGATGAATGCCCTTTTCCCTTAAATAAGGGTCATCGATGAATCCGCTGGGCGGTTTTCGCGTTGTGAGGGTGATGGTATCGATTCCAACGAGGCTAGCAGCCTTGATGGCATCAATTCCCGCTATAGCGCCGGAGGGTAATAGGAGATGACATTTATTTTTTCTGGCTAATTGAAAAAGGTCAGAAGCATTAAGAAGTTTTCCAACACTCATGGAAAGCACACTTTTTCTCGCCTGCAGGGCTTGGCGGATAATGGGACGAATACTTTTTGCGTTTACGGCTTCAACCATACAATCGCAGCTTTTGATCAAATCTGGGATTGTCTTTTTGACAACGTTGTCCAACAAAAGGCTTTTCGAAATCCGTTCAGCCTTTTTTAGGTCAATATCATAAAGGCCGGTCAATTGGCAATCTCTTGTTAAGTCTTCCTTAACACTTTTAGCTACGCGTGCTCCAATGGCGCCACAACCCAAGATGCCGATCTTCACACAGTCTGTTTTTGGCTTCATTATGCTCGAACAACAATATTATCAATAAGCCTGGTTTGTCCAAATTTTACGGCAAGAGCCAGCATGATTCTGCCTTTGATCCATTCTACCGGCGCCAGGGTGTCCGCATTTACGCACACAATATAATCAACCTTCCCCTTACTATGCTTCGTGATCGTTTTCCGTATACAGTCGACAATTTTTGCTGCATTGCGCTCACCGTTTAAGATGTTTTTCTTTCCGATTTTTAAAGCCCTAAAAAGGATCGGCGCCTCTTGCTGCTGATCCGGTGTTAAATATTGGTTGCGTGAACTTAACGCAAGTCCATCATCGTCCCGTATGGTTGGGCAAATCTTTACGGTAACCGGCAAATTCAGATCCGCAACCATGCGTTTAATCACGATTGCCTGCTGCGCGTCTTTCTGCCCCAAATACAGGATGTCCGGCTCGATCAGGTTTAAGAGCTTTCCAACAACGGTTGTGACTCCCCGGAAATGTCCGGGCCTGGATGCGCCGCATAAAATGCCGGTAATGCCTTCAACAGAGATGCTTGTCAAAAAGCCAGTCGGGTACATTTCTTTTTCCGACGGATGAAATATTATATCAACCTTTTCGTCTTTTGCCAATAAAATATCTTTTTTCTCCGGGCGGGGATATGCCTGAAAATCCTCCTTGGGCCCGAATTGTTTCGGGTTTACGAAGACGCTGACCATAACAACATCATTCTCCCGACGGGCTTTGCGAATAAGCGAAAGATGCCCTTCATGCAGGGCGCCCATGGTTGGAACAAAACCGATGGTTTTCTCCCGGCTCTTTATTTTTTTTATTTCTTGACGCAAGGACCCAATGGTTCTAACAACACGCATGGCACGATTCCTTTGTCAGTTGCGGTTCGATTTCATTTAAAGGCCTCATGACAAAATCCCGCTGAAACATGAGCGGGTGCGGAAGGGTGAGTTGAGGGGTTTGCAGTTTCAGGTGGTCATAAAGTAGAATATCAAGATCAATAATGCGAGGACCGTTTGGCGCTGTTTTCGTCCGCCCGAGTCTGCGCTCAAGGCGTTTCAGAAGGTACAATAATTCATGGGGGGAAAGCCAGGTCCGGATTTTTAAAACGCCGTTAAGAAACTTTCCCTGGCCTGACGGGCTGCCTACGGGTTCTGTTTCGATGATCGTTGAACATTTTAAGATGCGGATATGGTTTTTCTTTAGGGATGTAATAGCGTCATTGATGTTTTTTTGTCGGTCGCCTAAATTAGATCCGATTCCCAAATAGACAATAGGCATGGTCTTTTTGATCCTGTTTCGCAACAAGACGCCATTATAAGATTTTTTGCAGGCGGCTAACCGCTTCATTAATGCGGTCTTTGGGTACCGTAAGGGTCATTCGGATGTAACCTTCTCCCTGCTCGCCGAATCCGTTGCCCGGAGTTACAACGATATCCGCTTTTTCAAGAAAAGTTTTTGCCGTTTCCATGGAACTTGAAAAGCCTTTAGGAATTTTAGCCCAGACGTAGTACGTGGCTTTGGGCGGCGGGATTTTCCACCCGAGAGCGCGCAGGCCGTTGATCAAATAGTCACGGCGATCCTGGTAGAGACTGCGCATGTCCTCAGCAACCAAAGGGTCGCTTTTAAGAGCCGCGATGCCGGCAACCTGAATAGCCTGGAAAATGCCCGAATCGAAATTGGTCTTGACTTGAGCTAAAGCTGCGATCAGTTTCGGATTGCCGCAAGCCCAGCCAATACGCCAGCCGGTCATATAATATGTCTTAGAAAACGAGTGAAACTCGATGGCGACATCTTTTGCCCCTTCGATCTCAAAAATGCTTAGAGGCTTTTCTCCGTCAAAATAGACCTCCGAATAAGCCATGTCGGATATGATGATCAGTCCCTTTTCACGGGCCAAGGCAACCAGTACAACGTAGAATTCTTTAGGCGCGGTTGCCGCCGTGGGATTATTGGGATAATTAATGATGATGGCTTTGGGATCTTTAGATTCCGCAACCTTTTTTAAATCGGGCAGGAATCCGTTGCTGGCTTTCAACGGCAGATGAATGATCCTCCCTCCGGCGAATTCAATCGACGGGCGGTAAGCCGGGTAAGCCGGGTTGGTTAAAAGGACCTTGTCCTTAGGATTAATGATACCGAGCGGCAGATGGGCAAGCCCCTCTTTCGACCCGATTAAAGGATAGATCTCGGTGTTTGCGTCAAGTCCCACGTTAAATCTGTTTTGGAACCATAAGGCAATCTCCTGCCGCAATTCCGGCAAACCGGCGTCAAACGCGTAATGATGATTAGCGCCGTCTGAGACGGCTATTTTCATCGCTTCGATAATGTGGGCAGGGGTTGGATGATCAGGGTCTCCGATGCCCAGATTAATGATATCGCGTCCTTGGGCGACAGCTTCTCTTTTGGCTTTGTCGATTTCGACAAATAAATAGGGCGGTAAATTTTTGAGTCGGTCAGAGAATTCGATG
The DNA here is from genome assembly GCA_016931055.1 of Candidatus Omnitrophota bacterium. Lineage (GTDB taxonomy): Bacteria > Omnitrophota > Gorgyraeia > Zapsychrales > Zapsychraceae > 2-02-FULL-52-10. The sequence continues at coordinate 45,404 of JAFGFL010000074.1, read as the reverse complement.
TTGATGGGCATGGAGGCAAAATCCTTTCTATGATGCTGATACTATTTGAGTCCTAGAACGTCTTGCATGTTGAATAATCCCTTGCTTTTGCCGTCAAGGAATTTGGCGGCGGCCAGAGCTCCTTTGGCGAAAATGTCCCGGTTCTTGGCGTGATGGGAGACGGTAATAACATCCTCCCCGCTCTCAAAGACAACGGTGTGGTCCCCGATGATTTCGCCTTCACGGATCGATTCGATGTTTTCGACTTTTGTCCCCGAAGCTTTTTCCGCGATTTGAGCAAGCGATTTTGCCGTGCCCGAAGGAGCATCCTTCTTGTGGACATGATGCGCTTCGGAAATATTGATCGTGTAAGATGTCCCCGTCTTTTCCGCGGTGATTTGCGTCAGTTTAAACAGAATATTGACGCCAACGGACATGTTGGAAGCGAAAACGATCGGGATATGTTCAGCCGCGCTTTTGATTTTTTCGATTTGCTCCGGCTGAAGCCCGGTTGTCCCGATGACCATCTTAATGCTGTTATCCAGGCAAGCTTGGAGGTTTTCAATGGTTGCAGAGGGGGTCGTAAATTCGATTAAGACATCACAGCCTTTAAGAGCCGCATTATCCGCGCTGATTGTCAATTTATGCGCGGATTTTCCAACGTGAGGGTGGTCTTTGAGTTCCAAAAGCGCCGAAAGGGAAAAGGCTTTATCTTTAAGGGCCAGGCGCACAATGCCCTGTCCCATCCGCCCCTGACAGCCGCTGACAGCTAATTTGATCATGCCGGTTGTCCTTTCAGCAAGCCATAATTGCTCATAGCAACTTTTAATTTCTCTAGGTTTTCATCGTCCATCTCGCAAAGAGGCAATCTCAATTCAGCGGTACACATCTCCAGCAGGCTCATGGCTGTTTTAACTGGGATCGGATTGGTCTCAATAAACAACGATTTAACGAGAGGCGCGAGTTTCGCTTCGATCTGTTTGGCCTTTGCCTTATTGCCTTTATTGAAGGAGTTGATCATCTCAACAACGTCGGCTGGAACAATGTTGGCGACCACGGAAATGACCCCGGCACCGCCAAATTCCATCATCGGCAGCGTTAAGGCGTCATCGCCTGACAAGAGGACAAAGTTCCTACCGCAGGCTTTAAGGACGGCTTTGGCCTGTTCAAGAGAACCGGAGGCTTCTTTGACACCGATAATATTGGCGCAATCCCGGGCCAGTTTAGCAACGGTCGGCGTTTCAATATTCCTGGCGGTCCTTCCTTCGATGTTATAAAGGATGATCGGGATATCACAGCTGTCCGCGACGGCTTTGAAGTGAAGGTAAAGGCCTTTTTGCGTCGGCTTGTTATAATACGGCGTTACAAGCAGGGCCCCGTCGGCGCCAATGTCAGCGGCGTGGCGAGTCAAGACAATGGCCTCGGCCGTGGAATTGGATCCTGTTCCGGCAATGATCGGGACTCTTTTCCTGGCTGTTTCCACACATATTTCGATAACGCGGATATGTTCATCATTATCGAGGGTCGGGGACTCTCCGGTGGTCCCGCACGGAACGATACCGTTGATCCCGTTTTCAATTTGGAATTCGATGAGCTTACGCAGCTTGTCTTCATCCACCGCGTTGTTCTTAAATGGTGTCACGATGGCAACAATGGCCCCCTTAAACATAATACACTCCCTTCGCTATAAAATGAGCGCTTCCCTTTAACCAGACGTTTAAAACCTTACCCTTCGTAAGATCAAACGTTATTTCCAATATTTCGCCTCCGGCAGTGCGGACGTTCATTTTTGCCTTTGACTTGTTCTTGATATCCGGATTTGCCTTAAGATACGTTATGATCGCTGAAGCGACGCTTCCCGTACCGCAGGCCTTGGTTTCATCTTCGACGCCTCGTTCGTAGGTTCTGACGCAGACCAAATTTTCGTTTGCCTGCTCAACGAAATTCACATTTGTCCCACGCGGCTTGAATTTTGTGTGATTACGGATCAACCTTCCGATCTTCGCGACATCGATGACTTTCAGATGATCAACATAAACAACGGTATGCGGAACGCCGGTGTCTATGTAACTGGCCGTGATCTTCCTCCCGGCCACCATAATAGGAATGTTTGCGCGATAATCTTTAGGAGGACTTAAACGCACTTTGGCCTCTTCCCCCTTGGCTTCGCCCAGGACGAGGCCGGCCAAAGTCTCAATGGAGAAGCATTGTTTCTTTGGCGTTTTGTTACGGACGATATAGGCAGCCAAACATCGGGCGCCGTTGCCGCACATCTCGGCTTCCGAACTGTCGGCATTAAGAATGCGCATTCGGTAATCTGCCTTTTTGGATTTATCCAGCACTAATAAACCGTCGGCACCGATTCCGTTGGTGCGGTCACAGGCCGCAATCGCCAGTTTCTTTAAGTCGAGTCCTTTGCGGGCTTCAATGATTATAAAACCATTGCCAGCCCCGGCCATTTTTGTGAACGGTATCGTCTTCATTATATAAACTTCGGTATTTTTTCGCCGCGGACTAGATCGTTAAAAGTCTCCCTTGGCTTTGTAACGGCGTACTTATTGCCTTTGACCATGACTTCCGGGACGCGTCCACGGACATTATAATTGCTGGACATCACATACCCATAAGCACCGGCGCTCATGATGGCAAGCAGGTCGCCCTTTTTCAAGACAGGAAGCATCCGGTCTTTCGCGAAAAAATCGCCGCTTTCGCAGATGGGCCCGACCACATCCATCTTTACCTTTCTGGTGCCTGTCTTTTTCAAAGGAACAATTTCATGATAGGCGCCGTACATTGAAGGACGGACCAAATCATTCATTCCCCCATCAACTATAAGGAATTTCCTAACCCCGTTGTCTTTAAGGTAAAGGGCCTTGGTGACAAAAATGCCCGCGTTTCCGGCTATAAAACGTCCCGGCTCCATCACGATTTTAAGCCCTGTTTTTTTAAGGTACGGTAAAATGGCATCGGCGAAATCCTGCGCTGTCTGAGGCTTTTCATCTTTATAGATGATCCCAAGTCCGCCGCCGATGTCCAGAAATTCGAGATCGACCCCATCTTTACGCAAGATGTCCACAAAATCAATGGCGCGCTTGACCGCTTTGATGAACGGAGCGCTGGTTATGATTTGTGAACCGATATGGACATGGACTCCGCTGAATCGAACATGCGGAAATGTTGCCCTTGCCTTCATGAGCCGGCGGGAGGTCCGCAAGTCAATACCAAATTTGTTTTTAAGCGTGCCGGTTGCGATTTTCGCGTGAGTCGCCGCCTCAACATCCGGATTAATGCGCAAAGCGACTTTCGGCTTCTTCTTAAGACTTCCGGCGATGCGGTTAATTTCCTCCAGTTCGGGCAATGACTCGACATTGAAAAAAAGGATATTGGCCCTGATCGCGTCTTTGATCTCTTCTTCTGTCTTTCCGACGGATGCAAATACGATCTTTTGGGGGTCGGCGCCGACCATAAGGGCCTTTTTAAGTTCACCGACCGATACAATGTCAAATCCAGCGCCTTGGTTTACCAATGTTTTCAAGACAGCCATGTTGTCGTTGGATTTCATGGCAAAGCAGATGAGCGGACGGACGCCTGCAAAAGCCTTTTTTATTTTCGTGAAGTGATCGACTAATGTATGGTGGCTGTAAAGATAAAACGGCGTGCCAGCCTTTTTGGCAATCGTGCTAACCTTCACCGATTCACAGTAAAGTTCCCCGTTTTTAAACTTAAAATCATGCATGAAGCAGCTTCTTCCATTTTGCGATCTGTTTTTGGACGGACGCCGGGTTTGTTGAGCCGGATGACTGTTTGATCCTAACAGACATTTCGGGATTCAAAAGTTTTTTAACGTCCAACTCAAATTTAGGACAATGACTTTTCAGCTGTTCTTTCGTCAAGTCCGCTATTTTAATGCCCTTGTCCGTGCATTTTTTGACCATTGTTCCTATGATGTCGTGGGCCTCACGGTACGACAACCCTTTTTTGATCAGATATTCCATAATGTCGACAGAAAACAACGATTCATCATTGATTCGCTGATGTAAAACGGCCTTGTTGACCTTAAGGTTGGCAAATAACTTTGTTAACAAAGCGATCATATCTTTGGCCTTTTCAACCGATTGAAAAAGCGGCGGTTTATCCAGTTGCATGTCACGGTTGTAGGTCAGCGGCAGACCCTTAAGCAAAACAAGCATCTCGTTCAAATTGCTGTAAAGCCCGGCGGTTTCTCCGCGGATCAATTCCAAAACATCGGGATTCTTTTTATGCGGCATAATGGATGATCCGGTGCATAGGGACCAGTCGATGTCGATAAAGTTAAATTCCTTCGTAGCCCAAACGATGAAATCTTCAGCGATCCGTGAAAAATGCATTCCCAAGACCGCAAGATTCGAAAGGCCTTCAACGATAAAATCGCGGTCGCTAACCGTGTCAATGCTGTTGCGTGTTGCGGCAATGAAACCCAGTTCGCGAGCCACATAGTCACGGTCGATCGGCAACGATGTCCCGGATAAGGCGCAGCTTCCTAACGGCATGGCATCTGTCCGTTCAAAGGTATCCGATAAACGCGTTTTGTCGCGCTCAAGCATCTCAACGTATGCGAGCATGTGATGGGCCAGCAGGACAACCTGAGCCTTTTGGAGATGCGTGTACGCCGGGATAATGACACCCTTGTTTTTCTCTGCGAATTTCAGGATCGACTTCTGCAATTGAGCAATGGCATTGATAATGGCCGTCAGCTCAACCAGGCAGTACAGTTTCATGTCCAGCAAGATTAAATCATTGCGTGACCGCGCCGTATGCAGCTTGTCAGCGGCTTTACCGATAAGTTTTTTTAACGCCGATTGGACATCTGTATGAACGTCTTCAGCATTCTGGTTAAACTTAAAGGTCCCTTTATCAATTTGTTTCTCAAGCTTTTTTAGACCGTATACGATTTTCTTGGCATCTGTTTGGCTGATGATTTTACATTTGCCGAGCATCCGGGCATGGGCGATGCTGCCGATGACGTCATACTTGGCCAGGCGGTAATCGTAGGTGATGCTGAAACTGAACTTGTCCGCCAAGCTATCTGTTTTGCCTTCGAAACGGCTTCCCCAGAGTTTTGTCATGGTTCCCTCGCTTTTTAGGAATGAAACGGCATTCCCCAAAGTTTCACGAATCCTTCAGCCTGTTTTTGGTCAAAAATGTCTTTTTCCCCGTATGTCGCGATGGCTTCTTTATAACGGGAAAATTTCGATTTCCTGCCGGCAACCGTGCAATTCCCTTTATACAATTTTAAGCGGACTGTCCCGGTTGTGTTTTCATGGATCTTATCAAAGTACTTGTCCAATTGTTTCTTTAACGGCGTGCTCCACAGCCCCGTGTAAATCAGTTCGGCGTATCTTTGGGATGAAGCTTGTTTATGGCGCATGGTATCACGGTCTAACACAAGGCTTTCCAGTTCATGAAGCGCGAAATGCAAAATGGTTCCAGCCGGATTTTCATAGACTTCGCGTGTCTTAATTCCAACCAAACGGTTTTCAACCATATCGACGCGTCCCACGCCGTTCTTGCCGCCGATCAAATTGAGTTTCTTAATAAGCGAAACCGGATCATAGGCCTTCCCGTTAATTTTTTTCGGCAAACCCTTTTCAAAATCGACGGTCACGTAAATTGCTTTATTTGGCGCTTTCTGGGGACTGACGGTCATCGCGAACACTTCTTCCGGAGGTTCGCGCCATGGATCCTCAAGGACGCCGCATTCGATCGCGCGCCCGTAGATATTGGTATCGATACTATACGGGCTTTTCTTGGTGACGGAAAGCATGATATTTTTCGACTTCAAATAGTCGATCTCTTCATTGCGCGTTTTAAATTCCCAAATGCGCACCGGGGCAATGATTTCAATCTTGGGGTCCATCATGCGCGCGGTGACTTCAAAACGGACCTGGTCATTGCCCTTGCCTGTGCAGCCGTGGACGATCGCATTGGCCTTTTCCTTCTTGGCGATCAGGACCTGATGCTTGGCGATCAACGGCCGTGATAAAGCGCACGCGAGAAAATATTTCTGTTCATAAACGGCCCCGGCCTTGAGCGCCGGAAAAACATAATCCGTAATATATTCTTTCTGCAGGTTCAGGCAGTAAACCTTTGAAGCGCCTGTCTTTAACGCGCGCTTTTTAATTTTATTGAAATTCTCGCCCTGGCCGATATCAGCGATAAACGCGATTGTGTGATATCCTTTGTCTTTTAACCATGGGATGATACAGGATGTATCAAGTCCGCCGGAATAAGCTAAAACGACCGTTTTCATTTACGACTCCTTGCCTCAGTGATCAGGGCTTTTCGCCTAATAAAGTTATGAGAATGGCTTTTTGCGTATGCAATCGGTTTTCGGCCTGGTCAAAGACAATGGAATGCTCCCCATCAATGACATCAGCCGTTACTTCCTGCCCGCGATGGGCCGGCAAGCAATGCATAAATATATAATCTTTTGTCGCCAATTCCGCCAATTCTGCATTAATCTGGTATCCTTTAAAATCTTTGAGCCTTTTTTCCGATTCCTTTTCCTGTCCCATGCTCACCCAAACGTCGGAATAAATGATGTCCGCTTTTTTAACGGCATCCTTCGGGGAATGGGTTAGGATAATTTCCGCATCAGTTTCCTTGGCGTAGGATTTGGCCAATCCAACAATATCTTTTTGCGGTTCATACTTTGGCGGTGTCGCGACGCGCGCATTAATGCCGACCTTTGAGCAGCCTAACAGCAGGGAATGGCAGACATTATTTCCGTCGCCGATATAGGCCAGGATGAGCCCTTCCGTTTTTCCGAATTTTTCCCTTATCGAGAAGATATCGGCCAAAGCCTGGCACGGATGGTACAGGTCCGATAAACCATTGATGACCGGAACGCTCGAATATTGGGCCAGCTCGACAATGTCCTGATGGCTGTGCGTCCGGGCCACGATGCCATCTAAATAACGCGATAACGTTTTCGAAACATCCGCCGTTGATTCGCGCACGCCCAGGTTGATCTCGCTCGGCCCCAAGTACAGGCAGTTTCCGCCCAGCTGAAAAACGCCGACCTCAAAAGATACGCGCGTCCGGTTGGACGGCTTTTGAAACACAAGCCCCACTGTTTTGCCTTTCAGCTGGTTATTCAACTGATATTTGTCCTGTTTCAGTTGTTCCGTTAATTCAAGAAGGCCAATGATTTCTTCTCGCGTTAGGTCCTGCAAACTCAATAGATCGCGTTTCATGATAATGAGCTCTCCCTATTTTATTGCTTTTTGAAAAGCCTTTTCCAATATCAACAGGGCTTTCTTTGCTTGTTTGCGCGTCACGGTCAGTGCCGGCATGAGCCGAAGCACATTTCCCTGGGTACAATTAATGATCAGTCCGTTTTCAAAACAATCTTCAGTAATCCCCTTTCCCTCGATGTTCAATTCGATGCCGATCATCAAGCCGAGGCCGCGCACATCTTCGATACAATAATATTTGTTTTTAAGCTTCTTGAGTTCGTCGAGAATATAAGAGCCCATGGCTTTTGCATTCTTTAACATATGATTGCTGGCGATGGCCTTGAATGTGCCAAGAGCGGCCTTGCAAACCAATGGACTTCCGCCAAAGGTCGATGCATGCATCCCCGGCTGAAATGTGCTGGCAATGGATTCTTTAACGACTAAAGCCCCGATAGGCAGTCCTCCGCCAAGAGCCTTGGCCAAAAACATGAGGTCCGGCCTGATATTGTAGTGCTCAAAGGCAAACATGGTTCCGGTGCGCCCCATGCCGGTTTGCACTTCGTCAAAGATCATCAGAAGATCCTTTTGGTCGCAAAGTTCACGGATTTGGATAACATAATTTTTATCGGCAACATTCACCCCGCCTTCGCCTTGGACCGGCTCAAGCATGATCGCGACGGTTTTATCGTTAATGGCGGCATTCAATGCGTTTAGATCGTTAAAAGGCACACATGGAAATCCTTCCGGCAGCGGGCCGAATCCCTCCTGGTATTTTTTCTGGCCGGTTGCCGCTAAGGACCCGAGCGTGCGCCCATGAAAAGAATTCTTCATGGTGATGATCTCAAAACGGCCGCTGTTTTTCCCATACATACGGGAAAATTTGATGGCTGCTTCGCAGGCTTCCGTCCCGCTATTACAGAAGAACACTTTCCCTGGAAATGAACACCGGATGATTTCTTTGGCTAACTTGGCCTGGTTGGGATGGTAAAAATTATTCGGAATATGGATAAGCTTTGAAATCTGGTCGCGGACAGCCGCCATCACTTTTGGATGGCAATGGCCGACATTATTGACCCCCCATCCGGGGAAAAAATCCAGGTACTTTTTGCCGTCCATATCGATCAATTCCATCCCTTTGCCCTTGACAAAAACGCCTGGAGTACGGGCATAGGTTGAAAGGATATATTTGTCGTAACTTTTAAGTATTTCGGTTTTTTTCATCTTTTAAAATCTGTGTTCCAATACCACGATCAGTAAAAATTTCAAGCAATAACGCATGCTGAATTCGCGCGTCAATAATGTGTGTTTTTTTCACGCCGCCGTTCAAGGCTTCGACGCAGGCGTTGACTTTCGGGATCATCCCCCCATGGATCACGTTAGCCTTAACCAGTTCGTCGATTTGGTCAATGGTTAGGGTTGAGATGAGCGAGTTAACATCATCAGCTGCCCGCATGACCCCTTGGACGTTCGTTAAAAGGACCAACTTCTCGGCTTTTAAGGACGTCGCGATCGCGCTAGCGACTTCATCGGCATTGATATTATGTCGCTGCTTCTCGACACTGATTCCCATGGGCGAAAGCACCGTAATGAAGCCGCGCTGCAAATGTGTTTGCAATGCCTCTTTGTTGATGGACGTGATGGTCCCGACGAATCCAAGGTCCTTAGCCGCTTTTCGTTTTTCGACATGAATGATGTTTTCGTCCCCTTTAAGCCCTGTCACGTCGCCCTTCAAGTCTTTTATTTCATTGACAATGCGCTGGTTCAATTTCTCAAGTTCCTCGCTGACGATCGCCAATGTTTCCTTGTCGGTGATGCGGATGCCGTCGTAAAACTCCGATTTTATGCCGGCTTCTTTCATGCGGCTGCTGATATGAGGCCCGCCGCCATGGATCAAGATCGTGCGTATCCCGACAAAACTCAAAAAAACGATATCCTCCAAGACGTTTCTGCGGATCGCATCGTTATCCAAAATGCTCCCCCCGTATTTGATGACAAACACTTTACGGCGGAAATCGTGGATATAGGGAATAGCTTCAATTAGGACGCCGGCTTTTCGAATGACATCTTCCATTTACGTATACCTCTTGTTGATCCGGACATATTCTAAGGATAAGTCGGATGTGTAAACCGTTGCTTTTGCCGATCCGATATTAAGATCAGCTGTGATATAAATTTCTTTTCTGCAAAACGGGCTGAATTTGATTTTTAATCTCTCTTCTGTGATCTTTTGTATTCCTAAAGAGCCGACGGCGGCAACCACGCGCCCCCAGTTGGGATTATCGCCGTTTGCAGCTGTCTTGACAAGATTGGAATTCGCGATCTGCAAAGCGGCCGCTTTCGCCTGCCGTTCGTTCTGCGCGCCGACACAACGGACGATAATGAATTTTGTCGCCCCTTCTCCGTCAAGCACGATTTTCTTGGCCAGGTCCAGACAAACAAAACAAAGCGCTTTTTCAAATACATGATAATCCCTTCCAGGCTGTGTGATCATTTTATTGTGCGCATAACCGTTTGCCATGACCGTGACCATGTCGTTGGTGCTCATGCATCCATCGACCGTAATGCAGTTAAAAGACTGATCCACCGCTTTCTTGAAGGCGGTTTTTAGCATTTTGGGGCTGATGGACACATCCATCGTGATAAATCCCAGCATGGTAGCCATATTAGGGGCGATCATTCCCGAGCCTTTGGCACAGCCAGCGATGATGGCTTTCTTGCCTCCGACCGTGATGGCAACGGCAATTTCTTTTTCTTGAGTATCGGTTGTCATGATGGACTGGGCCATGGCCTTAGATCCCGTGATGCTTAATCCCTTAACGAGTTGAAGGGCTGATTTCTGGATTTTTATAAAAGGCAACGGCTTTCCGATAATCCCGGTTGAGGCCACGATCACATCTTCTTTCGGGATTCTTAGCAATTTTCCGATCAAGGATGTTGTCCGATCGGCATAAAGGGCGCCAAAGCTTCCTGTAAAACAATTGGCATTCCCACTATTGACGATAATCGCTTGGATTTTATTATTGCGCGCATGTTTTTGGCTGACGATGATCGGCGCCGCTTTAACGGAATTCTTTGTGAAAACAGAGGCACTGACAGCTGGGCTGTCGCTGGTAATAAGTCCGAGATCCAATTTGCCGGAAACCTTAATCCCGCAATGAATGCCGTTTGCCTTAAAGCCTTTTGGTTTTGCAATGCCTCCGCTGATGATGTCCATAATTCCCTCTGTTTTATTCAAGGCCCGTCGTTTCTTTGAATCCGCACTTAATGTTCATGTTCTGCACGGCTTGGCCGGCAGCACCTTTGATCAGATTATCGATAGCGCTTGTGATGACAACCATATTTTTATCCGAACTGACGGCAAATCCTATGTCACAGATGTTCGTCCCAACCACATTTTTGAGTTCAGGCTGTTGTCCTGGCGGAAGAACGCGGACAAACGGTTCTGTTTTATAAAAACGTTTGTATAGATCATAGACTATATTCAATGTGACTTTTTGGCCTAAATGGATATAAATTGTTTCTAAAATACCCCGGTTTACCGGCAGTAAATGGGGCACAAAATGAACCTTCGGCAATTTTCGGGATATTTTCGAAAGGTAAAGATTGATTTCCGGCGCGTGTTGATGGTTCAAAACTTTATAGGCTTTAAAATTCTCATTGACTTCACAAAAATTGAAGGCAAAAGTTGCCTTACGCCCCGCCCCGCTGACGCCGGATTTTGCGTCAATGATAATTAATTCTGTCGATTCTCCATAGACAGAAACAAAAGGGGCTAAAGCAAGCAAAGCGGCTGTCGGATAGCACCCGGGGTTCGCAATCAGTTTTGATTTTTTGATTTTTTCCCTGTGAAGTTCCGGCAGACCGTAAACGGCTTTACCTAAATTTTTACTGTCCATATGATCAGCGCCATACCACATTTTATATTCAGTGGCGCTGTTAAGCCTATAGTCACCGCTTAAGTCAATAACCAGAACGCCGGCATCTAATAGCTTCGGCGTAATTTCCATCGAGACCGTGTGTGGAACGGCCAGAAAAATCAGATTGCATTGTTCGACTGCCTTTTTGATATCAAATTTGTCACAGACGAGGTCTGTCTTCCCCGCTAATTGTGGCCAGAACTCAGATATTTTGCCCTTTGTATTATTCGCGCTGACATACGTCACGCGAACAAGCGGATGCTTAAGCAGCAATTCCAGCGTCGCTTCACCTGAATATCCGCTTATACCCACTATGCCGACTTTGATCATGTTTTAAACTCCGTTGTTTGATTTCTAAAAACCTTTAACATTTACAAATATAATCACTTACGACTTTCTTGACGGAAAATGAGTGAGTGTTTATATTAAAATAAAAAACCTATCTCGTCAACTCTTTTGTAGAGGGAGATAGGTTTCTTTTCTTGTTCTCCCTCAAGCGTCTTAAGGGAGAAAGTTTCCAAATTCTTACTGAAATTAACGCTTAACCCACTGGAATCTTTTACGAGCTCCCTTACGGCCGGGCTTCTGTCTTTCCTTCATTCTCGGATCTCTGGTCAGGAGGTCATTTTTCTTCAAAGTGGGTTTATTCTCTGTATCGCACATTACCAAGGCGCGTGACAGGCCTAGACGAAGGGCGCCGGCCTGTCCTGTACTGCCGCCACCAGATATTTTAGCGGTAATATCAAACTTTCCTAATGTGTTCGTGAGACGCAAAGGTTCAAGGATCAGGATACGGTCAGTTTCACGAGGAAAATAATTCTCAAAACTACGCTGATTGATCGTGATCGTTCCGGTCCCCGGCGTTAAATAAACGCGCGCAACGGAGCTTTTACGTCGTCCTGTGGCGCCATATTTAACAATTTCAACCATGGGTAGTGTCTTCTCCTAAATGTTTAATGGAATCGGCTTTTGTCCTATATGGGGATGGTTTTCTCCCGCATAAATCTTTAATTTTGATTTGATCTTATTGCCTAATGCCCCGCTCGGGATCATCCGATTGATCGCGAGGCGCAGAACTTGCGCTGGCAAACGTTTCATCATATCATCAAGTTTTACGACCTTCCGGCCGCCGTGATACCCTGAATAACGCTGATATTCCTTTTGCTGCATTTTATTGCCTGTCACACGGATTTTTTCGGCATTGATGATCACAACCATGTCTCCCGTATCAACATGCGGCGTGAAAGTCGCTTTGTGCTTGCCGCGCAAAATTATAGCGGCTTTGGTTGCGATTCGTCCCAAGACCTTGTCTTTGGCATCAATCAGGTAACATTTGCGCTCGACTGTGCTGTCTTTTGCCATGTAGGTTTTATGTGATGTTGTTACCACCAGAAAGTCCCTATTTATTGATTAAGATACATTTATGTCAATCTATGAGTAAAAAAGTATAGCATTTTCTATCGAGATGTCAACACTTTAATTCGGCGATTGTTCAAGGCGAGGAAATGGTCGGCGCTCTGCGTTTCAATCCGATCGCGGATTCGCTCTATTTGTATAAAATTGCTCATGGGCGTCTTGGCGCAGATTGCTGTGCCCAAAACGTCGCGATGGGCAGCCAAAATAGCATCTAATATTTTACTTCAAGCAACATCAAACCTTTGGGTTTCGCTGTTATTCCAGCGGTGTTGCGGTCTTTTTTTAAAAGTATTTGTTTGATGCTTCCTTTTGGCAGTTTGCCGATACCGACCTCCAATAATGTCCCTACAATATTACGTACCATTTTGTATAAGAATCCGTTTGCTTCAATATCAATGGTAAGAAAATCACCTTTTTTGTTAATGGTCAGGCGTTTGATGGTGCGGACGGTATTCCCTTCGATTCCTTTCTTGCATTTCGCAGGATCAGAGGCTGTAAAAGACTTAAAATCCTGCCGCCCCAGTAGTGACTTGGCTTCTTCTTTCATCGCCCGGAGGTTCAGTTTGTGATGGTAAAGCAGGCAGAAATCTCTTTGCTGCACGCAACGAGAGTTTCGGTTTAAAATGGTGTAGCGGTATGTTTTTGATTGTACGCTGTATTGGGAGTGAAAGTTTAACGGAACGTCTTCGGTTTTGGTGATGGCGATATCATCCGGCAAATTCGCGTTTAACGCGCTTTGTATTTTTGTTGTCGGCATGATGGATCGCGTTTGGAAGTTGGCAACTTGCCCGAGCGCGTGGACACCGCTGTCGGTCCTGCCCGATCCGATTAATTTCAAATCCTTTTTAAAGATCTTCTTTAAGGCTTTTTCCATCTCTCCTTGAACGGTCCTTTGGCCTTTTTGGGAAGGCTGTCTGTTTGTTAGATTGCGGGCCTGTTGTGTTTGCCATCCGTTAAAATTTGTTCCGTCATATTCGATGGTCAATTTAATGTTGCGTATGGCGGGAGGGTCATTGTTCGTAGGAAATGATGGATTCATTAATCTTCCAGGTTGTTATGTCCAATTCTCCGGCGTAAATAACGGTTGGGCCTACAAACGGGGTCGAATCAATACAACCGACTAATGGGATTAAACCGCATAAGCGGCTTTTATGAAAACGGTAATCTTGCCAGACAAAAACTGGTTTTTTGTCTTTGTAAACGCCAAATAACCGTTCTACGGTATCAATTAGGATCTTCGGTTTTCCCCACTTCCCATTCTCCTGCAATGTCCTGACCTTCAGATAGCCGCATGTAAACGCACGGTCCATGGCGGGAATGAAGCCGAACCAGCTTGACGGGCAGGGAGTGAAGAAAAAATGATAAAGCGTATTATTCAATGTCAGAAAATAAGATTTTTTGATAAAGGGAAGTGTTCCCTTTTCCCAGGTTTTGCCAAAATCCTTGGAGGTTTCCATATATGAGCGTCCGGGGCATCGGAGGGTTCCCCTCACCTTTTCGCAACTGCCGCGGACCAAATAGAGTATATCGTTATGCCAATAAAAATCAGCCGGGTAATCAAAACTTGTCAGACGGTTGTAGACAGAAACAGAATTGAGAATGTTGAATTCCGGGTCAAAGAGGTAAGTTGTTTCATCTCGTAAATTGAAAATGCTCAAAACATGATTCTTATTATTGCCGAATATTTTGATATATTGTTTGAATTTGTCTCGCTGTAAAATAAATTTTTCTTTAATCGAGAACGGATCCAGGCTTTTAAGTCCCGACCAAGAAACGCCTTGATCAGAGCTATAAACAACATAAGACAGCTCCGGAAGGCTGAACTTGGCTCTTGTTTCGTAATCGAGTGTATCAAAAAACAAATACACGTAATTATTGAACTCAAGACAGTTGACCCCAAGGTCTTGGACGCTTTCGGCTTTTTCATGTCGCGAGTTGATAAGCTTGATAATTTCGTGGTTTTCGTAGAAGAAAGTTATTTCATGGGGTTGAAATGAAGAGTGCGGGTCGGTCTTTTCTAATGCACGGGTGGTCCATGTCACCTGGCACGTATTAAAATCTTCAGAGGAATAACCCCCGAGTTCTTTAAGCTCATCGACACGGCGAGCCATATCACGATCAATGACCTGGATGTTGTTGAGGTCAGCATGAAGGGGCATCGGAAAACAGAAGAATAAAAGCAAAGAAAATATAGTTAGGACAAGTCTGGTTCGTCGCATATCGAAAATTGTTATTAAAGATTCCCGCTTTTGATGAGTTCTTCCGCGATTTGAATTGCGTTGAGGGCGGCCCCTTTACGGAGATTGTCGGAAACAATCCAGAGGTTCAGGCCGTTTTTTATGGACTCGTCTTCCCGGATGCGGCCGACAAATGTTTCATCTTTATTCGCGGCATCAATCGGTAAAGGATATTTGTTTTTTGTGACATCGTCAACAACGATGACCCCGGGGGCTTTCGAAAGCAGTTTGATCGCTTTCTCCCGGGTGATTTTCCTTTCCGTCTCGATATTGACCGATTCGCTGTGCGAGCGGATGACAGGAACACGCACGCACGTTGCCGTGACCTTAATCGATTTGTCCTTGAGGATCTTTTGCGTTTCGTTTTTCATTTTCACTTCTTCCTTCGTGTAGAAGTTCGGCTGGAACACATCGATGTGTGGAAGCATGTTGAAGGCGATCGGATGCGGGAATTTTGCCGGCGGATAAGAAGGGTCCTTGGACTGTTTCTGAAGTTCCTCGATGGCTTCCGAACCCGCGCCCGATACCGATTGATAGGTCGAAACGACGATTCTCTTAATCTTGGCGTAATCGTGCAATGGTTTTAGGACGACGACCATTTGGATTGTGGAGCAGTTTGGATTGGCGATGATCCCCTTATGATTCTTGATTTCCTCCGGATTGACTTCCGGGACAACCAAAGGGACATCTTTGTCCATGCGGAACTGGCTGGTATTATCAATGACAATACAGCCGGCCTTTGCCGCGATTGGGGCCCAGATCTTACTGACAGCAGCACCCGGTGAGAATAAACCGATATGAACGCCTTTAAATGAATCTTTGTTTATCTTTTCGATACGGTTTCCTTCGGCATCTGTCGCATCTTGCTCAATGGAAGTTGAAATGAGCTTTAATTGGTCATAAGGGAACTTGCGCTCCCGTAAGATCTTAAGCATCTCCTGACCAACGGCGCCACGGATGCCGACTATCGCAACATTGTATTTTCGCATAGCATTTCCTCTATGATTTAATTCGGCGTTAAACGGCCAGGCGAGCATAAGACCGCTTATAAATGATGAACGACCAAATCTCCCACTTCTGAGGTTGAGTATCCCATTTTCCCAGCTGCCATGTCTTCAAGTTTCGTTTTGATGACTTTTTTAACCGATTCTTCTATGGCAATGCCGGCCTCTTTTTCCCCGATTTCTTTAAGGAGCATGGCCAGCGCGCATATGGCAGCTAGCGGATTGATGACATTTTTTCCCGTGTATTTTGGCGCCGAACCGCCGATAGGCTCAAACATGGAAACACCTTCCGGGTTGATGTTCCCTCCCGCGGCCACGCCCATGCCTCCTTGGATCATGGCCCCGAGGTCCGTGATGATGTCTCCGAACATGTTGTCCGTAACGATCACATCAAACCATTCCGGGTTCTTGACGAACCACATGGTGGTCGCGTCCACGTGGGCATAATCCGTTTTGATCTCCGGATATTCTTTCGCGACCTCGTAATAGGTCCTTTCCCATAAATCCCAGGCGTACGTTAAAACATTCGTCTTGCCGCACAACGTCAGCATTTTTTTTCTACCGTATTCCCTTGTGTGCTCAAAAGCGTAGCGGATACAGCGCTCAACCCCTTTGCGGGTATTATGGGAGATTTGCAGGGCAACCTCATTTGGGGTCCCCTTGTTTTTAAATTCTCCCAGTCCTTTATAAAGGCCCTCGGAATTTTCGCGGACTACGGTAAAATTAATGTGTTCGGGTTTTTTGTTTTTCAAAGGGCAAAAGCGTTCATCGTAAAGCTGGACAGGCCTTAAATTGATGTATTGGTCCAGGTCAAAACGCAATTTCAGCAAAATACCTTTTTCCAGGATCCCGGGTTTGACATCCGGGTGCCCGATAGCACCCAAATAGATCGCATCGAATGTCCTCAGTTCGTTAATGGCCGATTCTGGAAGGACTTCCTTGGTCCTTAAGTACCGCTCCCCTCCGAAGTCATAAGTCACGGTTTCATATTTGAATCCGCATTTCTGGCTAACGGCTTTTAAAACCTTCAGGCCTTCGTTGACGACTTCGGTTCCGGTCCCATCTCCCGGGATGACTGCAATTTTGTAATGATTCATGAATTCGGGCCCCTTTTTTGTTTAATGGATTTCTATCCGCTCTGTTATTCCTGAAACTTCTTCATAATGATACTTGCATTATGCCCGCCAAATCCGAGTGAATTTGACATAGCTGCTGTGACCTGGACTTTCCGCGCTGTATTCGGGACATAATCGAGGTCGCAATCCGGGTCAGGCGTTTCGTAATTGATTGTGGGCGGCACAACATTATCTCGGATGGCGCAGACACAAGCTGCGAATTCAATGCCGCCGGCGGCTCCTAATAAGTGGCCGGTCATCGATTTTGTTGAACTGACCGGGACATTCTTCGCATGGCCTTTGAAAACAGTCTTAATCGCAAGCGTTTCAACCATATCATTGAGTTTGGTCGATGTCCCGTGCGCGTTAATATAGGAAATGTCTTTTGGAGCCAAACCGGCGTCCTTTATGGCAAGTTCCATGGCGCGCGCGGCCCCTTCGCCGGTCGGTTCGGGCGCGGTGATGTGAAAGGCATCAGAAGTCCGGCCATAGCCGACCATTTCCGCCAAGATAGGCGCGCCGCGCATTTTGGCGTGCTCTAAAGATTCCAGGATGGCCACGCCGGCTCCCTCGGCCATGATGAAACCGTCACGATTCAAGTCAAACGGCCTTGATGCTTTTTCCGGCTCGTCATTGTGCTGGGTCAGGGCTCTTAACGCGCAAAAACCGCCGATACTGAGGACTGTGGTGGCGCTTTCTGTGCCGCCCGCGATCATGACGTCAGCATCACCGTATTGTATGAACCTGAAAGCATCTCCAATCGCATTGGTCGCTGTCGAACAGGCTGTGGTAATGCAAGTGGAAAGCCCGCGCGCTCCCGTGCGGATCGAAACTTGGCCGGCCGCCTCATTAATGATGATTTTTGGGATGAAGTGCGGACTTATTTTTTGGGGCCCTTTGTCCAGGAATTTCTGATATTCTTCTTGTATCGATCGGATGCTGCCGATCCCTGAGCCGATGAACACGCCGACGCGGTTCAGATCAATATGGTTTAAGTCAAGTTGCGCATGGGCGATGGCTTCGTTGCTGCTGACGATTGCGAATTGGACAAAAGAAGCAAGATTGCGCGTGTCTTTGGTTGAAAAATGGTCAAGGGGATTGTAATCTTTCACTTCACCCGCAATCCGGCAGTCAAATCCGGTGGCGTCAAAACGCGTGATGGGGCCGATGCCGCTTTTCCCCGCGACGATGGCTTTCCAAAATTTCCCTGTCCCGCAACCAACCGGAGAGATGACTCCCAGGCCTGTTATGACAACGCGATTTTTTTCCATGATGTGAACCTACCTAATAATACAAGGCCCCGGCGACACGCCGAGGCATTGTAATAACGATAAAACGAATACTTTATCGCGGATGATCTAATCTTTTTGAGGAGCTTTTTCGTTGATGTATTTGATGGCATCACCGACACAGGTCATTTTTTCGGCATCTTCATCAGGAATTTCAACGCCGAATTCTTCCTCTAACGCCATGATGAGCTCAACGGTATCGAGGGAATCAGCGCCCAAGTCATCAATGAACGATGCTTCGGGCGTCACTTCTTCTGGCTTGACACCAAGTTGCTCTGCAATGATTGACTTTATTCTTTCTTCGACTGCCATTAATTCTCCTCCTTTTTTAACCTGCACAAATAGTTACATGGCCATTCCGCCATCAACTACGATCGTTTGTCCTGTAATATACCTTGCGTCATCCGATGCAAGAAAAAGGCAAGCGCCGGCAACATCTGTTGCTGTTCCCAAGAACCCAAGAGGGATTTGTTTGAGCAGTTCTTCACGGACATTGTCATCCAGTTTCGCCGTCATGGCTGTCTGGATATATCCTGGCGCGATGGCATTAGCGGTAATACCGCGCGATCCCAATTCCCGCGCAACCGATTTGGTGAAACCTATGATGCCTGCTTTTGAGGCGGCATAATTGGCTTGACCGGTGTTTCCGCGTATTCCAATGATCGAGGCAATATTGATGATCCGCCCTTTTCGGGCTTTCATCATGGTTTTTGTGACAGCCTTTGTGCAGACAAAAGTCCCGCGCAGATTTACGTTAACAACGGCGTCCCAATCGCTTTCAGTCATCCGAAGAAGCAAATTGTCCTTCGTAATGCCCGCGTTGTTAACTAATATATCAATCCTCTTATATTTGTCAAGAATTTTCGTGACGATTTCTTGCACATTTTGCATGTTTGTTACGTCGCAGCAGAAGCTTTCGGCCTTCAGGCCTTTCCCGGTCAGTTCTTCCTTTACCTCTTCGGCCAATTCAGCGCTAATATCGATAATCATGACCTTCGCCCCTTCTTTGGCAAACGATTGGGCGATTTCTTTCCCGATACCGCGCGATGCGCCAGTCACCATAACGACTTCATCTTTGAAACTCATGGCTTTCTTTCTCCAATGATTATTCTTCTCTTTTGCGATTAGTGCTTATGATATCAACTAAAACTCCATTTGCAAGCAAAAAATGCTTATATATCAATATCATCATAATGATCATTAGAACGATAAAACGGTGTAAGAGTAATAATTTGTCCTTTGGCGATCATTTTTTCGAACTTCGATCTGATCCTCTTCTTTATGAGTGACCGGGCCCAGGGGATCAAAAACATGAATCCGAACGTGTCTGTAATGAAGCCAGGTGTCAACAGGAGGATCCCTCCTGCAAGGATCAAGAGCCCATCCATTAACTGGTCATTGGGCAAAATTCCCAGGTTAAGGTCATCCTGGATCTTCCTTAATACACAGAACCCTTGCAGCCTTGCCAAATAGGCCCCAAGAACGCCAGTCAAAATGATAATGAGTAAAGTGTTCCCAACCCCAATATTTGAACCGATTTTGAGCAGAAGGGCCAGTTCAAGGGCTGGTAAAATCGTAAACAATAAGATTAAGTAACCGAACATGTTATGATCTCTTTATGGAAGGCTAATAGGGCAAATCCGGAATAAGCTGCAATACATTTTGTTTTAGATAGTTCCGTTTTATTTTTCTCAGGTTCTTTATTCGCTCCTAAAGCCACCGCTACGATATTCATGATTCTCGTTTTTCACTTATTTCGACCGAAACGGAGTCTGTAAAGCGCAGGGCCAGCGGTTTATCCACACGAACGGTTGTTTCTATGGCCAAAGGGTTCTTCATGACAATCTTTAAAATGCTTTTTGCGAGTTTTTCCAATAGGAAGTACTGTGAGGATTCGACATCCTGGATAATGTCTTTGGTTATGGCTTTATAATCAATGGTGTCTTTGATATTATCGCTTAGAGAGGCTTTTGAGGCGTCAAAATCAATCCTGATATTGATAATCACATCCTGCTTGCACTCTCGCTCCCAATCGTTAGTTCCGATCACGGCACGCAGTTTTAAGTTTGTGATACGTATGGTTGCCATTGAATCTCTTCCTTTTTTCCCTTCCTGCTATTTGCTTCCCTCTTTACTATTAAATCAAATGCTCTCCGCCGTCATTAAAGATAATCTGTCCCGTCAAGTAGGGATTATCCAACAAAAATTTGACCGATTGTGCGATTTGCGTAACGTCCCCTTTTCTTTTTAAGGGGACCTTTTTTGCGAGCCCTTCCAGGTAGCCGGATTTTGCGCCAATCGGCGGAAAGATGAGCCCCGGGGCTATACCGTTAACGCGGATATGCGGGGCGAGCTCGACTGCAGATAATTTTGTGAATTCGCAAAGGGCTTTTTTTGATAATAAGTAATTGGTATAGGACGTCTTATTATGGATGATGTGAGCGTCTAAGAGGTTAACAATATTTCCTTTTTTGCACAATTTAGCGAAACAGGCAGTTAAAACATATGGGGCTTTGAAATTGACCGCAAAGTGACGGTCCAACGAGCGTCCGTCAAAATTCATTATGGTCGCCGGATCAAAAACGGACGCATTATTAATCAATACGTTTAATCTCGAGAATTTCTTTAGAATCCTTGGGATGAGTTCGGATGTTTGCCGGGAATCACAAAGGTCGCATGGGAACAGTTCGCAGGTTCCGCCGTTTCGCCGGATCGTATCCGCGACTCTTTGCGCCTCAACGCCCGATGTGTTGTAATGCAAAGCGATTTTGTATCCGATCGCAGATAAGGAAAGACAAAGAGATTTGCCGATCCGTTTGGCGCCGCCAGTCACAAGAGCAACTCCTTGAAATTTCAGCCTTTTTGACATGGAAAAGTTTACTTGATCAAGCTTAGGAACTCGGCGCGGGTTGAACTTTTTGACCGGAAAACACCCAGCATGCAGGATGTTATCATGACGGAATTTTGCTTTTCCACTCCGCGCATCATCATGCAGAGGTGTTTGGCTTCTATCACGACACCGACGCCTTTGGCTTTGGTATGGTTTAGTAATGTTTCGGCGATTTGCCGGGTCAGGTTTTCCTGGACTTGCAGGCGGCGGGCATAGACATCGACCACGCGCGCGACTTTCGATACGCCGATGATCTTACCGTTGGGCAAATATCCGACATGACATTTGCCGAAAAACGGCAGGAGATGATGTTCGCATAATGAGTATAGTTCGATGTCTTTGACAATGATCATTTCGTCATTGTCTGAAGCAAAAAGCGCGTTATTGATGATTTTATCGACGTCTTCTTTGTATCCGGCCGTTAAATACTTAAATGCCATAGCGGCCCGCTTCGGAGTGGATTTAATGCCGGGGCGGTTTATGTCCTCACCGATCAACTGTATAATTTTTTTATAATGATCTTCCATAGTAGCGGCATAATATCATAGTCTTTCTTTGAAGTCAACCCGTTCGTCCCCCGCCGAATGGGTCAAGCCATCCCCATTTTTAAAGACAGACAGAACCATTCGTTTTCTGATATTTATATTTTTATAGCCTGTGCTATAATGAGTCAGAGTTAACGCGGACGATTGGCACCTAAAACATCTATTGCCAAACATCTCGATTAAAGGAGCGATGAACATGATCCCGATCGCGGATTATCATATGCATACACCTCTTTGCGGCCACGCAGTCGGTAAGCCGATGGAATATGCCGAAGCGGCCATGGAAGCAGGATTGGAAGAAATTGGGTTTGCCGACCACGCCCCATTTGTCCATTGTGAAGATCCCAATATTACGATGAGCATCAAACAGCTTCCTGAATACTATCGGATGATTGAAGATGTGCGCAAAAAATACAGCAATTGCCTGCGGGTCAAAATCGGGATAGAGGCTGATTTTGTGCCGGGTTATGAAGAGAAGACCAGCGTCATCTTAGAAGATTACCCTTATGACTATGTGATCGGGTCTGTGCATTTTATCAAGAATTGGGGATTCGATAATCCAGAAGAGTTTGAAAAATGGAACCGGAAGGATGTCGATCAGGTCTATAAGGATTATTACGCGCTATTGCGCCAGTGCGCCAAGACCGGAATGTTTGATATTATGGGGCATGTGGATTTGGTGAAGAAGTTTGGCCATCGGCCACAAGAGGATGTAACCCAAGAAGTTGTTAAAACGGCACAGGTTTTTAAGGAATGCGGCATAGCTGTCGAGATCAACACCTCAGGCCTGCGCAAACCGGTCAATGAAATATACCCTTCGCTTTCGGTCCTCAAAATTTACGCGGATGCCGGAGTCCCTCTCACGTTCGGTTCGGATGCGCATGAGCCGAGTGATGTAGGACGGGATTTCGATAAGGCCCTGGAATTGGCCTGTGAGGCTGGCTACGGGGAATATGTATTGTTTAAAAACCGTAAGATCGAACGGAAAGTTAAAATATAAGCTTCCTGATTCTTTCCCTCAGGAATATTTCTTCTTTATATAATCATCAAGAATACGCTTGAATTCTTCCTTAATGTTCCCGCCTTTTAGAGTCGCGATCTGTTTGCCTTCGATATAGACCGGTGCGATCGGCTGTTCCGAGGCGCCCGGTAAGCTGATCCCGATGTCCGCATGACGGCTTTCCCCCGGCCCGTTGACGACGCAACCCATCACGGCGATCATGAGTTTCTCGATCCCGGGGTATTCCTTTTTCCATGCCGGCGATTTCTGTCGGACATATTGGCTGATTTCATTGGCCAGGGTATGGAAATAATCGCTGCTGGTCCGCCCGCAACCCGGGCAACTCGTGATGCTTGGCTGAAAATAACGCAGCCCCAACGATTGGAGGATATGCTGGCAGACTTCTACCTCCCGCTGGCGCGGGACATCGGCTTGGGGGGTCAGGGAAACCCGGATGGTATCCCCTATTCCCTGTTGGAGCAAAATGGCCAGGGCAGCTGTGCTTGAAACGATCCCCCGGGTGCCGCCCCCTGCCTCCGTTAATCCCAGATGCAATACATTATCGCATTTTTTTGCCAGGCGGGAATACACAGTTACCATATCCTGAAGTTCGGACATTTTAACGCTTAAGACGATCCTGTCTTTTTTTAGGCCGAGCTTTTCGGCATATCGGGCGTTTTTCAGGGCGCTTTGGATCATCGCTTCATACATGACCTCACGAGAACTTTTCGGGACCTTATGATTCGCGTTTTTGTCCATCAGTCTTGTAACGAGATCTTGGTCCAATGAGCCCCAGTTAACGCCGATACGGACAGCTTTCTTATTCTTGATAGCGATTTTAATGATACGTGCGAAATTTTCATCGCGGCGGCCGCCTTTTCCGACATTCCCGGGATTAATGCGGTATTTTGCCAGGGCTTGCGCGCATGAGGGATGCTTTTCAAGCAGGGTATGGCCGTTAAAATGAAAGTCACCGATAATTGGGATTCCCCCATGACCCTTTTCGCTCAGGATTTTGACGATTTCGGGAACGGCCTTTGCGGCGGAATCATCATTGATGGTCCATCGCACCATTTCAGAACCGGCTTGGATCAACTCGATGGTTTGTTTGGCTGTTGCCGTGACATCAGCGGTGGGGGTATTGGTCATAGACTGGATGCGCACCGGATGCCTGCTTCCCAAGGCGATATTTCCGATCATGACCGTTGGTGTTTTTCTTCGGGCTTTAAGTTCCATATTTTAAAAACCTGACTTATCTGAATAATGCGAAAATAAAATAACGATGTTAACGGGGTTTACTATTTAATGATCCATGATATAATTACACCAATTATAGTGAAGAATAATAAGGAATTCAACCTATTCTGCTTGGCAAGTTGTTTTAAGGATGTTTGGACTATGGAGATTTATCTGGCGGAAACCCAAGGATTTTGTGCCGGTGTGGCTCTTGCGATCGGCATTGTCAACAAAGCTTTGAAGAAGTATGGCGCGCCCTTGTATGTTTACCACGAAATCGTTCATAATACTCATGTTGTTGAAGGTTTTCGTAGAGAAGGCGTAATTTTCGTCGAGAATATTAATGATGTGCCTGAGTGCGCCCGGCTGATTTTCAGCGCCCATGGCGTTTCGCCCAGCGTGATCGAGACGGCTAAAGCGCGGAAGCTTAAAGTCGTGGATGCGACATGCCCGCTTGTGACTAAAGTTCATAAAGAAGCGCAAAGATTTTCTCGTTTAAACTGCGAAACAATCTTAATTGGTCATAAGGGGCATCAGGAACTTATAGGGACTGCGGGGTGTATCGATGCTGATTTGCTGCATATTATTGAAGATGAAAAAGATATTGAAGCGTTAAAGATTGAGCCTAATGCCAAAGTTGCGTATATTACGCAAACCACCCTTTCGATCGATGATACGGCCATCATGATTGAACGTTTAAAAAAGAAGTTTAAAAACCTGGTTGCCCCCTCTCGCTCTGATCTATGTTACGCAACGCAGAACCGTCAGAACGCCGTAAAAGAGTTAGCCAAAGTCTGTGATATCATTATCATCTGCGGATCGCCAAACAGCTCCAATAGTAACAGGCTCAGGGAAACGGGAGAAAAATATTGGATACCCAGTTATATTGTTGATTCGGCCGATGAATTGGACGTAAAACTTTTTAAAGGGAAAAACAAAGTCGGCATCAGTTCCGGCGCGTCTGTCCCCCGCATCATTGTTGATCAGCTGGTTGATAAGATAAAGCAGCATTTTCCGGGAACCGTCGTCCATATATTTGAAAATCCGGAAAAAAATATTGTCTTTGCATTGCCCAAATTTTGAAAGGATAAAACAGAATGGCAAAGCTGATTATCGATCGCGATGAATATCATCTTCCGGACGGCGCGGCCATTGGGGCTGTTTGCGAGCAAGCCGGCATCCCCTTTTGCTGCAATACGGGCGTATGCGGCGCCTGTAAAGTTGAGGTTTTAGACGGCGCAGAGAACTTAAGCGAGCTTACAGAGGAAGAGAAAGCTCTCGGGATGGACCGCAAAAACCGTTTGAGCTGCCAATGCTGCATCAAACGCGGCACGGTAAAAATAACATACTGAGGCTACCGTCATGACACGGGTTAAAAAATGTTTAAATTATCGTTAAGGCCATTGGAAAGTATGGATCTGCGTGAAGACCTTATCGGGTATAATGCGGGCGCGTTTGTTTGTTTTGAAGGCAAGGTCCGCCAACACAATAAAGGAAAGGCGGTCTCGGCCATAGAGTATGAAGCCTATGATCTCTTGTGCGACAATGAAGCCGAGAGGATCTTCGAAGAGGCCTACAAGAAATATGAAATTTTAACGGCCAAATGCGTCCACCGGGTGGGCCGGTTAAAACCCGGTGAAATGGCGGTCTGGGTTGGCGTACTTGCGGAACACCGAGATGCCGGCTTTAAAGCTTGCCGTTATATTATCGATCAGATTAAATTTCGCCTGCCGATCTGGAAGAAAGAATATTATGAAGACGGCCATTCCGGCTGGCTGGCCAACGAGCCGGTATCTCTTAATATAAAACGGAATATATAAAGGGAAATGTGTTGGACTTGACTGTCCTTAAGAATTTGGATGTTGCCGTTGTGCATGAGGCCTCCCTTTCTGATTTCACGACATTTCGTTTGGGCGGGAAATGCCCGCTTCTTTTTGCCTGCCAGACTCCAGGGCAATTAATATCCACTGTCCAGTTTTGTTTTCGTGAAAATATCCAGTTTATTCTTATCGGAAGCGGATCGAATCTTGTTGTTTCCGATCTCGGTATTGACTGCAGCGTCATCCGTTATGAGAGCGATAAACCTTTGATTGAACGCGAAGGCAATGACCTTGTCGTTTCCGGCAGCACCTTGCTGGATGATCTTGTGAAATATGCGATTGATAACGAGCTGGAAGGCCTAAATGGTATGAGTGGAATTCCGGGGACAGTTGGCGGCGCTGTTGTTGGCAACGCGGGAGCGTTCGGTAAGCAGATTGGGGATGTGGTCAAGTCAGTTCGAACAATTTGCCGGGACAGTGCGAAGCCTGTTTTTGCTATTGTTGACATATTGGCCCGCGACATCCCCTTTTCCTACCGCCATTCCATGTTCAAAGAAACGGATGCTATCATTGTTTCCGTGCGGTTTTCGCTGAGGCCTTCGGATAAACTGCCGCTAAAAAAAGAACACGACGAAATTTTGGCCCTCCGGCGCGAGAAACACCCGGATTGGAGAATCTATCCCTGCGCCGGAAGTTTTTTCCGCAATGTGGAGCCGACTTCGAAGGCAGGTAGGCGTGAAGCGGCCGGCTGGTTCCTGGAACAGGCCGGGGCCAAGAAATTGCGGTCAGGCGGGGCCAGGGTCTTTGACCGCCACGCCAATATCATTTATAAGTCTCAGGGTTGCCGCGCGCAGGATGTCTTCGACCTTTCAAGGACCATGGCCCGATTGGTGAAAGACAAATTTAACATCGATCTTATCCGCGAAGTGCGTTTTGTTGGCAAATTTGACGGAATGCCCAAAAAAATTAAAAGCGTGTTTTGGTAGTATCCCCTTTCAACCCCTGAAGTTGAAGCGGCTCAGCCGCCGATTTGGAACATCTCGATTTTGGGAAGGCTTTTCTGGCTGGATAAAGACTTTGCGCGCAGCTCGGAATAGCGATCTTTGCGGTTCCGCCAGTCAGATTGGATGATATTCAGGAGCACGTCATCCGGGATGTCTTGCCGCAGGAAGGGGCGTAAATCTGTTCCGTGATTGGCAAAGAGGCATGGGTACATCTTCCCATCCGCCGATACCCGTGCCCGGGTGCATGTCCGGCAAAATGGCTGAGTAATGGGTGTGATAAATCCGATCTCGCCCTCTCCATCCAGGAACTCATAGCGCGATGCGACTTCGCCATAATAATTTGATCTTACGGCGCGCAGCGGAAAATGCTCGTGAATAAGCTTCACGATTTCCGAAGCGGGGACAACTGCGTCGGGGCTCCAATGGTTACAATTCCCGGCATCCATATATTCAATAAAACGTAGGATTGGCTTACGGCCTTTAAAATACCGGACAAGGTCGAGAATATGGCGGTGACCGATATTTTTTTGCAGGACCACATTGATCTTAATGCATCCAAACCCGATCTTTTGGCATAATTGAATGCCGTCAAGGACTTTTTCCAACGTTCCCCTAAAACCATTGATCTGTCTAAACAGGGCAGGGTCCAGTGTGTCCAGGCTTACGGTAATTCGGTCCAGCCCGGCATCTTTAAGCGCTTGTGCATGTTGAATAAGCATCGAGCCGTTTGTGGTAAGTGCAAGGTCCTTCACTTCGGGGATGCCTTTTAATTTCCCAACGAGGTTTGAAAGGTTGGGCCGCAAAAGAGGCTCTCCTCCTGTTATGCGGATTTTACCGACTCCTAATTTGACGAACAGACGGGCCAGGCGTTCGATTTGCGGGAAGGTCAGCCATTGATCCTGTTTTAAAAAAGTGTAGTGCTCTATGCGTTGATTTTGCGGCATGCAATATACGCAGCGGAAGTTGCATTGGTCGATGACCGAGATGCGAAGATCCCGCAGCGGGCGGTCGAAAGAATCATAGATCCGCAGGTTTCGCGGCTGCTCTTTCGGGGCAATTAATGGTGATTCGCAATTTAGATTCGTCATTATTCGGTCGAAACGGATTTTTTATGTTCGATGGCCCCGTTCATGGTATGCCAGGCCAAGCTCGCGCATTTGACGCGCGCGGGAAAATGCCATATGCCGGAGAAAACGGCCAATTTCCCTAAAGTGTGCTTATCTTTTTCCGGGTTGAGCTCACCGGTAATAAGTTTATGGAACTGTTGAAACAGGCCCTTGGCTTCGGTAACGGTTTTGCCCTTAAGCGCCGCGGTCATCATGGATGACGAGGCCCTGGAAATCGCGCAGCCGTCGCCTTCAAACGAAATATCGCTGATGGCGTTGTTCTTATCGATGAGAAGATAAACGACCAAATGGTCGCCGCAGAGAGGATTATATCCTTCGGCGGTATGTGTCGCCCCATCCAGTTTCCGGCAGTTCCTCGGCTTTTTATTGTGCTCGATGATGACTTGCTGGTACAGTTCTGTGCGGCTATCATATGTCATAAGTAAAAATGAAAGTGGTTAATAGTTAATAGTGAATAACGAATGGTTGACGGTGAATAAAGCATATTAAAAGAACTTTCTGAACAAAAATATTCTTTTAAGCTGGTTTTTAAGAATTTTATTACTATACACTATTAACCATTAACCATTTACTATTCACGATTTATTTAAATATCTCTTTTGCTTTAAGGATCGCCTTAACTAATTTATCGATCTCTTCTTTCGTGTTATAGAACGTGAGCGATGCGCGTGATGTTGCCGGCACGCCGAAATGTTTCATGACAGGCTGGGTGCAATGGTGCCCGGTTCGGATGGCGATCCCCTCTTCATCGACAAGGGTCCCAAGATCATGCGGATGGATATTCGGCAAGACAAAGGAAAGGATCGACGCCTTATGTTCGGCTGTTCCGATCAGGCGCAGGCCATCGATGGAACTGAGGGCCTTGGTGCCGTACGCCAGCAGTTCATGCTCATATTCAGCGATATTGTCAAGGCCGACGGACCGGACATAATCCATCGCGGCGCCCAATCCGATAACTCCCGCGACATTCGGGGTCCCGGCTTCAAATTTATAGGGCAACACAGTATACGCTGTTTTTTCAAAAGTGACCGAGGCAATCATGTCGCCGCCGCACTGGTACGGAGGCATTCGGTTCAGCAGTTTTTCTTTTCCATACAGGACGCCGATGCCGCTCGGCCCGAAAACCTTGTGCCCCGAAAAGGCAAAAAAATCGCAATCAAGGGCTTTGACATCGACCGCAAGATGGCTCACGGTTTGCGCGCCGTCGATCAGGATCACGGCGCCTTTTTTATGAGCGGCGTCGATAACATCCTTGACGGGATTAACCGTCCCCAGCGAATTCGACACATAAACCATGGCCACAAGTTTTGTGCGCGGCGAAAGCAGTTTCTCAAATTCTTCATAGATCAATTCCCCTTGATCGTTAAACGGTGCAACTTTCAGGACGCATTCCTTCGATGCGCACAAGATCTGCCAGGGAACGATGTTGGAGTGGTGCTCCATTTCCGAGATGATGATCTCATCGCCTTTATTGAGAAAC
Organism: Candidatus Omnitrophota bacterium; assembly: GCA_016931055.1. Taxonomy (GTDB): domain Bacteria; phylum Omnitrophota; class Gorgyraeia; order Zapsychrales; family Zapsychraceae; genus 2-02-FULL-52-10. The sequence goes on along the minus strand of JAFGFL010000074.1, from coordinate 16,128 downwards.
GCGCCGCCGTAGCTGTCGGCAACAAGATTGATGGCCTCTGTCGCGCCCCGCGTAAAGATAATTTCGCAGGATTTTTCCGCGCGGATAAAATCACGGATTTTATCGCGGGACCGCTCAAAGGCGTTTGTCGCCTGCTGGCTTAACGTGTGAACGCCGCGATGGACGTTGGAAGTTCCGCTCGCGTAATGCTCCGTGACCGCGTCAATAACAGCTTGCGGCTTGAAAGTCGTGGCAGCATTGTCAAGATAGACAAGCGGCTTTCCGTGGATCCGGACGCCCAGGTTCGGGAAATCCGCGCGCAGTTTCTTGACGTTAAATATGGTTTTTGTCATCATGAAGCCTCAAAGGACCGCCGTGTCAGCGAATTGAGTTTCTCGCGCACGGCCGCGTTTTTAACGGTATTTAAAAGGTCGCTGAGGAAACCTTCGGCCAGCATTCTCGATGCCGCATTTTTTCCAATACCCCGCGTTTGGAGATAAAACATCTCATCTTCATCCAGCTGCCCGATTGTCGCCCCATGCGTGCATTTGACGTCATCCGCGAAGATCTCAAGCTGGGGCTTTGTGTCCACGCGGCAGCCGCTCCCCAGAAGCAAATTTTTGTTCAATTGGTACGAATTGGTCTTCTGGGCCTCCGGCCGGACAAGGATCCTTCCGTTAAAAACGGCGCGCGCGCTGTCATTGAGGATCCCTTTATACAATTGGTTGCTGGCACAATTGGGCACGCGGTGTTCGATGGATGTGTGATTATCAACATGCTGGCTGTTATTGACGCTGTAAAACGCGTTTAACCGTGCATTGGCGCCCTCTCCGTTGAGAACGGCATCCACATTATTGCGTGTCAGCCGGCCGCCGGCCATAAAGGAAAATCCGTCAAAGCTCGAATCGCGTTCCTGCCAGACGCGCGTATGCCCGATGTGGAAGGCCTTCAGGCTTTCCTTTTGGGACTTGCAGTAATGCAGGGTGGCATTCTCGTTCATAAAAATATCGGTCAATGCGTTTGAAAAATATGTTCTGCTGTCGCCAAAAGCGACATGGCTTTCGAATATGGCGGCTTCACTGAATGGCTCCATGACGATTAAAGTCCTGGGCATGGAAGCGAAATTTTGACGGCCGGGATGAGTAACGTGAATAATATGGATCAAGCGATTGGATACAACTTTTTCGTCAACAAGAATATAAACGCCGGGACCGTTCAAGGCCTGGTTAAGCGCGATAAAGGCCGCAGTATCGGTCATGGGATATTTTGTTAGTCGCTCCTGTATGTGAGGCGCATTGTTTTTAACGGCTTCATGCAGAGTGCTCACAAGAACGCCTTTTTCAAGGTTATCCAGATCAGAATGCTTTACGGAAAATGCGCCGTTAAGAAGAACGATATTTATGTCTTTGTGGTTACGGAATTGATTTAAGAGTTCCCATTCATTCAGTTCGCCGTTCTCACTGACATCAAAGGCGAGTTTCTTCAGGGCTTCAAGATCTGTGTATTTCCAATTTGGATCACTAACGGCAGGTATTCCCGTTTCGATAAATCGAGACAGGCCCTGTATGCGAAGGGTGTTAAACCATTGCGGCATTCGCTCATCGATGAGAGATTTCGTTATATGTTCAATATTGCGGATCATTTGTTTTTCTCAAAACCTATGATAACCAATCATAGCCTTTTTCTTCGACTTTCATGGCCAGTTCCTTGCCTTCGGAGCGGACGATCTGGCCGTGACGCAGGATATGCACGAAATCCGGCACGACATAATTCAAAAGCCGCTGATAATGCGTGATCAGAAGAATGGCATTGTCCTTGCGTCTGAGTTTGTTGATTCCATCGGCAACGATCCGCATGGAATCAATATCAAGCCCGGAGTCGGTCTCATCCAAAACAGAAAACCGGGGATTCAAAACAGCCATCTGAAGGATCTCATTTCGTTTCTTCTCGCCGCCCGAAAAATCGACGTTGACAGGCCGGTTGATGAACTTATCGTCCATATTCAATATTTTCATCTTTTCGCGCAGGTAAGCGTCAAAATCAAGGGGGTCCATTTCCTCAGCGCCTTGGTGTTTGCATATCTCATTGAATGCCGCGCGCAAGAACACCGATGTGCTGACGCCGGGGATTTCCACCGGATATTGATAGGCCATGAAGATCCCTTCCCGGGCGCGTTCTTCCGGAGCCAGGTCAAGGATATCGATCTTTTTCCGATTGATTTCGTAAAGGATCTCGCCTTTGGTGGCCTGATAATCGGGATGGCCCGCGATCACTTTCGCCAGCGTGCTTTTTCCGGAACCGTTGGGCCCCATGACGGCGTGAACTTCCCCCGGATGGATGGTCAAGTTAATTCCTTTTAAGATTGTCGTCTTGCCGACATTGACGCATAAATCCTTGATCTCAAACATAGCATCTTTCATTTTTGTTATTTCTTCTTTACTCATATTAACCGACACTCCCCTCAAGTTTCATCTCAAGCAATTTGACCGCTTCGACAGCGAACTCCATAGGAAGTTCCTTGAATACGTCTTTGCAGAATCCGTTGATAATGAGGGAAACAGCGCCCTCCGTGTCCAGCCCGCGGGACACCAGATAAAATATCTGGTCTGCGTTGATCCTGGATGTCGAGGCCTCATGTTCCACCGTCGCGCTGTTGTTATTGACTTCGATGGTTGGAAACGTGTTGGCGCTGCATTTGTTCCCGACCAGCATGGAATCACATTGGGAGTAATTGCGCGCGCGAAAAGCGGACGGCATGATCTTTACCATTCCGCGGTAATTGTTGTTGGACTCATCAGAGGAAATCCCCTTTGAAATAATCGTGCTGCGGGTGTTTTTCCCGATATGGATCATTCTGGTCCCGGTATCTGCGGCCATGCGATGATTGGTTAAGGCAACGGAATAAAATTCGCCGACTGAGTTGTCGCCTTTCAGAATGCAGCCGGGATATTTCCAGGTAATGGCGGCGCCTGCTTCGACTTGTGTCCAGGAGATCTTGGAATTGACCCCCTCGCACTTGCCGCGCTTGGTGACAAAATTATAAATCCCGCCTTTGCCTTCCCTGTCACCGGAATACCAGTTTTGCACGGTCGAGTACTTGATTTCCGCATCATTCATCGCGATCAATTCCACTACAGCCGCATGGAGTTGGTTTTCATCACGGGTCGGCGCGGTACACCCCTCAAGATAGCTGACATAACTGTCATCTTCGGCGATGATCAGCGTGCGCTCAAACTGGCCGGAAGCGGCGGCGTTGATGCGGAAATATGTGGACAATTCCAATGGGCTATGTACGCCCTTGGGGATATAGCAGAATGACCCGTCGCTGAAAACGGCGGAATTCAGCGCCGCGAAAAAATTATCGCCGTAAGGAACGACCGACCCGAGATATTTTTGGACCAGTTTCGGGTGTTTTTGGATCGCCTCCGATATGGGGCAAAAAATGATGCCGAGTTTCGCCAGTTCAGATTGATGGGTCGTGCCTACCGAAACGCTGTCGAAAACCGCGTCGACCGCCACGCCAGCCAGCCTTTTTTTTTCGGTCAAAGGGATGCCGAGCCTGTCAAAGGTTTTAATGAGTTCCGGATCGACTTCATCCATGGTTTTGGGCTTGCCGGTCGTTTTTTTAGGCGCGTTATAATAACTGATCGCGTTATAGTCAATGGGGCTGTATTGAAAATTCGGCCAATGAGGTTCTTTCATGGTCTGCCAATGGCGGTAGGCCTTAAGCCGCCAGTCACGCATCCACGAAGGCTCGTTCTTTTTCTCGGAAATAAGGCTGACCACATCTTCGTTTAAGCCTTCCGGGATGCGGTCCGTTTCGATCTCTGTTACAAATCCGTATTTATAATCCCGGCCTGAAAGCGTATTATTTTCTGTTGTTTGTTCATTCTGCAATTTTTCAATCTTGTTTCTTGACATGGCTGGACCCGTTTTATTTATTATTGGCCGCAACGCCGATCAGCTCGCCGACCATGATCGTGCTGAACAAGTTCTTGATGCTGTCATTGAGGTTGACCATCGATTTGCTGATAAGGCATTTCGATGAAATGGAGCATTTGGAGAAGTCATCGTGGGCGCAATTGGTGATCTTGATGGGACCTATGATCATTTCGGAAAGCTCGCGGGTCGATATCTTACAGAGGTCCTTGATGATTTGGTAGCCCCCTTTGGCCCCCTGTTCCGCATGCAGGATCCCCTTTTGGGTCATGATCTGCAGCACGCGCGAGGTTGGGTCAAAGGGGATGTTATACATCTCGCAGATCTCTTTGGCCGATGTTAATTGCCCCGGGTTTTTTTGGCTCATGTGTTTTAACGCGATAAGCGCGTATCCGATTTTTTTATTGATTTTAAACATGGCTAAAATCCTTTGTTAAGGGAATGCTAGTCCGCCATCGAAACCGTGATTTCGGGGTCAAACCGCTCTTTCAATATATGTTGGATCGCTGACAGGGTCCCCATCCGCGCGCCCGGGCAACCCCCGCAGGCGCCTTGATAAAATATTTGAAGGTTCTTGTTTTTATAGCTAACGATCTCCAAATCGCCTCCATCCCGTTGAAGAAAAGGCCGGACGGTCTCATCAAGGATCGCATTGATTTTATCCAAATCCGAAGCGCTGTCTGGCGCGGCCGATGTTGCTGGCGATGCCTTCGGTGCCTGGAAATCCGGGTTATGGTCCTTGATTTTCTCAACGATGGTGGACTCAATCATTCTTTTGATCGTGTTCCAGCCGACAGAACCGTTCTGTGTGATGGTGATATAATTGCCATAAAAATAGACCTCGCGGATAGCCTTACTTAAGCCAAATATCGCCTTCGCAAGTGCATTAGCCCCGCACTTATCCGCGCTGGTATACGTGCAATTGCCTTCTGATTTTACAGGGACATCTAAGACAAATTTCAGCGCATTTGGATTTGGTGTGCTTTGAATGGTCACTTTTGTGCTCATTGATATCTCCTTAAATAAATAATTTTTTCATTTATACTTTAATCTAAAAATTCTAAAAATACTCTTAAAATTGACTTATATAAATTTAGACTAAATCGGTTGAAAAATCAAGCGTTTTATAACTCTCCAAGGATATAATCTGAGGTGATGAACTCGGCAAACGGGAAAGAACAAGTGAAGGCGGGTGACACGCCATTAAGGATATGTGTGCTGTGCGTGTCCCCTTCTATGACAAAGTCCTGTACAAGCAAGAGGCTCTTCTTATCCAGTAACTGGGCCCTGATGCCGGGCTCAGTGAATTCTGTGAAGCCTTTTGGGTCGATGCCACGGACCATCTTTTGCGCCAAGCCGATGAAGTATTTCTTGTTATATTTCTTGATTTCCTCAACAGCAAGGTCGCGGAATCCGAAGGCATTCGTCAGGAAAAGTCGGGCCTCTTGACTTATAATATCGAAAAGCTCCCCGAATTTGAAATTGCTGGAATAACCATAATTTTCCCGCCAGAATGCCGGTATGGCGGTCGGCCCGATTTTGATCTCACCCGTGACTGTCTTTGTGAAATGGACCCCCAAAAACGGATTTTTGAGATTGGGGACCGGATAGATGTTGATCTTGACATCTGTTTTGTTTTTTGTGTACTTCAGGTAGATTCCCTTAAACGGGATCACGGTGTATTTTTGTCCGAAGCCGAAATCCTGCGCGATTTTATCGGCATATAAGCCGGCGCAGTTGATGATCTTATTGGCCTGGAAATCCCCTTTCGTAGTTTTTATGCCGCCTTCCCTCTTTCCAATATATTTTGTTTGGAAAGAGAAGTTGACCCCCATGTCCTGAAGATCTTTCTTGATGGCCGAGCAAACATGTTTGGGATCGACACTCGCGGTGTCCGGGGAATAAAGGGCTTTTTTATATGTCCTTACGTTGGGTTCATATTGAAGGGCCTGTTTCTCATCGATAATTTCTACGTTTGAGCCGTTGGCCATCCCCCTTCTCTCCAATTCATACAACTGATCTAGCTCTTCCTCGTTCTGGGCAACGACAAGCTTGCCGCAGTCGTTAACGGCAAGGCCCTTATGTCCGCAATATTCCTTGAGCGCCTTGTTCCCTTCGACGGTGAATTTGGCCTTGAAACTGTCGGCGGAATAGTAGAACCCGGCATGCAGGACGCCGCTGTTGCGGCTGGAGGCGTGGGCGGCTTCCTCGTTTTCCTTGTCGATGACAAGGATATTGGCGGCAAGCCGGATCTGCTTGATCGCGCGGGCGATCGCTAAACCGATAATTCCGGAACCGATGATGATATATTGGTATTTGGATTTCATGCTACGGGACATTTTACACTAAAACTTGAGGTTATGATAATAAATTGACACAAAGTTTTTAGGTGTTTAAAATAATGAATGTCATTAACCTTAAGCTGGAGGATTGAATATGTCCGAACCGGAAATGCCCCAAAAGGGGCCTTATGTTATGGACGTCGAACCCGGCGAATACGAGTGGTGCGCTTGCGGGAAATCGGGCACCCAGCCCTATTGTAACGGGTCACATAAAGGCACGGAATTCGCGCCGATCTTGGTTTCGGTCAAGCAGAAAAGAACCATTGCCTGGTGCGGATGCAAGCGAAGCGGGAAAAAACCATATTGTGATGGGAGCCATCGTAATCTTTAAACAATTTGTAATTATCCAAAAAACTTATCCCCATGCGCCCAGTTCGAGCCGGGGATTTCGTCAATGACGAGATAAAGGTATTCCTTCGGCTTATGCGCGACGTCCTCCAGCGTCTTTGAAAACTGTTTGGCGATTTCCTGCTTTTGCGCTTTGGTCAACGTGCCGACGAGTTTGAGGTTGATGTAAGGCATGTTGAACTCCTTTCAGATTGTTTTCCGAGTGTAACCAGTAACCAGTTGCCAGAAACCAGATTTGATAAGGGAAAATCGCCACCATTTCGGCATCTGGTTACTGGTTTCTGGTTTCTCCAAACAACCATTTATTTCTCTAACAAGTAAATCCCGACATTCGAGAACAGATTGGGCCAGAAAAAGACTTTTTTCATGCCCATAATGCCGATTTCTTTGAGGATGGTGATCCCGTTCTCCCTGCAGAAGCAACGGAAATCCTTGAGGCTTAAGAATCGCAAGTTCGGGGTGTCATACCATTGATAGGGAAGTTCTTTGGTGACCGGCACCCTGCCCATGAAAAAGAGCTGGAACCGCGCCCGCGAGTGGCAGAAGTTTGGGATCCCGACGATGACTTTCTTCCCGACCCGGAGGGCTTCCAGGATCACGCGGCGGGGATTTAAGACCTGCTGCAGGCTTTCATTAAGGATCACATAATCGAACCTTTTGTTCGAAAAGTCCATCAAGCCGGAATCAATGTCGCCGTGCGACACGGTCAGGCCGTTGGCGACACATTTATAGATCGCCTTTTCGTCGATCTCAATGCCGGTTCCATGGCAATTTTTTCGGTCGATCAAAAGGGACAGCAGCGTGCCGTCTCCGCAGCCCAGATCGAGCACTTTGGAGTTCAGATCAACAAAATCAACGATCAGTTTATGATCCAAGCGGGATATCTGTGTTTTGTTTTTATTTTCTGGCATGGGCGTATGTCTTGCTCATTCTGGTTAAAAAGTGCCGGATGATTTCCGACAGGCCTTCCACTCCCACCAAGAACGCGTCATGGCCGTACGTGCTGCTGATCTCGATGTCGGAAACGTCCAGGTCGTTGGCCTTCAAAGCCTTGACCATGGACTTGGACTGGTGCGACGGATACAGCCAATCGGAAGAAAAGGACACGATCAAGAAGTGGGCCTTGGCCGGCGCAAAGGCGTCTTTCAATTTTCCGTCCTCGGCCAGGTCAAAGTAATCCAGCGCCTTTGAAATATATAAATAAGAATTCGCGTCGAACCTTTGAACGAAACTGTCGCCGCGGTATTTGAGGTAACTTTCCACCTCAAAGTCGGTGGAGAAATCATAGCCCAGCCGTTCTTTGCTGATCAGTTTTCTCCCGAATTTCTCTTCCATCGAGGTCTCGCTCATGTAGGTGATATGGCCGATCATGCGCGCCAGCGCCAAGCCGCGCGCGGGAATGGATTTGCCGTAGTAATTTCCTTCCTGCCAGTCCGGATCGGACATGATCGCCTGGCGCGCGACTTCCTGCAGCGCGATTTGTTGCGCGCTGTGACGCGTATTCGTTGCGATGGAGATAACGGAATGAATATAGTCCGGATATTCGACAGCCCATCTCAGGGCCTGCGACCCTCCCATTGATCCGCCGGCGCCGCAAAGCAACTTTTTTATTCCTAAATGATCAAGCAGATATTTTTGCGCGGCAACCATGTCTTCGATGGTCACCACCGGAAAACTCAGGCCGTACGGCTGGTTCGTTTTTGGATTGATCGATGACGGGCCTGTTGTTCCCATGCAGCTTCCCAAAATGTTTGAGCAAATGACAAAATATTTATCTGTGTCAAAGGCCTTGCCCGGGCCGATCATATTGATCCACCAGCCGGGTTTCTTTGTCCCCTTGTGGTAGCCGGCGGCATGGGCATCCCCGCTCAAGGCGTGGTAGATCATGATCGCGTTGGATTTGTCCTTGTTCAGTTTGCCGTAAGTTTCATAGGCAAGCGTGATGGGGCCCAGCTTCTCTCCGCTTTTGAGGACCAATTCATCCGGCGGCTCGCAGAACGTAATATATTGCGTTTCAAAGTAATCGATATTCTGTTCAGTCATGGTGTTTGATTGTTAGGCTTGCGTGTATCGAAACATGGCTTCGATACATTTTTTGGCGTTCTTGATGACCGCGGGATTCACGTGCACATAGTCTTTGGGCTCCGGTGCCTTCAGGACGCGTAAGATGTCTTTTAAGGTATTGGATTTCATGTAGGGACATAGCGTGCATGTCCCGACAAGGGTCTTGTCCGGGAACTCCTTCTCAAGCCGCGCGGACAATCCGCATTCCGTCAGCATCAGGAATTGTTTCGAGGCGGTTTCCATCATGAAATTGAGCATCTGTGCCGTGCTTCCGACAAAATCGGAATGTTCGCAGACTTCCGGCCTGCATTCCGGGTGGCTGACGACCTTGACGTTCGGGTATTCCGTCCGGATGCGGAAAACCTGGTCCAGCGTATATTCCACGTGCACCGTGCATGTCCCGTTGTAATATTGGATGTCTTTATTGATCCCGCGGCGCCGCATCTCCGCGATCAGGTTTTGCCCCATCATTTTGTCGGGAAGGAAATAGATCTTGTCATTGGGGATGTTCGCGACGACCATGGACACGTTAGATGAGGTGACGCAGACATCGCATTCGGCCTTGACTTCGGCTGTCGTGTTGATATAGCACACGAACGTGTAGCCGGGGAACTTTTTGCGTAATTCGCGCACCTGATTGGCGTCAATGGCATCGGCCAAGGTGCAGCCGCCAAGCGTGGCCGGAAGAAGGACGTCTTTCTCGGGGTTCAGGATCTTTGCGGTCTCCCCCATGAACCGGACGGCCGAGAACACAATGGTGCTGGCCTTGGTCTCCAAAGCGATCTTGCTTAAGGCATACGAGTCGCCGACATAATCGCCGACGCCGTAAATGATCTCGGGGCTGACGTAAGAATGGGCAAGGATAATGGCGTTCTTTTTTTCCTTGAGCTCATTGATCTCATTGATGATGGGCGCGAATTCCTCGCATTTTTTCAGGGAGAAATGGCACACCGTCCCCCCGACCTTGATGTTGCGCAGGCTTTCGAAAAGGTCCTTCGCACTTATGTGTTTGGCGGTTAACATGCGGAATATCCCAGTAATAAATTGAAAATACAAAATCCAAATATTACCAATACTACCAAATAAATCCCAATTTCAAAATCCTAAACAATACAGTTACTTGGATTTAGGATTTTGGATTTATTTCGGATTTTGTAGTATTTGATTTTTGGATTTTACGTTTCGAATACCCAAAGTATAGATCTATTCGTATTGAACCAATTTTATACACTATTTTAGCTTAAAATGCAACCTTATTATTCCTTGGGTTGAGCGATTTCTGCCTTCAGATCATTAGGTGAAGCGTCGGTGACTGTGGCTTGGATCAAGTCGCCGACAGCATAATCCCCGGGGGCGACGATGACCGTTTTATTGCCGTCCGAACGGCCGTAATAACTGCCGGGTGAGCCGGTCGTGCTTGCGCTCTCAATGAGCACTTCCTGGACACTGCCGATGAGCGCCCGGTTCTTCCTGCGGGAGATTTCCTTTTGCAGTTGGTTGAGCCGGACAATGCGTTCGGTCTTCTTCTCTCCAGGGACATCATCCGGGTATTTGCGCGCGGCAATGGTGCCTTTGCGCTGTGAGTATTTGAAAATGAACGCCGCATCAAACCCGACCTTTTCCATGACGCGGACCGTGTCTTCGAATTCCGTGTCTGTTTCCGATGGGAACCCGACAATGATGTCGGTTGTCAACGAGATCTGCGGGCATTTTGCCCGAAACTTATCAACCAGTTTGAGGAATTCGGCCTGCGTGTAGGTCCGGTTCATCAAATTGAGGATGCGGTCGTTGCCCGCCTGCAGCGGCAGGTGGATATGCTTGCATATTTTGGGATTGTCCGCCATCACGTCCAGCAGTTTCCCGGGGAAGTCCTTCGGGTGCGGCGACATAAAGCGGACGCGTTTGATCCCTTCGATATTCGCTACTACCTCGATAAGATCGGCAAAGTCCGAACCTTCATGTTTGTAAGAATTGACGTTCTGGCCCAGAAGCGTGACTTGTTTGAATCTGTCTTTGACCAGCCGGCGGGTCTCCTTCAGAACATTTTCCGGCGACCGGCTGCGCTCCCTTCCCCTTGTGTAAGGAACGACACAGAACGTGCAGAAATTATCGCACCCGCGCATGATGGCGATCCAGGCATTTATTCCCTGTTCCCGCGACGGATAGACATCCGAATATGTTTCAAATTCGGATAATGTCACATCAAACGGTTTTTGTACGGGCGACCGGCCGGTCGCCTCTACCTCTTTGGAACAACATTTTTCTATCAACTCCGGCAGCCGCTTATACGAATCCGGCCCAGCGATAAAATCAATCCCCAAATGCCGGTTGTTCAAGAGGTCCTCCCGCAGCCCCGTCGCCATACAACCCAGGATGCCGATCATGACCGGATTGCCGTTGCGCCTGTGTTTAAGGGAATGAATATGGCCGTACACTTTCCGGTGGGCGTTTTCGCGGACAGAACAGGTGTTCAAGAGCACGATGTCCGCCTTGTCTTCATCCTCAACAAACCCAAAATCCGCCTTCGTCAGAATCGCCCGCACCAATTCCGTGTCGTATTCATTCATCTGACAGCCCAGAGTTTTTATAAATACCTTTTTTGTCATAACATTATCCATTACAGAATATTACGTCGATTTTTTCTTTTTATCAAGGGGTGTCAAAAACTGTAAAACAAAATTTGTTATTTTTGAGTTATCTCGTTATAAATCAAAGTATTATAGAAAATCTTCGACATCCCTACTAACATACGGTTCTTTGCTCAATTTTATCATGTTGCGCCATTTAATAATTATCTCTATGTCAAAAACTGTAAAAACAGGATACCGTCTACAATCACGCCAGGGCTTAACCCAGCCTTTCTTTATCCAGTAATATAAAGTTTGTCGTGAGACAATTTGTCTTATTTGCTTCTGACTCTTTCGATATCTTCATTTCTGCCCACAATGACCATCACCGTATCAAGTTCAAATTTGTAATCCGCTTTCGGGATCATAACGAGATTGTTAGTTAAAACATTCTTTATGGCTATGATCTCCACGTCGAATCTATTTCTCAACTGCAACTCCATCAGCGTCTTGCCGACGAATTCATCAGGAACCGCAACCTCCATGATGCCATAGTCTTCGGCCATTGGGATATAATCGATAAAATTCGGTTTCACCAACCGCAACGCAAGTTTATCTGCCACTTCCTGTTCCGGGAAAATTACTTCGCTGGCTCCAATGGCATGCAACGCTGTCCATTGATCTTCATTTGAGGCCTTGGCGATTATTTTTCCAACATTCATTTCTTTCAGGTATATCGTCACCAAAATACTTGCCTCAAAACTATTGCCCAAGGACACGATCGCAACATCTATTTTGTTAGAAGAAATCAGTTCAGAAATAGCTTTCTTGTCACGCACATCAGCGGTAACTGCTTTTCTTACTTTATCGCTGATCTCTTCCACCCTCCTGCCATTCGCATCAACAGCGATAACCTGTTTGCCTGCTTTAGACAAAGCACAAGCAACATTAAAACCAAAATTCCCAAGACCAATAACCATAAATTGTTCCATATATAGACCTCCTGTTAACCAACTAGAATTTGTGCTTTTGAATAAGTATAATTTACAGGCCGCGGTTTACCAATCAGCGAATATCCGATAGCAATAGGCCCAACACGACCCAAGAACATCGTAAGAATGATTACGATTTTCCCAGCTGTGCTTAGCGATGATGTAATACCTGCGGATAACCCCACCGTTCCTACGGCCGAGGTTATCTCGAATAGTATGGCCTGAAACGATGCGCTACTTTCGGTAACGATCAATATCGCCATCGCGACAGCTACCCAGATCAACACGATCATCAAGATTGCGTACGACCTCATGATTACGTCCGCCGGTACTCTGCGGTAAAAAACGTTCACATTATCCCTGCCCCTTAAAAGAGAATAAACCGACACCCCAACCAAGCCAAACGTTGTTGTCTTGATTCCCCCAGCCGTTCCGCCCGGACAAGCTCCAACAAACATCAAAATGACGATCAGCCATAGCGCCGCATTACTCAGTGTCCCAATATCGATAGTATTAAAACCAGTGGTCGTCGAGGCCGAGATGATTTGAAATGACGAGTACATAATCCGCTCTTTAACCGTCAATCCGACTGCATGCCCTCCCCAAAAATAAATGATGCCAATTCCGGCCAAAATAAGGAACGCCATAACCGAGACAGCCAATTTCGTATGCGCCGAGAATCCGCGCGGATGCTTCCCGAAAATGATATGTTTTCCGAAATGGTAAACATCATTCAGGACAAAAAAACCGACGCTCCCAGCGAAACATATAAGCAATACCGAGCAATTGAAAAATAAGCTGTCACGGTATGCCGTAAGACTGTCGGAATATAAACCGAATCCAGCGGTGCAAAAGGCCGAAATGGAATGAAATAAACTCGTATAAAGGGCTTCGGGCAGAGGAAAAAACTTTATCCAATAGCAAGTGAACAGTAAGGCACCCAAGGCCTCGAAGAACACGGTAAAGATAATTATCTTCTTCGAGAACTTCATCAAATCTTCGGCAGACGGCCTGCCGATCGACTCATGCAACAATTCGACGTTTCCCATGGAGAGACGTTTTTTCAATCCAGCCAGAAGCAATCCGATAAAAATCATATATCCCAGCCCACCCACCTGAAACAAAATAAGAATTATGGTCTGGCCGAATCTCGAGAAAAAACTTCCGGTATCGACAACAACAAGACCTGTCGTTGAAACGGCAGACGTTGCGGTAAAAAGAGCATCGACAAAGGAAATAGACTTCTCCCCTGCGATAGAAACCGGAAGCATCAGCAATAGCGCGCCAGCCAAAATGAAAAAAGCAAACCCCATGGAAAGGGATTGCATGGATGTTAAAGTAAATTTCTTTTCCATATTTAATCTTATCCCCGAAACGAAAACAGCATATCCGTCATTATGACGTCAGACACTTACTCATACCAGAGCTGGTATTAATTACCACCAGAAAAAATACAGATGATCTCAACCTACCATTAAATTCTTTATTTTTCTACCATTTCCTTTATGTAACACTGTTTCCTATTATAGTGCATTGCTGACAAATTGTATCGTGTTAATCGACTATGCTGCAACTTCCTCACTCCGAATCACTTAACCCCTTTAGAATGCCTAAAATTATATCGCGGTACTTACACCAACGGCCATCCGAAACTGCGAAGGAAAACCTTTTTCTTAACTTCTTTCATATTAATGCCTTAAGATATCGCATCTAAGTGTCTAAAACTGTCTAGTAGATGAATGTATACGACTAAAACGTGCTTTTGATGCCTTTTTATTCAGATTTTATTGTGTTTCTCCGCTTCATCAGATTTTCAATGTCTGAAACTGTAAAAACAGGATAATTACGGTAGCCGCGCCTCAGCTTCACCCAGTTCTTTTTTATCCAATAATAGATTGTCTGCCGATGAACCTTTAATAAATGCGCTACTTGAGTCAAATTGTAATTCTTACCCTACTACGCGATATTTCTTTGAATTATTTTCTTATCGCCCTCTTCTACCTGGCTATCTAATTCCCCTTCCCTTGCAACTTTCTTCTCTCTTTATTCCCACCAATTTTATTCTGCAAATTTATTATACAACCGCTGCCGCATCAACTTAATGACCCGTCATTCATTTCAATGCGTACCCGCGGTAAACATTCTGGAAAGCGTTGTTGCAAAAACTCAAGAAGATTTTCCCTGACTTCGCAGCGTAAATCCCAGGCCGTAGGAGAATCTGCTGCGCTCATCAACGCTCGGAGTTCAACTGTTTTATCAGTAGCATTAGTAACCTGCAACACATTAACCTTTTTATCCCATTTTGAATTGTTTTCCAGAATACGTGTTAATTCATTACGTACTTCTTTCACTGGCACGGTGTAATCGGTGTAGATAAAAACAGTCCCCAGCAAATCTGCTGAAGTACGTGTCCAATTCTGAAACGGTTTTTCCAGAAAATATGATATTGGAACTACTAAGCGCCTTAGGTCCCAGATGCGCACTACTACAAAAGTAAGGGTAATTTCCTCAATCCACCCCCATTCATTCTCAATAATGACCACATCGTCCAACCGGATTGGCTGAGCGATGGCTATCTGAATACCGGCAATGAGATTCCCAAGTGTTTTCTGCGCAGCAAAACCTATAACTATTCCCATTATTCCTGCTGAAGCCAAAATGCTTACCCCGATTTGCCTGATTTCTGCAAAACTCATCAAAATAAAAGAAACAGTTAACAAAATAATAGCCACAACTATGATGTTTACGATTAAGCGTATTTGTGTATGCATGCTGCGGGCATACACATTGTCCCGGGCATTAATATCATAATGGTTCATAAGTGCATCGCGGGCAATACCAACAACCTTTACGACAACCCACCCGAATAATGCAATAAGCAGGATTTGAATAAAATGGCCGATAAAGCCGCTCGCCTTTTCCGGTAACCGTAAAAAAGGGATAATCACCGAGACACACAAAGCAGGGATTAAAAAACGTAACGGACTTTTAATACGCCTTAAATCGGCCTTAAGTCCTTTAAAATAACCGTCACGCCGTTTAAGGAAAAATGAAACAAAAAAATAAAGTACCCACCCGGCAGTAAAGCTAGCGGCTATTAAAATGCCTGAAAACAGATAATCGTTCATGGTTTTAAACCTCTCTTTACTTTTTTATCGAAGCTACTCTTCGAAACACTTAACACTAACATAGCACCATATTCTGCGGCTCTTTCTTAGTCTTTACGCACATGCATCAGTAAGCCGATTAAGAAACCAATCACCAAGCTAATAAAAATCGTAACAGCAGAGCTACTTTTAAATGACCACGCAAGAAATCTTATCTGCACCGGCTGATAATTCTGTGCCGTAAAAACAATTAATATTATCAAGACTGTTACAATAACAACCCATTTCCAAGTCATCGCCTCTCCTCCTGATTCCGCACCATAAGATTAAAAACCATTACATTTGTTTTACAGACGAAATGAGCGTTAAAACGCCTTTACCAATTAACCACGCGATCGCGATAACTATCACCGCAATGATCAATGGCTTTATATATCCGCCGCCTGACTGCAATAATTTATTCTTATCTGCCATGTCTCTCCCTCCTTTTTTCAATATCAAACTAGGCATTCTTATATATCCGCGTTGTCATTCGCTCTATTTTTCTTTTCGAACTCTTCGCGCGCACGCACTATCCGGCTATCAAGCCGCGCCCGGTCATACGGAGATTCAATGGTGCGTTCGGCTAATTCGGAGATCCATTGCACTTGTTCGCTAAGCGCTCTTCTTCGAGTCGGACTGACCGTCAGACTGGCGATAGTTTGAAGCCCGCCAATCATCCGTAACATAATAGCCGCATTGCCTGCGGCGCTGCCGCGGATTTGATCGAACGATTCAGCAACTAGGCCGT
>JAFGFL010000073.1 GCA_016931055.1 Candidatus Omnitrophota bacterium | reverse complement strand
ATTTGATGCCGGCTTCTTTCAGGGACGCATTGATAATAGGTAAGATGGATTCTCCTTTTCCGGAGGCGGGATTAATAATGATGCGGATATTTTTTATTTTCTTTTCCATAACCATTATCTTTTCCCCCAATATTTTTCAAAGGCCTTGATTTGAGTTCGGATATACCACCTTCTGGGATCAGCGACCTTGCGGGCCGTGGTCAATAAGGCGATGGCCTGCTCGCTGGTATGTCCCATGCTGATAAGAATGGCGGCGGCCATCGCAATGCTTCGGCGCCTGCCTTGCAGGCAAAAAACCAAGACCTTGCCTTTGTTTTGAATGATCGGCAAGGCGGCTTCAACCCCCACCAGCAGTTTTTTAACCGAGATGGGAGTCAGAAATGTATCATAGGTTTTAATCCATAATGTCGTAAAGGGAGGGAGGGTATAGATTTCATCGGGGGGCATTTGCCCAATCATAGAAATGATCAAATTAAAATTAAGCCCCTTCAATTCATCGGCATGCTCTTTCCCAACCCTGGAGCCCATGTATAAGTAATCGGTCACTTTAGATATGTCCATCACGATGGATTAATTATATCGAGTTTTATTTTAAAATCTATGGATTTCTTAATGGGCCGGGGTATTTCTTAAGATCAAGATTCCGCCGCAATTTGGGGAAAACCCGAATGATACTCTGGTACAATTGAAATTTTTCGGGTGCGCCTTGATAGATATTGCGGATTTTATTTGAAAATTGGGATCATATCAAAAATATTATCAATCATTTTCTCTTCGGGACTGGGTTCACTTTCTTGTGCAGGTTTTTCTTTTACATCTTCCGTAGCTTGAGTCGGCGATTCAGCGCCAATTGAAGTTGCCTCTTGCGGTTTATCATCATCCAAATCAAGAGCTTTAAAGATAACCTTTTTAAGCTCTTCTTTGCCCCGATTACTGATGACTTTCTTACCCAAGTCTTCAATATCAGGGTACGTTCGGAATTGGGCTGCTTTGCCATTGAAAGGCTTTAATGGGATATGGATCTGTTGTTTCTCATCAAAGAAATATTTCAG
Source organism: Candidatus Omnitrophota bacterium (assembly GCA_016931055.1). Lineage (GTDB taxonomy): Bacteria > Omnitrophota > Gorgyraeia > Zapsychrales > Zapsychraceae > 2-02-FULL-52-10. The sequence continues at coordinate 45,509 of JAFGFL010000073.1, read as the reverse complement.
CTCTTTTGAAACCGCGACCATGCTGGAGGACAGATCAGAAGGTATATAAAAATCTGCATTTAAGCGGAGATTCTGATCGAAATCTATATCGCCATTTGCCGCCAATAAAAATCCATCGGCATTCAATTCTGCCCTATTGATCCTTAAGAGCCCTTCATGGATTTTTGTGTCCATTTCCGCTTTTTTAAGAATCGTATCCTTAACTTGCAGTTTCTCTTTGTACTTTTCCGGTAAATTGGATTCAATCTGACTAACCAGATCTGGAATAAATGAAATCTTGCTCAACATAAGTTTCAACAGATTCATGTCAACGATTCGGCCGTTTTTGATTTCAACCGTCCCTTCTCCTGACAAAAACGATTGCAGGGCTTGCCGGTCTATGCCAAGTCCATTTAATTTGTATTTGGCAAAAAGCTGCCCATCGAGTTTTACCGGAAGGCCTATCCTCCCGGCAAGTTCATTTAGCTGAGCGTTTGTTATGGTCAAATCCGCTGAGAATTTACGGTCAGAGAGATATTCAATAAGCTTGCCCGCAACTTTGATCTCTCCGGATGCCACAGGCATCGTCAACTCAACAACTTCCATATCGGATTCCGTCAGCGAATAGCGCATATCCAATCCCTCAATGGGAACGGGAGAGTTCTTCAATGGCACGTTCAGATCCGTCAGGCGGCCTTCAGATGAAAGGACCAGCAGCCCGTCCTGGCTTACAATCATTTGATGAACGTCCAAGACCAATGTGCCATCGATCCTGCCCTGAAGGCCGATCTCCTGCAATGCCGGTATCCCTTCATAAAGATCGTTCATTGAAAAACTTGCCAGATCTATTTGTGTTTTAAGGTCATCGATCCGCAACTGCCGGTTTTGGGCGTTTATCAGCGCCAAACTGCCAAGACTGATATTCTTCCGGTCACTGAATAATGAGGCGCTGAGCTTAAACGGGAACGGCACGTCAAAGGAGAAATTCGAGATTTGAAAATCGACCTCCTTGATCGGGATCTTGACGGAAGGATTGGTCGTATAATCCGAAAAGGAAAAAGTCCCGTCTCGCACGTGTATTGACCTGATCAAAACCTCATCAAAACCAAAATCCCTTGATTTTTCATTCACAACATCTTTGACGATATCTTCTGCCAAAGACAAAGGCGCGACCTCGTCATCCACCGACTTATTATTTCCCTTTTGACCAAGTTCTTGGAAGTTAAGCACGCCCTTACTATTGCGGATAAGGTTAATCCTTAACGAATCTAATTCGATGCCTGAGGCTAAAATTTGGCGTCTTAATAGAAAGGACAGGATATCAAGATCCAGGCGGGCGGTATCGATGACAAGCATGGGGTCACTTGAGAAATCGGGATGGTCCATGACAGACAAGCCGCTGATACCCAATGTGATCCCACGGACAATCGAAAAGCTGAAAGAAACATGCCGCACGTTAACAGGGCGGTTAATGGCACTACTGATCTTCCCAGTAATTTGCGCCTTAAAACGGTTGATATCCACCGTCTTAAGAAAAACGTAAATCCCCATAAAAAACAAGGCCACAATCGCCAACATGGTCAAAACAATAATTTTTATAATACGCATCGTGTTCCTTTGAGTTTCAATAATCTATAAAAAACGGAAACTAAAAATAGACACGCGCATGACGGCCGATATTTCCTGTGCCTTTTTGATGAGAATCATCTTAAAAAGAAGAGACGCTTGACACAACCATTGAGCTAAAGCTTTTATTCAAATATGTCTAAGGCATCCTCGACAATGGCTTTGCGCGGTTTGATCTCCTGCGGCTGATAGACAACATTGTTGTGACTTTTCTTCTGCAAACCCTTGCGCATGTACGCTTCAGCCTTCTTGAGGTAGGATGCAGCCTTTTTGTATCCGGGTTTCATCTGTTCAATCTGTAAAAACAACGCCTTTGCTTCTTCATAGGACTGATTTCGATATAATGTAACGGCCCTGGAGTATAATTGCTGGAATTGTCTTTCGTATTCCTGCTGAAATCTTCGGCGCTCAGCCCTCAATTCTTCGCGGCGCTCTTGGATCTGTTTTTCCCAATCTGCCGTTTGTCCATCTTCTTGTCTCTTAACTAAAAGACGTTTGGTCTTCTGTGGCACAAACCCCTGAGAGCGGCCTTCCGCCTGCAACAATGCCTGTTCAACAATTTCCAGCTTGCTCGTTAAGACATCCAATTCTTGGCCCTCAGACATTCCGCGCGGTTGATCCTCTATCCACATTTTCTGGTTCTCACTGATGTCCTCATCAATCCGTCCAAGATAATTGAGCGTTTTCTTATATCCCGGATAAAGGGATTCAACCTCAATAAATTTCAGCTTTGCCCGAATAAACTCTTTGGCTTTATACAAAGCGAGCGCTTCGCGGTACTTTGCTTCCGCTTCCTCCAAAAATTGTTCCTGACGTTCCTGCGATGCTTTCTGAACAACTTTTGACCCGTTTCTTTCAAGCGCATAGGTTTCCGGTGTTTCCATATACCTCCCGCGGCTTTGCACGTTATCTCGCTCCATTGTGAGTCTTTCGCTTCTGATATCCTCATCAATCCGTGAAAGATATTTTGACGCTGATTTATAACCGGGAGACGTTCTTTCAACATCGATGAATGCGACCTTCGCTTTCTCGAAATCTTTATCTTTATAATATTTGAGAGCCTCGCGATATAATGATTCCGCCTTCCGATTTGCCTGTTTCTCGTATTCCCTTTCAATCCGATCCATCGATTCCTTCAACCGTTCCTTCTCTTCTTTTCGCGCTAACGTTTCCACTTTCAACTTCGTCAGACGTTCCTGCTCTTCGGCCTTTTGTCGGCTCTGTTGCAGCGTATCCCTCTTCTCTCTGGCCAGTTCTTCCTGCCATTGCTGCCTTTTGACAATCTCTTCTTCATTCTCTTGACGAAGCCTTCGATTCTTTCTTATTTCTGAATCGATTTTCGCAAGATATTTTGCGGTTGATTTATATCCCGGCCACATGACTTCTACTTCCTCTAAAGTTTCTTTGGCCTGCTCAAGCCAGCCGGCTTTGTAATAACGCATGGCCTCTTCATAAACGGAATCTGCTTGTTGTTGCAGCCGTTTCCGATGTTCCTTCTCAATATCCTTGATTGTTCGCTCCCATGCCTTGCGTTCCTGTTCCCGTAACAGCGCTTCTTCCCTCAACTTGAGGATTTTCTGCTCTTCTTCAGCCGCCCGCAAACGTTCGACACGTTCCTCTTCGAGCTTTTGCGACAACCTCTGTTGCCGGATCTGCTGCTCAAACGCAAGCCGCTGATCCTTCAGACGCTGTTCTTCCGCATTTTGAATATCCTGATCGATTCGATTCAAGTATTTCGGCGTTGATTTATATCCGGCCAGGATTTGTTCAACTTCAAGAAACTTGTTTTTTGCTTGCTCGTAATCGCCGCGCTTATACAACGATTCGGCAAACTGATAAACAGCCTCCGCTTGAGCTTCTTTTCTTTCTAGGTCCTTTTTCTCCCTCGCCTTAAATAGCGCCATTTGCCGTTTTTCTTCCTGTTCGATTTTTAACATCTCCCCTTGTTTGCGTTGAACAGACTCTTCTCTGGCCACTCTCCGGCGCTCCTGTTCTATGTTCCATATATCATTATCTATACCCGCCAAATACTTTTTTGTCAGCTTATAGCCAGGAACGACTTGTTCAACTTCAAGAAAGGCGGCCTTGGCCTCTTCAAACCGTTTGACTTGATAAGATTTCAGGGCTTCCTGGTAAATAAACTCCGCTTCTTCTTCCAGCTTCTTTTGCCGTTCTTTTTCATTTTCTTGCAGGATGCGCTCCCATTCTTTGCGTTGTTTTTCGCGGGCAAGGGCCTTTTCCTGGAATTCTCTCATCCGATCTTGCTCTTCGGCAGCGCGGATCTTCTGGTCTTCTTCCCATTTCTTTTGTTCAAATAATTTCTTTTCCCTCAGTTTCAACTGAAAAAGCCGCTGCCGTTCTTCCATCCGTTGTTTTTGCTCTCCTTCGATATCCCGGTCAATGCGCGCCAAATAATTCCCCGTCGATTTGTAATTGGGATAAATCCGCTGAACTTCCAGGAAATCCTCTTTCGCTTGCTCAAAATGCCTTTGCTTATAATACTTAATGGCTTCTTGATATATATATTGCGCCTGTTCCTCTAGTCTCTTCTGCCGTTCTTTCTCGCTTTCTTCAAGCGTCTTTAACCACTCTTGGCGTTCTTTTCGGCGTTGAGCCACTTCCATTTCAAACTGCGCAAGCCGTTGGTTTTCTTTGGCCTCGCGCAATTCTTCCAGGCGTTCTTCTTGGCGCCTTCTGGCTAATTCCTGTTCCCTCTTTTCTCTTTCCAACCCGCGCGCGCGTTGTTCTTGGCGAAGCCGGATCTCTTCCTGCAGATCACGGTCAATGCGGCCTAAATACTGTAGGGTGGATTTATAATTAGGGACAATGAGTTGCGCCTCTTCAAAACGCTCTTTTGCCAGTTCAAATTCGCGTTTTTTATAGTAATACTGCGCTTCTTGATAGACAGCATCAACCTGTTGAATAAGTTTCTTCTGGAGTTCCTGCTCGCTTTCCTGGAGGATGCGTTTCCATTCTTCTTTTTCTTTTTTTCGCGCCAAAAGCTCTCTTTTCCGTTTACTCTCCATCAACAGCTTTTCTTCCTCTTTGATATCTCTGTCGATCCGGGAAAGATACTTGTCCGTATCTTTATACTGCGGAAGAATGTTGTTGACCTCCATAAAGTAGTCCTTCGCCAGCTGGAATTCTCTTGATTTATAATATTCAACCGCCTCTTGATAAAGCGGTTCCGCCTGTTCAGCCAGCTTATTTTCCAGCTCCATGCGGCTTTCCTCAAGAATACGCCCCCATTCCGCTCTTTCTTCACGGCGAGCAATGGCATTTTTCTCAAAACTCTTTTCGCTTAAATTCTGCTGTGCCCTCCTGATCTTGTGGTCAAGAATAATCAGGTAGTTGCGCGTAGCCTTATAATCGGGTATCGTGGCCTCAATCCGCTCAAAAATTTTCTTGGACGCAACATATTTCTCCTTCTTAAACATAGAAACCGCAGTGTCATATAATTGGCTGACACGATCATTATCTAACTCCCCTCCACTTTCAAGAAGAAGAACATCTTCAGATTCAACGGAACCTGTCAATTCTGGATACTCCTGGCCAAAAGCGCCAGGACGCTCCAAAATCTCCAGGGCTTTTTCCCAAAAATCCTGGGCTTCCTCAAACCGTCCCTGTTCAAACAACTGAATTGCTTGTTCGTTATAAGTGCTAACTTGTTTCTCATTATTTGGGTCCAGACTGGACTGTTGCTCTTGGCCGGATATAAAAGACAAGATATTTGCAGAGGCAGGTGTCCACAACATTATCAATGCCAACAAAATACAGAGGAATGTCAGTAAATTTCTAAACATTATTATTCAGTTTAAAGTATATAGTAATCCGAATATATTAAAATATATTAATATTAGAGCTTTTAACGTATTGTAACACAACGAATTAGGGAACTTCCACTAATATTTCAGAAATTTTTGACCAATGATAGGGTTTTTGGGTAGGAAAACTAAAAGGGTTGTCGCGTTATTTTCAACGGATGTCTTTTTCGGAAAAAACGTCAGCTGAAAAAATTTCAATCTTTGTTTTTGGATCTTTCCATGCATCTCTTGGGAGATGTGCTTTCTGGGAACATAACTGGGACATGAACTCTTCTTTTGACCATTTGGTTTCAGTAGCAACCTGAGGCAAAAATACTCCCTGGTGCCAAGGCCCTTGGCTGACAATAACACCATGTGTCCCTAATTTGATTTCGCTGACATCTTTGATGACCCTTGGCTTGGAAAGAACCGATATCTCAATCTCGATCTCTTTGAGCTCGTCGGGTTGGACAGGCGGAAAGCGCGGATCCTGCGATGCGGCAGCGACAGCCATATCACGCACCGTCAAGTAGAGCGGCTTATTTCCGATGATATTGCCTATGCATCCGCGCAAATAACTTTTTCTATGGATCGTTACAAAAGCCCCTTCTTCTTCCAGTAAACGCGCATCGTTCTCTTTAAAGTCCAGTTTCTTTCCCTTATTAACAAATTCTTCAATTGTCTTTCGCGCAATATCAACAAGCCGCTTTTTTTGCTGTACGGTAAGATTGTTTATTCCATTCATGACTTCTTCATCTGCAACGGGATTTTCTTGCTTATTCCCATCCCCATAAACAACGATCGATGTATAGCCAACCACTCGGTCCCTGTCCCCGCTGATATCGCCGGAATTCGCATAATGAAGAACATCCACATCCGTTAACCCTTTCTTTCTGGCATACAACAAAGCAGCCGTGACAGGCACAAATCCGCACATTTCCATCGTGCGCATTTGGCATTCTTTCCAAAGCTGTTCGATGTTAAGATTCTTAACGGCTTCTATGGTGCGCCTGTCCATATTGCGGGCGGTGCTATCGTCATGATAGTGAGACAAATCCGTGCTCACGACCAACAACACGTCCTTACGAGAACCAATAATATTCTCAAGTGCTGCCGCAAAATCTTCCAAGAGCTGAAAACTGGGCTGCCCCATAACAATCGGGACGATTTTAACGCCTTGAAATGTTTTTTGAATGAAGGGAATTTCGACTTCCAAGGCATGCTCGGCCTGAAATGCCCTTGGCTCAAAATAAAAATCTTCATGAGCAGCGATCAATTTCTTCGCGAACTCTTCATCGACATCCACAACCCCCAGCGGGGTTTGAAAGCCTCCTTCATCCCAAATAGAGATGCCATCAAAACCGACATGATGACTTGGAGCCATAACAATGATTGTCTTATATTGATTACGGCTGGCAGCCTTAAAACCATAGGCCGCCACTCCGCCGGAATAAACATACCCGGCATGCGGAGCTATAACGATACTGATATTTCTTTGGGAAGGCGTGATCGAAGCCTCGGCAAAAAAGCCATCGATCGTCGAGGACAACCGCTGCGGGTTCGCATCATAAAACTGCCCGCTGACATTGGGCTGCTTGATTTTAGGATTTCCAAATGCAGATCTGGACACGGCCATTATGATCAATCCAGCAACAATAATTGATTTTATATAAATACAAGTCGCATCGTTTTTTTGTTTTCTCAGACACACGTTGTATACCTTAGACTCAAAACCAGCTGTCGGTCATCTCCTAATTGGACAGGTAAAGATCTAAACTGAGAATCCTTGTACGTTCTTCTTTCCCCATGAGGGAATTTACCACAAACAGCATGATGGTGTCAAATGATAGAATCGCTGGCAACGGGATCGAAATCAAACCGCCAAAACACCCGCATTCAGCAATCGGAAGGTTCCGAATGATCGCTTGGGCCACGATCAGGACAAACATAAATGTTATGATGAAGACCGCCCGTAAAACCCATCTCAGCCAAAGGCCGAGCAAGAGAAAGACCCCCAGAAAAAATTCACACCATGGCATAATATGCGCCGCCATATTCTCCAGCCAAGATGGGAACATTTCATATCCCTGCACCACATACAAAAAGTTCTGGTATGGGCTGATCAATTTTTCGAATCCCGAGAACACGAAAACACCGCCGATGATAACTCTAACGATAACGAATAGATTAATAACCATTGTCTTTTAACAGTTTTTCGATTTTTTCTTCCAAAGATTTTGATCCGACAACCATTTCCCCATTCACAAAATAGGTCGGCGTACTGCGAAGCCCCAATGCCGTCCCTTCCTCTTTATTTTGTTTAATAATTCCATCGACAACGTCACGGTCCAGACAGGCTTTCAGCTTTTGTTTGTCAAGATGACTCTCCTCCGCAATCTTCTCAAAAGCCGGAGTCGCATCAACAAGCCGTTGCCAGTTGCTTTGGCGGGCCAGCAATAAATCCTGAAAGGGCCAGAATTTTTCCTGCCTTGCCGCGCATTCCACGTACCGTGAGCTTTGATATCCATGCCGGTGCATCTGCAGAGGATAATGCTTGACTTCAAGCCGGATGGCTTCCGGATATTTATCGATCTTGCCCTTTAAATAGGCAGCCCCGTGCGCGCAGGCAGGGCATTGAAAATCTATGAACTCAACGACCTTTATAGGGGCGTTGTCGCTTCCTTTTGTTTTAGCAAAGGTCCGCAACGCGCCATTTCTTCTGACTGTTTGAATGACAAATTTCGTCGTATTAACAGCCATAACACCGGCAATAATGATCAGGAACGCGGCTGTTTTTCTCGAGACTTTTTTCATGGCGCAAAGAGAGTGATGTTAATAAATGAATGTGCATTGCGACTTACATTAAAATTCATTCTATCATAGAATAACCTTATCCAATTAAAAAAGAGCCCCGCTTCTGAGTGACCTTTTTGAGTATTACACTTATGCAAAATAACATCACTTAATATAAGATAAAGCAATGTCCGTGATCTTCTTGGGATCTAAAGGTTTGACAACAAATGCGGCTAGATTTGGATTTAATAATCGGGCGATTTCTTCATCTTCTTCCGAATTGGTTGAGGTAGACATAATCACCGCAAGAGCAGCCGTTTTAGGATTTCGGGCAACTCTTTTTAAGATTTCCAATCCATCGATTTTCGGCAACTGCCAGTCCAGGAACATTAAGCAGATGTTGTCATGCTCTTTATCCAGGATATCTAAAGCCGTCTGACCATCGCCTGCCTCAAGAATTTCATTCTCAACGCCGGCCTTTTGGAGGGTCCGAATGAGAAGTTTGCGATCCAACATCGAATCGTCAACAATGAGTATTTTCATTTTACTTCCCCTTTTCACAACCTCTTTGACAATAAGCTGCTGTTAATTACGCCTTAAACCAGTTGGCATTCGCCGTTTTTTGCGTTGCCGTACACCTTGTTATCGAAAACTCCAAGATGAAGAATGCCGCTTCCTAATTTATTATTATGTGCTGCTTCATAAAATTCCCCCTATCTCTCTGCTTTCGCCTTCTGTTCCTTTTTGTAAATCAGCATCAGATTCCGCAAATACACCACAAGCCCCGTTGCCTGCCCGACGATAAAAACAGGATCCTGTTTATGGATCGCATAGGTCAAAAGAATTGCCCCTCCTGAGATGCTAAAATACCAAAAGACAACAGGGATATGGCTCTCCTGCTTGACCTCAGAGCAGATCCATTGAACCAAGAACCGTAAAGCAAATAACAATTGCCCCGCAAAACCGATCACAAGCCATATGGTTGCGTTCATTTCCTGCCTCCCGTCTTAAGGACCCTAAAAAAGTCCACCATGACGCGAAAAATCCTTTTATGGCTATATTTCGTTGTCCCATATTTCCGCAATCGATGATTGGAAACAATTTCTCCGATACGAAATCCCTGGAGCGATAAGCTTAACGGGATAAAACGGTGCTGCCCTTCCCAATTAAGCGCAATCTTACCGACACACTCCCTCTTATAGACCCGCAACGTGCAGGAAACATCATGAATGTTCATCCCGGTAAATAATCGTTGAAAAATATTTCCCAATTTCGACAGCCCTGCCTTCAGCGGGGTATCTTGACGCAACCGACGCCAACCGCAAACACAGTCATACTTCCCCTCTATCATTTTCTCCAACATTTTAGGGATATCCGCCGGGTCATTCTGAAGGTCGGCGTCCAGAGTCACGGCAATGCTTCCCCTGGAAGCATCCAATCCCTCGCGCAACGCAAACGTCTGGCCGCTGCGTTTTGGCAAATGAACAATGCGAACGACCTCGGGCAGCTCTTTTCGAAAACCTTCCATGATCTGAGGGGACCGGTCTGAAGAGCAATCGTTGATAAAAACAATCTCGTATGGCCGATTTAACGGCGTCATGACCTTCAAGATCTCTTCGAAAAGCGGTTTGAGCGACTCTTCTTCATTATAAACGGGCACAATAATGCTGTGGTCCACCTTACGTTCGGACATGCCGCCCCTTTCTTACTAAAATTATTTTTTCTTTTAAATAATCTCGGACAACCGCCTGATCCAATCTCAACAAGGCAAGAAAAAACCCCCGATCAAGGTGCATTCTCCGTCGAAAGATATATTCCTCTTGAACAATTTCAAGGGTCTCGGGAAAATATTCCTTCAAATAACCATCGTAATCTTTTTCCGTCATCAGGCAATAAACCATTTTATCATTGGCAAAAAGACGACCCAATTTTGTCCTGGTTTCCTCTTCTTCGCTGCCGGCGGCCTTGACAATTCTCTGGTTAAAATAAACTTGGAATTCCTTTTCATGGATATCGTGGCTTCCAACCCCGATCATGGTCCCACTGGAAGTGTTCACCTCTAAATCTTGATTTACCGTAGCCGCGAATTTCTGCAAGGTCGCATGAGCCGTGATCCCGGCCTTTTCCATAAGGGAAGATTGAGCAAAAACAAATATCATGAACACACTCAACACCAACGGCGCAATTACTGGCTCAGGATTTCTAAGGATTCTTCCAACCACAAAAACATAGACCGCGGCCAAAACGAACAACCACCATTGAGCCCCCCCTGCTAAGAAAACGAACAAGAATCCAAACGCCAAACATCCGGCCGTCAACATGAACAGAATAAGATATTTTCGCAGAAATGAGACGGCTTTTCCAATAAATATTTCCTTATTCAACTCCGTAACTAAAAAATAACCTGTCATCAGCGCAAATGGCGTTGTCAGAACAAGCATATAATGGTTGATGGCAAAATACATGGTTGAAAATAAGAAATAAACAACACAAAACCAGGTTAACAGGAAAAGCAAACCCCTGTTTTTCTCATCTTTTGAATGGATCCTGGCAATAGCCAAAGGCAGGGCCATCACCAAAAAAACAGACCAAGGCGCAAAATACGATCCGATAACCTTTAGATAGAATGCGCAATGTCTGAAAAACGTCATCATAATATTCAGCAGAACATTGCTGGCTCCAATGTTTACTAATCGGTTTTTCGTTTCGTCGACAAGCATGTAATCCAGGTAAGTTTGGCCATGCGTTCTAATCATATAGAGAAACCACGGGGCTATGATGAAAACCATGATCGCTGTGCCGCGTCCAAAACGCATCTCTGAAAGGAGACCAGGCTTCCTTATCCAGAAGCTAAACAAGATCACTGTCAAAAGAGGAACGATCAGCGCAGCAAATCCCTTAATCATGAACCCCAAGGCGCATGCGATAAAGAAAAAAACGCTCCATGTTGTCGCCTTTAAGTTTTCGTCTGATGAGCCAAAAGCCCCGGAAGAAATCTGCATGAAACGGATTGCGCAATACATCGCCCAAACAATAAAGAAATTCAAAGGCATGTCCGGAACCACATTCTTGGCATGCCGGAAGAACAAAGGCACCGATATCAGGATGAGCGCGCTCAATGTGGCCGTTTTTCGGTCAAAGAGAATTTTCCCTATAAGCCATGTGACACAGACCGTCAATCCGGAAAAGAGGACAGCGACGCTCCTCGCCGCAGGCCAATTCACGCCGAATATTTTATAGGCAACCAGGACCATCCAATAATAGAGGATCGGCTTTTGGAACCTGTTTTCCCCGAAATATTTCGGCGAGAAAATATCACCGGTCGCGACCATTTCCTGAGTGCTTTGAAAATAGAATATCTCGTCGTCCCTGTATTCCAGGCCATGGATACTCAATCCCCTGGAAAAGACGACAAGGCTTAAGAAGAATAAAAAGATGCAGATAACGATATCTGAACGAGATCGGAACATGAATGGATCACTGCGGCTTTAGGCTTTCTCAATGGACAGAAGTTCTAATGGAGACTATTTAGTGCCCTTTGGAGAAATAATGAAGCTGCTGTCATAATTTTGCCTAATATTATTCAAGGACACTTCAGCGTCGCTGCGCTGGTCAAATTGGCCGGCGTAGATTCGATACCAAATCCCATTGTCCCCGAGATCACGTGAAACCAGATAAGCCGATGGGACTTTCGTGCGGATGGTTGCCAAAGCTTCTTCAGCGCGTTTTTTATCCTTAAAAGACGCAATCTGAATCGTATAAGCAGCCGTTTCTTTGAGCGTTTGAGGAGTCGCCACCGCCAAAGTCTGTTTTGCGGGCTCCTTTAGTGCTTCAATATTGACTTGTTCGGCAACCGGTTTTACAGGTTCCTTTGGCTTATTCGCAACAACCTTATCCTCCACAAACTCATATTCGAGATCAGCAGTGGCAACATCATCTTCGGGAAATATTTCGCTTAAAGAAACAGCGTCCTTACCTCCTTGATAATTCAAGACAACAAAAACCGCCACAACCGCAACAATAAAACCCCAAGTTAACCATGATTTGAGCATTTTTCCCTCCGTTCTATTATTGTTTAAAAATCTGTCACTTTCTCTCGTAGGTGAGACGACATGAAATCTTTCCTCATCAGCTTTCTTTAACGCATCAGTTATTTTACTCATTTCTTGAATTTCCCTTCGCCACGTAATGTGCTTTTTTCAACAAATTCTACCGGTTATTATATCACTTACAAGATTCTGTTCAATGAAACAACAATAAAAATCTTACGTTTTCAAAGCAGGTTTCCGATACCAGCCGAACGAATGGCCGTTGGCGCGGATCAACAAGCCGATTTTGCCGGTCGCAGGCTCAAGAATAAGGATCCCCCAATACCGATGTTCCATAACCGCATAGCGGCCTCCTGGAATCCAGCGGATATGATCGATCACCAAATCTCCGCCCTTATATTGGTATCGAGACATATCCGCAACGCCCACATCACGCGGGATTTTATATAACCGCTTGCGGAACCATTCTGAATTTACATAATACAAATAGTCTTCTTCGTCAATTCCCAAGGAAGAGCCCTTTTCCGAGACAAGATCATTCTCCTTACCCGGGACCCCGAAAGAAAGCCTATTGCCGTTCAAATATAGATCGATGCCCCTCAGATTCAGATTCTCAATAGGAACAGATGCCTCTTCAGAAGGAATGCGCACAATTAATTCAGGGACATCGGTGGCCAGCGGGACGCGAAAGACTGCCACTTCATAAGCCGGCAAACGATCAGACGGATCTTTTGATTCATGGTATAAATAATAAAGATTTTGGCTTTGCACGTCCCAATAAAGCGAAGAAATCCGCCGTGTCGGGCTTTGAATCATTTTTTTCTTTTTCTCCCGAAGGTCGTAAAGATAAACATTATCCTGCGAGGAAAATTGAGACCACCAGGCTTTTTCGTAGATAAATTTCCGGCTGTCCGGAGCCCATCGAATACCGCTGATAGTTCCCTTAACCGTTGCGTCTTCTTTCGGCGCTTTCGCGTCAACATAATCCTTCAAAGAATCGATCTGTTCGCTGCGCTTCGTCTGTCCCTCTAAAAGAAATAAATCTTTCTGCGTCAGGACAGCTATATATTTCCCATCCGGCGAGAAATGGTACTCTTTAACAGGGTCGCTGGCTGAAAAAACATCTTGGACATCTCGATCATTAATCCTGATGGCCCTCAACATATGTCCATCAACAAAATAAAGCCACGTATCGTCTTTGACCCATTGCGTCGTAGCGGCAACATGCTGTTCCAGATGCAATTCTGGAGCGGGTTTCTTATAGTTCGCCCAGTAAAGTTGGCCATAAATGATAAACAAAACACATTGGCCGCCAACAACGATCACAAACGGGATCTTTCTAAAAACCAATCGCCAAATAGCCAAAAAATTAATTTCCCTCATCCTTACAAAAATCATGACAGCTAAATACGAAAATAAAATAGCGCCGTTAATAGCAATGACCAGCTCAAAATGGCCGCTTAAGAAATTTATCACCCTGCCCAAATATGTTTCATCCATAATATCGCTTCCTACATCCCATTTATGGCCTCTTTATCGATAAAGGGTGTCTTATCTTAAAGGCAAATACATCTAAAGTCAATAAATGCGTAGACAAAAAAGGCCGGAACGTGCTTCCGGCCTTTCTAACGTCATAGTTTTTCAGATATTGTTAAAACCTTCTGATAACACTGATAACCTTGCCAATGATTGAGACGCTTTTATCCACCAAGATCGAGACATACTTGGCATTGGCCGGTTCCAAATAATAATCTTTCCCGCGGCGCTGAAGGGTTTTTACAGTCGCTTCATCTTCGATCAAGGCAACCACGGTTTCGCCGGTTTGGGCCATACTCTGCCTTTTGACCAGAACCAAATCATCCGGCATAATGCCAGCGTCAATCATGCTGTCTCCCCGCACGCGCAGGGCAAAAGTGTTGTCACCGGAAAAAACCAGGCTGTCCAAATTGAGATACCCTTCAATTTCCTCAACAGCAAGGGCAGGCAATCCCGCCTGAACCTTTCCCAAGATCGGAATAGAAAACAAGTTCTCGCGAATCAGCTCAATGGCGCGGGATTTATTGGCTGAAACCTTGATATATCCTTTGTTAACTAATGCTTTCAGATAATCCCTGACAGTCCCAGTCGATGAAAAATGAAAGTGGCCTGCAATCTCCCTAACGGTTGGCGGAAGGTTTTTCGTCTTGATCTTCTCGTAAATAAACTTAAGGACGTTTTTTTGTTTCGAGGTCAGTTTTTGTTTCTCTGCCATAGTTTCCATTATTACCACACGCTTGTGTGGCTGTCAATAGGAAATAGCGTTTTCCGATATTGACTTAATGCAGGGACAGGTCTAGACCTGTCCCTTCCAAAAGGCTCCTAATATCAGAAGTCCGTTTCCGGCCAGGGATTGTCATTCCGAATATAATCGCCCTTTTTGTTTTTCATGAAAAAATAGGACAACAAGGAATGGGTCAGCTTTTCATTCGAAGGGTCTTTGACTAAGTTGCCCTCCGCAACATAGGTTACCTGGTCTGAACCATGGACAAGGATATGATACCAAGGCTGGTGGCGGTTGGGCTGGGTCTGATTGCCGTAATACCAATCATCTGTTGCCTTACACTCATGATCCACTTCGACGATAATCCCGCGGTACCCATATCGCACATGAGACACGCATTGTCCCGGCTCGAAAGCTGGTTTGCCGAAATGGATAATATCTTCCGGTGTCAGGCTGGAAATCGTTCTATCGCTAACATGCGCATCCAAATCGCGAAACAGTTTGATTATTAATTCGCTGTTAGCTTTATCATCTTTAATTTGGTAGGAACGGATCAAATTGGCCAGGAAACAGCGTACAATGGTTTGTGCATCAGCCGTTTCCTTCAAAACATTTTCCATCCCCTCAAACACGTCTCCTCTCATATTTAATAGGTCTTTTTGGTCAATGACCTGCCCGCCGTTAAAACAATCCACGAATACCTTTCTGCCGTCTAAATTTATCCGTGACAGGAAATGCCCGGGGAAATGACAGCCTTCGATCTGTATATCCAACCGCCATCCGACAAGCATATAGACCGCGCATAGGCTGATCGGAACCCCCTTTTTCTCCGTGATGACGTAAATAAGATTATTATTTTGCGGATTATAATAATCGTTCTCATCACCGCGCATTTTCTGTTCTTTGAACAAAAATCGAGCCAAACGGACAGGATCCTTGAACCTGAATTTGGCCTTATACCTGTTCGCGAGTTCATCCAATAAATCTTTCAGAGGAAGGGTATCGTCGGCTTTATTCAAAAACTTGGAAAAGAACGCCAGTGCACTTTCCAATTTTGTATAGTCTTCAAACAGGCCCGCGGGTTCATCGATCGAACTCAGCCAGTTCGGCCAGACGTGTCTCAGCCAAGCCCTTTTATGTTCATTCAGGATTTCGCTAATACATTTTTCTTGGGCGGAAGAAAGCGCCAAAGTTAATTTCTTCAATTCTTCTTTTAAGGTCGGGCCAAAGGCTTCGAGTTCCTTGGCCACCGTCTTACGTACATCCGACGACTCATCATCAAGAAGGGAAATAAGATGCGGTATCTCTTTAGGGTCAGTCATATTTTCTTCTCATTATTCGCCAATAAAAGCAACCCGGGCCGCCATCAGTAATCATTCTTTCGGGCTGCCGCGAACATGTCCATCTGTTATCCTTGCCTGAATCCCACGTATTTTTATATTATGTATTCTTGGTTAAGGCAAGCATAACAATCTTTTTTATCAATTGCTCATAACTGATGCCCATTTTCATGGCCGACTGGGCCACTTCATCGATCTTGGCGATGCAGGGGTTGGCATTCGGTTCGATGATATACACCTTCCCGTCCGGCGTGATGCGGATATCAAAACGCAAATAACTGCTGATGTTCAACGCACGGTAAGCCCGTTTACAGACATCGGCAATTTCTTCTTCCACGCCGTTAGCTAACTTCCCAGCAAAAACGCTCTTGATCCCCCATTTTTCCCGGTACTTCTCGTCCCATTTGGCTTTATAGGTCGCCACGCGCGCGTCTTCGGCTAGTTCGCCGAATTTCATCTCCCGCGCAGGCAAGACGATCAACTTTTTCTGTCCCATCACGCTTACGTATAATTCCCGCCCTTCAATATATTCTTCCGCGATCGCATCCATGTCCATATTCTGGTGGATGAATCTCACGCGTTCCAAAAAAGCCTCTTCATTGTCCACAATGGACGCCTGGGAAATGCCGCGCGAAGCCTCCTCGCACAACGGCTTGACAATCGTAGGGAGCTTAAGTCTTTTGGGCAGCCAGACGCGACGGTTACGATAGAATGTGTAAAACCACGGGGTCTTGATCTTATGGAATTTCAAGATCTTTTTACAAAGCCCCTTATTGTTGCAGATAAAAATATCATCGGATGTTGCCCCCGTGTAAGGGATCCCCAGCATCTCAAGAAAGGCCGCCATGTTTTTTTCCAGATGCGATCTGTCGTCAAACACCTCAACGAGATTAAAAATAACATCAGGTCTGTTTTCCTGAATCTCCTCAAAAAGAGGGGCAACCGTATTATGCAACCCGAGGATGCTCACAGAAAAACCATTGGCCATCAAGGCCTGAAAAACATCGTTCTCCGTGTACATATTTTCGGGATCGGCGAACTCTTCCTGATAGTCATACCCGCGCGGTTTATTGTACGGGCTGCTGAACAGCAGCAGGACTTTCAGCGGCTTTTTCATGATCATTTCCGCCTTTCTTTTTCTCCCCGGAACCGTCCTGTATAAAGATAATTCATAATCAGAGACGTGATATAAGTCGATAAATTCAATGTCATGATGGCCTCATCTTCAGCGACAACCAGATTGAGCTCACGGCTGCGTTTTTGTATGTCTTTTAAAAGATCATTGACAACAAATTTTCTTTCACCAGAATGCCTCGAAATGCAGTTGAGAATATTGGGCCGGTATTTATGGATGATCTCGGATGCCAATGGCAAATCTTTATGTTCAGGGCCAGCTTCGATAAAATTCTTATGCAGGAACGCGTCATGAAAATCAGGGAACTCTTCAGCCCAAAAATGGCGTTTTTTTCTGTAATAATCTTTGAGTTTTATCCTCAGGGATGACTTGCGCCAGTGCTTCTCATTATTCTTTACAGGCGGCTCCTTACCCCGTATCTCCGACATTAACCTATCGACATATTTTAGTTTTTGAAGGGCTTTCCACCCCTTATATTGACTTTGCCAATCCAGGCCAGGCGTTAACCATACAGCAAACGTTTCCACAAAGTCCTCATCGGGATGATACTGGGCATAATATCCGTCCAAATGACGGACAAAATTTTTGCTATAAGGCCGATATTTATACGTGTCCGCGTATTCTTGTGTTGTGAAGCCGAATACAGTTTGCCACCGTTTCCGCTTGTGGAAACGGTAGGCATAGCAGACCGCATGGCCGGTTTCATGCCGAAGGAGCTTCATGCACCAATGCTTTGTTTCACCCTCGGCATCGATCATGATTTTCTTCTCAAGCTTTATCAAAGCCGGATGGGCCAGATAAAAAGGAATTCCGATACAAGTCTCTCCCTCAGGAGTAAGCCATTCGTCAGCCAAATAGCATTCGGGCCTAAAAGAAATCCTTTTATCTTCCAGTTCTTTATAAAGCTGATCAATGCATTCGGCAAGCCACGTCCCTTCGATCTTTATGGGCAGCTCACAAATGCGGGCATCAAGCAACTCTCCTTCAGGGATGGCATCCAAATTCATTTGTTTATTCTGCTTTTGAGTCATAAGAGTCCCTAAATCAGGTCTTTAAGTTTATCCATAAGATCTTTGGCATCATGGATAATATGATCCGGAATTATTTTCAACACTTCCATATCTTTTTTGAAAGAATCAAGCGCATGATAAAGCCTTCGGATGGTCATTTCACTGCGCTTATGACGCTCTTTTTCAGGATCGACAGGTTTTCTTTCTTTCATAAGGGCCAGAAGATCCTTGCGGACGGCTGAAGCCTCTTTGCCCTTATCAAATACGTCTTTTCGAAGCTTCATATAATCGTCCTTTAACAACTCTCTCTTCTGTCTTGCCAACCGGAGGACATTCACCGCTTCATAACCCGGCACTTTAGCGGCTTCGCGGGTCTCACGGAATTCCTTTTTCAGGTAAGCTGGTTCTTCCGACTCCAAAAAGGCGTATGTCTTTAACAACCTCAAGGAAATTTGTTTCGGAAGGCCGACTTCCTGTTCCGTATAATATTCGAATTTATCATACCCCCAAGCAGAATACAGCTTATCCTGCCAGACGCTATACAAAGCCTGCCCTAGATTCACCCAAGAGGTTTTAAAGTTTTTCGAATAATCGAGAACCCTTTTTCTTAATATCCCGCCGATTGCATCTGCGGCGTGTTCTTTTTCCAGGCCGCTCAATTTCTCAAAAGAATGCATGAAAACCCCTCCTTTCTTTAAGAAAATGATCGAAACATTTCACACGTTCCCCTTATCGACCGTGGATCAATTGTTATTGGAAATGATGCGGTTTATCCTTCTGGAGAGAGATCCATTATGATATCAACGTCCTTCGGTCAAATATCTCGACCGACCACCGATCTGCATGGATTACTCGAGGTAACTTTTCAGCTGCATCCAGGTCTTCTTTCCGACAATCCCATCACTTTGAAGGTCATGATCCTTTTGGAAAGCTTTAATGGCCGCTTGCGAACCAGAGCCTAATTTCCCATCAATAGACCCTTGGTAATACCCCGCATTCTTTAAAGCTGTTTGAACTTCCTGCGGCGTCACCGGAACCCGCAAGATCTCTTGGGAGTCGGATATTGTTCCCTTTGTCGAAGAAACCGAAATCTTTCTTGGAGATAGGCCGGGCGACCCCATTGAATTGGACAGCCTTGCCACATCCGTAACAAGTTCTTCAACGGCATATTTCATTTCCGAAATATTTTGATCGCTTTCATCTAACCGGTTTTCAACCTGCGCCATTCGAATCTGCAATTGATTGACCGACGTTGGCTTTTGAGCCGTAGCGCAACCTGCTAAAAGACCGATCATGACAATCCCTGCAACTAATCTCAACAACATATACACCTCCTTAAAGTTTTTCTGCCCCCTCATCAAATGCTTCCTGGGGATACAGCGTTAACGTGCATGAGTCCTATCGAAATATCTTCGAGAAAGTTTGGATAGTTTTGGCGAAAGGCTTTCATCCCTTCTTCGCGCTCATCCAACACTTCCACCGTGTATTCAAAGCCGGGCTTGATGACCGGCAGGCCGCCTAATTTAATTTTTTCTTTCGTCCCGTTCATCTTCAGCGTCCCGACATAACAAACCTTATTCGGAATAACTTCAAGCGTCACATCCATTTTTTCAGTCGCTAACGTCGAACCAACCGGAATGGAAACCGATGCGATCTTATAGCTTCCAGCGGGCAGCTCAACAAAAAAATAACCGGGCCTGATCGTTTTAATCTCCCACGGAAAACCCTGTTGATCTAAATTTTCGCCGATGTGCAACTGGAATTTATGTTCCGGTTTCTCTAAATCCTCAAATAGAAAACTCACATAACGGGTTTCCAGAAGCCCTTTAAAATCGGTCTTGGCGAAGATGACCCCTTTTTTCTGGACATACCCTTCCAACTCTTCTTTTTTGATGTTTTGCAGCTCAGGAGACAGATCAGGAGGGCCGTAAATGTCCTCTGCGATTTCTTCTTCCTTGGTCTCAACTTCTTGCGAGGCACCCTTGGGCGCAGAAACTTTCCGTAAAGTTGCACATCCGGAAAACAAAAAACCAATAACTAAAACAACCAGAACTTTTTTCATAAAACACTCAAAACCTCTAAATAGCAAATCTGTTATAGATCCAGGCAATCACAACGCCGCTGATAAGCCCATCAATAAAGCCCCAAACAGCCCCACGGATGCTTCCTAACCATGTCGCTTGATATCCGATATAAACCGATGACAGCAGTTTGACAAAATTACCCCAACGGTTCAACATCATTGAAGCAATCCCTAAGCCAAAAACTCCGATGCCCCAAACACATCCTAACAAAAGGCCGAATGCCCGTACGTCCACCCTTGTCATGTTCCTTCACCATTTTTGTCCTGCGGCCATTCAAAGCCATCTTAGGAAAGCAATTCCTACAAGCCCCGATTTTCCTCTTCGCACACGACCCGCATTACTTTTGATGCTATCTTGACAAAGGCATATCCAACCGTAAGAACAAAAAATCCGATTTGGATGTGCCCATAATCTTTGTTGTTTAAGTCCAAAAGAACAACGACGATTCCCAAAAATACCGTGATGATCCCGGAAAAATGACAGAATAAACTCAGGTTTTCCAAGGTTTTGACGTTTTTACTTCTCATCAGTCAACCTTTCAGAATTTGAGTCTATCACATATATCTATCCAGGCAAATTAAAATTTTGTCCATTTTTATGTAATTTTTATCACAACCCGTATCGTTGCCCGCCGCTGCATGTTAGTCGGCTTTGCGTGACTTTTTTGAGCCCGCATCCATCATGGCGTCAACATCCTTTTCGATCAGCCGTTCTATAAAATCGGGGATCCTAGTCTGTATTCTGCGTTTGACTTCCGATGGTAACCATTGAAAGTTCATGGTATTCATATTGCCCGAAAGCTGGAAATCAAAACCCAAATAGGGATCGTCATCCTTAAATATCTTAAGGATCGGTTTAAACTTGGGAGACTTACCCAAGAGGCCCTGGGAAAGAGATAGGCCCAACTTGCTTGAAACCAAATTCTCTTTGTCCATATCATAATACCCCCCGACACGGACATCCTTTGCCCTTAAGCGGATATCACGCAATTGGATATGTTCACTGTCGATAAAAAATTGTGCTGAAGCTTTTCTGAAATCAATAGCTTTAAGATCAGGCAGTTGGAATGTATCGCTGAGCCAATTGAAAAATGCCAGATCGGTCAACGTCCCATCATGAACAATGACATCTCCGCTTAAGGCAAGTCTCGGGATATTCGTGAAATTCATCGTGCTGAACATCCGGCCATTGAACTTGGCAAAGTGGATCAATAATTCCTCCATCGCATCCGTATCCACATCCGTCAACTCAACGCGCGATGTGATTTTTGAGGGCCTCTGGGTGGAATCAATCCACATCCTTCCTTTAAGCTGCCCCTCATAAAACGGGGCAGTTATTTCAATTAGCTTAATGGCTTCCATTTTTATATTACCCCTCACTTCTACATCTCTAACGGAAACCTTATGTTCATTTTTATTCACCCAATAAAAAATATTTCCATGAGCAAGATCGATACTCGGGCGTTGATGTTGATCAAAATATAAGAGAAGCCCTTGGAAGTCGGCCTGGGCAGCCTCCGGCGACAGGCTTAATCCTTTGTGGTCGATAAAATCAATAAACCCTTCCCCATTCGCATGGAATGCCTGATTTTCCAATGTGCCGGATATTTTTACGCCTGCCTTCTCGAAAAACGTTCCTTTTCCTGCAGAAGCCGGGATACCGTCAAAAGACAAACTGGCGTTGACCGAAAGAGGCTGCTGAATGGAAATAACCCCTTGCAGGGCAACAGGAATGTTGTTCAGCGTAAAATCAAATTTCTCGATATTGATATCAGGGAACATCAATGCCGCCTTGCCGTCAATATCAAGAATAAATGTGTCCACATTGGACAAGGCCTCTTCCTCAGGGAAATGCCTAAAATATCTTACGGTCGAATATTTTTCCTGATCAAAATCTTTCTTTGCCGAATTCATAAATACAAAGCCATTGACATTGATCATGCCGCCTCGAATGCCGCCCCGTAGTTTTGAATGGAGGACTTGGCTTCTTAAGATCAAATGGTCAACCTCCAGGCCATTGGGTCTTAGACGGCTCTTCAGTTTGTACCAAAGCGGCCAGCCTTGTGCCGTACGTTGGGTTTCCTCCCCCTGGCTTTTTGAATAGCGGTATTGATCCGCACGGAAAAAGCCTGTCCCCTCCATCAAATTATTCCGTATTTTTAAAAGAAGCTCCATGGCGATATAATCCGGCTGGCCCTGCTGGTCAAAATCCAAAAGGGTCTCTTTAATGCGGATCACGATGTTCTTGTCCGGCGAGTTTTTTATAATTTCAAGGATTTCCTGGAAATTATCTTCCAGAAACCGGCTCAGGGCATAGTAACTCACTGTGGAAGGATACAGGGTCACTTTGGAGACATTCAGGAACCCGTTGAAGATCATGTCCACAAAAGAAAAACTCATGACCGTTTTTGGTAAGGTAAACGACGAGGCCTTTAACGGATCATCGGCCTTGCTTATGACGATATGATGAAGTATGAGGTAGTTCGGAAAGATGTAGAAGACGGGACCGATCGATACATCATGGTTGAAACAATTGTCCACTTCCCTTTCAATGGCGGTTTTATTCACGGCCAAAGACACATTCCCGGCAATCGTGATCATGCAGGCGATGATAAGTCCGAGAATCAACAATTGCTTCTTCGCCTTAGTAAGAAACTTTCGCAAAGAGTTTTCCTTCTACATAAAATTCTATATGATCGATATAGATATCAGTCCTGTAGTTTTGGCGCAGCGGCGAGCGATAGGCGATTTCTTTTGTTTCTCTGAAGACAAAGCTGACTCGATGTACATCAACGATCTGTTTTTCCAATTCCCGGGCGACATCTCCCTTATTGTTTCTTTGGGCCATATTGAACAGATAGGCAAGAGCGTATAACCTCTGTTTTGAGTTCGGATATTCATCCAAAAACGACCGGAAGGTCTTTTCCGCATCCTGAAAGCCGGAAATCAAGAAATAATATTCCCCGACAGCAAAAAGCGCTTTCTCCCGATATCCTGAGGTCGGATAATCCCTCTGCAATTCATTGAAATGCATAAAGGCAAAATCCTTTTTCCCGGTTTCGGCAAACTCAAATGCCCTTGAATAAAGTTGAGCGACATCGGACGTCAATCCCAGACTTCCCAAAATCAGCAATAACCAAACACCAAGATTCCTCACGGATAAGCCGCCTTTTTTCTTCTTCACAGAAATAATTCCCTCCTTTTCCCGCAACTAACCTCCTGCCCGTATTTAACATCTTTGATTATACTCAAATATGCCATTGACGCAATAGGCGAAAATATATCTATCTTGCTCAATCCGTTTATCCCTCCCGCAGGCCAAATAAACAATATACCTGATCATCTTTATCCTCGATAATCTCAGCGACAAATTCAAGATCATTAAACCGCGTCATTAAAGCGGAAGCCCCTCTGTTTCTTACTAGAGTAGTCGTAATTGTCACATCTGAAACATTGGCCGGCTCATATTGGATGCCGCTTATGCTGATCTTGATCTTTTCAACCGTACGGTCATCCTGCCTGGTCTGGATACGCACGACAGATAAATTCTTCCAGTTGATCTTCAGATCTTCCGGAAGCGTGTCAAAATCCGTTTGGACGATATCCGTGCCCATAAAAGCGATCACTTTAAAACCAAAAGGATAGGCCTCTTCCCAATATAGAGATTTCTGTTCAATCTCAGAACTGACTGAAGCGCTCATTTTATTCATGGAATCCTTATCCGGGCCCGATAAAATAATACCCATCACCCCTACGGCCATAAGGACAAAAAGAAACACTTCCCTTTTGTGCGTTTTTAAGATGACTCCGAAATCAGCGTCCGCAGGGGAATAGATCCTCTCCTCACGTGCCAGTTTCCGTTGGCGTTGTTTCCATAACTGCCGATGGTGCTTCGCTTTGTTTCGATCTTTATTTTTCCGATATTTTGACAATGTTTATCCCAAAAACCAATTATCCAAACTGAATGCCCAGCCCCAGCCATAAGGCCCTTGTCTTCTACCGATTAATATAGAATAACACGATAAAAATGCAATGACTTTCAGACAAAAGTCGTTTAGGACACCCTCTCGTTCATGGAATAGGCCCTAAAGGGCATGTCCGCTGTCCATAACTCCGCGGGAGAATGCCCCAGAAAGACTAATAAACAGCGAAACGCCAACTTGCAGAATCTTATTTTAGCAGTTCTTTTTTACCCTGCGAATAACAGTGGCATTTTTTGGGGAATGATGATATTATTCTATCCTCAAAAAGGAACGGAACTCCACCTAAACGATATAACCAAACAGGACTAAGTCTATGACCTCTGTTATCAACCAAATCAGCAAACTTGCCGCTGTCCACAACGTTCCGGACCCAAAGCTGATCCGCAAACACAATATCAAATTGGGCCTGCGCAATGCGGACGGCAGCGGTGTTGTCGTTGGCCTTACATCAAAAGGCTGCGTCATCGGTTATGAAAAAGCGCTGAAATCAAATCCTTTATTTGACAGAGAAGATATTACAATCCAGATCCCAGGGCTTGATGGGGACCTTTCCCCCGCTGAGGCTTGTTACGTTCTGTTAAATGGCCATCGCCCAACGCACAGTTCGCTGGAAGCCTTTCTTTCGCACATGTCGGACTACTCGCAATACGATATTAGGCCGACTGAAGGCCGTCTTTATTATTGCGGGTACTCAGTCAAGGACCTCGTCAACGCCTGTAAAGACAGCGAGGAAGAAGGCTTCAATGAAACTATCTACTTGCTGCTTACCGGAGAACTGCCGAAAGCCTCTCAGCTTCAAAAGTTCCATGATGAGATGACCCATCGGCGAAGTATCCCGATGCGCGTAACCCGTTTCATTACCTATGCATCAGAGAATCCCGACCAGATGAGCGCCCTGCATCGCGCTGTGGCGGCCATGAGCCTCGTCGATAAAAATCCTAATACCTACAGCATGAGTCATCAGATCGACCAATGCCTCGATCTGATCGCAAAGTTTCCGGCCATCATCGCGCATAACTACAATGCCATGTTATTTCGCAAAGGAAAAGGGCACGGCTTTATTAATTCGGATCCCCATTTGTCTCCCATGGAGAATTTTATGCATATGCTTAACGGCCAGAAACCAGAACGTTTTGCCGCCAAACTCCTTGATATCCTGATGGTCCTTCATGCCGAGCATGGAGGCGGGAACAACTCTACCTTCACTGTCCGCTCGGTCACTTCAAGCGGCGCCAATACTTATATGGCTATTTCTTCGGGGATCGCCTCACTCAGCGGATACCTTCACGGCGGCGCTGCCGAAGCGGTCGTTGATATGATGGCCGATATCCAAAAGAACGTCAGGGACTGGAACGATGATGATGAACTTTCCTCTTACCTGAAGAGAATTCTTGCTGGTGAAGCCTACGACCTTAAGGGGAAAATCTACGGCATCGGCCATGCCGTTTATACCTTGTCCGACCCGCGGGCGGTGATCCTTCTTGAAAAAGCGGAAGAATTGGCCAAGACAACCGGCCAGGAACATGTCCTTTCCCTTTATCGAAATGTCGCCCGCCTGGCTTGTCAACTTGTCCAAGAAGAAAAAGGTAAACGCGTCAGCCCGAATGTCGATTTTTATTCCGGATTCATTTACCAAATGATCGGGATTCCTAAAGAGCTGTTCACTCCCTTATTTGCCATGGCCCGCGTATCCGGCTGGTGCGCGCATCGGCTGGAGCAGATCACCCAGGGCCGCATTATCCGCCCGGCCTATGTCGCGTCCATTGAGCCGCGCAAATATATCGCTATTAACAAAAGACGCGGATAAACATTTGTTGCTTCACAGGTAAGGACGCTTCCGGCGGGTGCCTGCAGGAAAATATTCGGTTGTAAATCCTAAAACAATTCTATTGCCAAGCTTTAGCCCTTTGAAGCCTTTTACGGTTTTCTTCCTCCGTGATCTTTTTCGCGTTTGCGATGACAGGGGCAACCTGGGCAGCAATTCCAGAAAGCAAATTGACCTGGTTGGGCCGGATTTCCATTTTCCGGGTTCCATTGGAAATCAACAAAAATCCCAATAGTTCCCCGCGATGGACAAATGGCTGCAGGACAAAAGAGGCTCCGCAATATTTTGGTAAAAGATTTCGGTTGAAAAGAGACATTTGCGCCGTATCGCTGGCAATCAACCGGTCTTTATTCTCCTTCAGCCATTTAATGAGACAATCGTCTTTCTTTAAGACGATCGTTGCATCATCAAAACCATGGGAAGACCGAAGCTCAAACATCTCACTGAACTCGTTCCATAAGGCGACAAACCCTCTCTCAGCTGAAGGGACCACTTCCAGGATTTTACTAAGGATCCCTTGCAAAAGATTCTCGATTTTTTCTCCGGAAGCCAAAAGCCTTCCGGTTTCATAAATGGTCACAAATCCGATATCTGTCTCGCGAAGGCGCCTGATCGTCTCCGCCAGCATGCCGCCCAAAACATTGATGGTCATAAAAACGTCGTTTTCCAGAAAAGCGTAGAAATCCTTGCAATTCATTTTCAATACCGCCACATCCCCTTTCGCCCTCGCCGTTGCGGACCTTTTCTTCTGGTCGAACAAAGCCATCTCCCCAAAAAAATCTCCGGGCGTCAACGAAGAAAGCAGCTGCGAAACGCCATCCTCTTTGTTGACAAATTTAACGATTTGAACTTCGCCGGAAAGGATAAAATACATCTCTTCGCCCGAGTCATCTTCGTTAAAAACAGCCTGTCCATCGCTAAAATGCTCCTCCTTCAACATAGAGGAAAACGAACCCAATATTTTTTCATCGATATTCTTAAACAGTCCGATCTGCTTGACTTTCGAGACATCTGACATAGAAACCCTCCATCAAATACACGTTGCCGTGGACATTATTCATTAAAGGTATGCCTTTAAAGCATCCGGATTTGCCGACTTGGATTCAGCCATTTCATAACTGATCAATCCGTCCCGGCATAGGTCCGCCAACGCGCTGTCCATCGACTGCATCCCAACGCTTTTACCCGTCTGGATAGCGCTGTAAATCTGGTGCGTCTGGCCTTCCCGGATCAAATTGGCGATTGCAGCCGTAACAATCATCACTTCTCTGGCAGCGACGCGTCCGGTCCCGTCGATATTAGGAAGCAACTCTTGGCTGATGACCGCCCGCAAGGCCCCTGAAAGCTGCATCCGCACTTGTTGCTGTTGGAAAGAAGGAAAGACATCAATAATGCGGTCCACGGTCTGGGCGGCATCGGTCGTATGCAACGTCGCGAAAACCAAGTGGCCGGTTTCAGCCATCGTCAGAGCCATTCCTATGGTCTCCAAATCCCTCATTTCCCCAACCAGCACGATATCGGGGTCCTGCCGCAAGGAATATTTCAGGGCGTTGGCAAACGTTTTACTGTGATTGCCAATTTCCCTTTGGCTGACGATACAGCTCCGGTCCTCGAACAGATACTCGATCGGGTCTTCCATCGTAATAATATGGGACTTCCTTTCCTTATTGATCAGATTGATCAGGCAGGCAATCAATGTGCTTTTGCCGCTGCCGGTTGGCCCGGTCACTAAAATCAAACCCTTGGGGATCTTTGTGAGATTAATAATAGCTTGCGAAAGGCCGATGTCTTCCGCCGATGGAATCTTATCGGAAATGGCGCGAAAAGCGATCGCCCACCCTCTTTTTTCTTTGTAGACATTGACCCGGAACCGAGCAATACCCTTTATGGAATAGCCGCAGTCCACTTCATCCCCTTGATCAAACTTCCCGCGCGAAGATGCCGGAATAATCTCCTTAATCGCCTTTTCAACATCATCAGCCGTTAAGACCGGGAAATCAAGGGCAACGATATCTCCGGTGATACGCGCCATCGGTTTTGAATCCGTCGCTATGTGGACATCCGAAGCTTTCTTCTCAACCGCATTCTTTAAGATATCGCTTATATTCATATCAAAATACCTCCTTTTAACAATAAACACATCGTTCTGGAAGAACTGCTTTCATTTTATATTGTGATGATACGCGTTTATTATAACGCTTTCCATCTTAAAGGCTAAGAAAAAATAAAAAAAATCTCTGCAACTTCTTAATTTGCAGAGATTTATAATATTGCCCTTCGCCCGACAAAAAAATCTCATTATTGAAGTATCTTGCCTATCGTGTCCATGAATTTAAGTTTGTCAATATACCCGTCGTACTGGGCATTAACCAATTCTGCATGAAAGACATCCTTGGCATAGGCTGTCAGAAAATAAACTTTTGTTAGAGGGAATTTGTCTTTAATCAAGTTAGCCGCGTGAATGCCCGCAATCCGGTAATCCATTTTAATGTCAAGAAAGGCGAAATCCGGGTGCAATTCGAACGCGCTGTTTATCGCGTCCTCACTGTTATGCGCGACAGCAATGACCTCATGGCCCAAATTCTCAATGGTCTCTTTAAACATTTCCGCCGTGATATAATCATCATCGGCAATGAGCACTCTTCTTTTCATGATGCCTCCGCGCATCCCTTTTGATCATATTGTATCACCGCGCAAAGTAATGGTAAACAATGAACCTTGGCCCCCTTTATAGGAAACATCTGCCTTCAATTGCTGACTTAACATCGACACGAGCCGCAACCCCAGCGTTTTACTCTCTTTGGATAGCGGATGAAACGGGATGCCGGCACCATCATCTTTGATCTTCAGTTCAATGTTCGCTCCCTTTTTTTTCAGAGAAATCCCGATACATCCGCTGGCCCTGCCAGAAAATGCGTGCCTGAACGAATTCACTAATAACTCATTAACGATCAGCCCGCAAGGGACAGCCCGGTCGATATCCAGCATAATGGAATCAAGGTCTGACTCGATTTTGACCCGGCATTTCGACGTGCCGCATGTCGCCTTCACGTCATCCATCAGCAGACGGATATATTCCGAAAAATCGATTTCCGAGAAATTCTTTGTCGAATAGAGCATCCGATGCACCCTTCCCATGGCAGATATTCTCTGTTTGGTATCATCTAAGGCCATTTCCGCGCTAAGCCCCTCGCGCAACGATTCGCGCTGAAGATTCACGAGAGAATATAATGTCAACAGATTGTTTTTCACTCGGTGATGAACTTCCTGAAGCAATGTTTCCTTTTCCTTCATGGCATACCGGAGCCCTTCTTCCGCCTTCTTTTGCTCAGTAATATCTATGCCTGTTCCGATCAGACAAGTTTCTCCTTCGATGACAACCATCTGGCCGCTAAAATAATAGGGGATCTTCTTCCCGCTCTTTGTTTTTAATTGCGCTTGCGCATCCGAGATGCCTTTTGTGAACACCTCCCGGGTCCTTTCCTCGATCAAGGTTTTGTCCTGTCCTTCAAAAAAATCTAGCGGGCTCATCCGGCTGATTTCATCACACGAATACTCGGTGATTTTTTCAAAGTTTTTATTCCAGCGTAGAATTTTCATTTCTTTGTTAAACATATAAAAAACTCCCGGAAGGCTATTTAAAATCGCATCGGAAAAATCCCGCTCCATCAAAAGCCTTTGTTCCGCTTTCTTTCGTTCGGTGATATCTTCGCCGGAACTGAGGATGCTGGAGATTTTGCCCTGCTCATCCTGCACCACAATATTATGCCACGCGATCATGCGTTCTTCGCCGCTCTTGGTCAAGACAGAATTCTCATAATATTCCACCGGCTTGATATCGCCTTTAAATAATGCATCCGCGACAGCATTCACATCCTTCCGCAATCTTACGGGAAGAAAATGGTCAAACCAGTTTTTGCCGAGAATGTCCTGCCGCGGATACCCTAAAATCTCACATCCTCTTTCATTGATCAAAATAACCTTTTTTTCCGCATTCAATCCGACAATCATCACCCTGACCATGTTCAGATACTTCTCGGCAATTTCCTTTTCCCTTTTTAATTCTTTCTCAAAACCTTTTCGTTCGGTGATGTCTGTAACAACATTGCTGAAATAACGGGGATTCCCTTCGTCGTCCTTGATCAAAGAAATGTTCTGGATGGCGGGAACAAGACGCCCTTGGACGGTCTGAAAGAGAAGTTCTCCGCTCCAATGGCCCTCGCGCCGGACAGCCGGCAGGATTTCATTTATGAGTTTTTCCCGGACTTCCTTCGGAAAATAAGTCTCAACTTTTTTCCCAATAGCATCTTCGCGGTATTTCTCTCCCAGGATATTGCAAAAAGCAAGATTGACATAAACGATCGTTCCATCAAGACGGGCCAATCCATGGCCGACGCTGGACATCTCGACAAAATTCTGAAAGATAGAAAATTCCGGTTTAGAATCCATTGCCGACTCCCGTTTCAGCCTTAAGCCGCCAAAGCTGATGGCATTTTACACAAAGAAGAAACCCTCTGCCCCGGTTTTCCATAATATTTTATTAAGAGGAAACTGGGGCTGTCCTTGTTTCCTCTAAGTATACATTTAATGAAATCAAGTACTGCAACGAATTTAGCTGCAGAGGGCCTTCTGTTGTTTTTGGCTCAAAAAATCCACTAGAACTTGAAGCAAACGTGTGTCTCGATCTTTTGATAATCCCTGTTGTCAATATTATCAAACTGAACGTCAAATAAACGCAAATTGGGATCCAATCTCTTGAACAGTTTATACCCAAATTGCAGTTCATATTCCTGAGAGCCGTCACCCCTTCCGGCTGTTGTCGCATACTTGGTATCGGCAAGAATAAAATGCGTCCAGAAATCACCAAACGTCAATTTTAACTTGCCAAAGACCACATCACTGTCCGGAGTCCCATAGGTGGCCACCTGATCGACTGGCAAAAAATAATCCCTGAGCCAAGCCGGTTTTGTCAGGGCATCGCCGTCATCAAACCTGGCATACCCCACGCTCACATACACGGGTTGCACCTTCACAAACGGCGCGACCATATAGTTGTTGGCATCTCCGCTGCCGGCTATTTCCGCGTTGACACGATAATAACTTGCCTCGCCGCCGAACGTAAGGTCGGGGTCCTCTATTTTTCCCTCAACCCTTGTATCGATCCCATAAACAGAGGCATAATCATTGTGATACATGATGTAGGGATTTAATGTGAGCCTATCTATCCCTTTATACTTGCCCTCGAGAAAATACAATTGCGCGCCTGAACCAGGGCCATACGTCGATTCCGAATCCAGGTCTTGCGAGCCGTTATTCCGGCCGAAATCTTCCCCGTCATCATAATCAATCTCCGCGAAACGCCGCATGGCTCCCGCGGTCAGTTCAAACCCTTCAATCTCTTTGAACTGAACATAACCCCCTTCACTCTGGTTATCATCGATGTGTGTCATGGCCAAATGCTCCCAGCGGCCAACGGTCAAATGGGAACGTTCGGCGAACGAGTAATTAAGATATAGCTCCGGCAAGGTGTAGCGCGATTCGACATCAACATCAAACGGGTCGGTCGCGCCATCATCATGGCTATACAAAGGGTTGTGATTAAAAAAGCGAACACCCAACTGCAAGTCATGCCAACTTAAAGTCTCATATTTGAATGTAAAATATCCTGTCGCCCAGCCAAAATCCGAATCATCGGCGTCTTTGTCTGTATATTCATAGTAGGAACCGATCGCCCCGCTGAATGTCCCCTTTTTGAACGCGTTTTTCAATGTTTCGGTCTCTTGTGCTAATAATAAATCGGCACCTATAACCCCAAAAACCATCAATACAAAAGCAATCCTCATCCCCGTTGCGATCAACTTGTGCATGGATTCCCTTTCCACAAAAAAATGACGGGCACATTTTCCGTTTTCTGTCTTTGCTAGAAATTGGAAAAAGCGTCCGTCACATTTTCCGCTACTTTTTTTGAATTATTTTTTCTTTTTCTTGCCCAACATGAGAATAATATCGTCTTTGATGTTCTCCAAATCCTCTTCGTGCTCGATTTCGTCCTCCATGATCTGCAGGGCCATATCATAGGTCACGGTATCTTTATCATTCGTGTAATCCATTAAGTGTTTATACACCGAAATGGCGCATTGCTCTCCTTTGATATTCTGTTCGAGGAGAACGCGCACATCGGGATCATCCGGTTTTTCATAACCGCAATTTGTGAATTCATACCATGCCTTCGGCTCAAGAAGCAGGGTCCCGCCAAGCTGGATGATCCGGTCGGCCACCATCCCGGCATGGCGCAATTCGTCCGTCGCGTGCTGAAGCAGTTCGGCCACAACGGCTTCCTTCGGTATCCCCATGGCCACTTTTGCCCCCAGCCAATACTGATAATACGCGAGCCATTCGTCCGCAAACGCCTTGTTTAACAATTTGACCAACTCCGGGATTTTAATGCCGCGTGCCTCGATAATTTGACGACCTTTGGTTCCCATAAGATTCATCCTCCTTTTTCTCTGAAAAATCTCTTGAAATGAATTACCCACATTATATAAATAATCCCGCAATAATCAACAAATATTATTTTATCAAAATTCAATTTCTTCCAAACAAGGCCAAGAATTGGTTCAATCCGGGCACGCATCTTCGCACGTGCCTTTAAAATTGGGGCTCTTTAACCCCGAAGATATTTCATTTCCGCTTATATCTTCTATCTCCTCCAGTTCCAAATATCCTTCTTCATCCTTAAAAAAATGTTCTTCAAACTTAAGAAAAACATAAGTCCTGTGATATTCGATGCTTAAAGGGAATGTCTCGCGCCGGTTCGTTATGGCCTTATAATTCTTTACCTCCTGCGCGCTTTCCTCCTCAAGCTCTTCATTGAATTCCAGTTTTAAGATGCCCGGGGATTCCTCGAACAAGTTGACTATCTTGGGGGGAAAAATGTCTTTATCCAGAAAAGAGAGATTTATTTGACCGGACAAGCGCGGTTCGGCAATCGTGACGACCAGATTGACAGTCTCTTCTTCGCTATCTTCGACTGCAAAAAAAGCCTTGCCTTTCTTAAAGTTTGCTATCGGAGAACGGACAGAGCAACTCTTATCCAGCATGCCGCTTTCTTGCCCGGATATTTGAAGTTCGTGTTTTCCTTCAAAGGCGGTTTCAACTTCTCCGTTCTCATTCAAAACAAGGATTTCGATCTCAAGCGGAAGCCCGCAGACCGCTTCGGATGAAGTGTCCAGAAACAGTTGGATAGGTGCCGCATAGCCGCGCAAAGGAAAAGTCAAGATTAGACAAATCATGATGGCCGCAAAGAACAATTGTCTTTTAACTTTTATGTTCATTTTCATCCAGTCCATATTCTTCGGCAAGACAAACAATGTTCCGCAAGGCCGAATCTAATGGGATCATTTGCGTTGACTCTCGGTGCATACAAATTCGCTAATGGGTTTTAATATGTATCGTTAATGCAGATCTCGGATTGGAAAAATAACGCCAATAAACAGGCGCTAAACCTTCAGGAGATAATTCATGCTTCTTTCATCCAATTCATGGAATTTCAGCCCTAAACCGCGGTTCGGTTGTATCCGGACAACTTCAGCGGTGCCTTTAATACTTAAACCCGAATTCATATCAACAAACCTGCATTTGAATTGGCATTGGTCTCCCAGTCTCAGCAGCTTGACATCATTACACAGGCAGAAAGCCCCTCCCAAAGAGATATCCTTGATCGTTGCGGAAATCGGCCTGAATTTTTCGAGGATCAAGGAAACAGGCAGTTCCATTCTGGTACGCGTGGACTTCCTTTTCTCTATCCATTTTTCTTTGAGTTCTGAAAGATTGTCCTGCGCCGCACCTTTTCCCATATCTTCCAGTTCCCTATCAATTTCCTTTAATGTGGAAGCGAGTTTCGTGTCCTCTGTGGCCTCAACAATCCCTTTTCGTTTTCTCATTTTTTCTCTTAACAAAAGCAGAAGCATGAGGATCAGACACCCGGCAATGACCCCATCTTTTTTGCTGAAACTGCTCGCGTCTGCCGGGTTCATCCACGTTAAACCATTAATCCTTCTTGGCTTCGTGACAACAGGATCCGTCTTGACAGACGCCTCCCGCTGAATTTTTGATTGTGTTTCGACATCGTTAACAGCCCCCTTAATGAGCGTAGTCGCGGCTTTTTTGACCGCTATTTGGACATCCTCAGGCGCGTTCTGTAGAGGCTGCACTTCAACATCTTTAACGGCCTGCTGAATGACCCCGCTGGCTTTTTCTTGGGCGATGCTTTTGATTTCCGTTGACGTATCGATCAATTGTGGAGTTTGAATGCTTTTGACAGCCTCCCCGATAATCACGCTCGCTTTTTCCTGGGCGACCGCTTTGACTTTATCAGTGGCCCCCTTTAATGATGTCAACTCTTCCGAATCCAGGATGGCCTCTTCAATCAAAGCCACCGCCCGTTCATTGACCATATCCTGAAAACGTTGTTCACGGGCATGTTGGATAGCACGTTCGTGAATCCTTCTTACAGCAAGATGGGAAACTTCATCGGGATTGGTTTGTTCGATGTGGGCAACATTTTCAATCAGGAATTCCCGGAAAGGACTTTTATAATCAGGCTGGACACGGATGAATATACCTCTCACTTGAGTTACTTTTCCTTCTATGACCTGGCCGTTCTTTAAAAGGATGATATCCGCATGTGCCATCCGGCAGGCCAAAAGCAAGATGAAAACCAAAAATGTTTTCTTCATCGCGTGGTATCCCTAACTTTAAGACCCGAAGCTAGTTATGAATCTTATCGCACTAACCGATTCTTGTCAACCCTTACGATTGATGGAAAGTAAAAAGGGACAGCGCCTTTTTTTGGAAAAAGTTCGCTGTCCCTTATCTTTTAAAATCCCTTTCAAATATGTAATTGTTTATTAAAGCCGCCCGAGCTGCTGGTGCGTTTCGCTTCCTTCACTTTCTAACGTACCCATAAACATCGGGACGTTCGTTATGGGAACCATTTCAAAGATAACAGGCGTAAAACCGTTGACCGGCATATTAAGAGTGGCCGGATCAAAAGGCCCCACGTCAAAATCCATCCCGCGGCCGGTCGATTCGATGTCCCAATTGTTCGCGTTAAGGTCGATCCCGCCGACGTCTTTCTCATTGACCGGGCTTGAAACGTAAGAAGCCGGGTTGGCCTGGATGACCGCCTGTTTATCGGCCCCTTCAGCATCAACTTTTTTAGTCGGCATTTTCTTCACAATATTATCTTTACTTTCTTTACCGCCTCCTTCAATTTTCGCCAATTCATCTTCTGTAATACCAACCGCTTCAGCTAGATTGGCATCAGAGATGCCTTGCCGCTCCCGCTCACTCTTAATGAATCCCGATATTTTTGCTAATGCTTTGTATACTACAAGGCTGTCAGCTTCACCAAATTTTAACTTTTTGGCAATACGAAGCACCGTTTCATCAAGCAACGGCATTTCTCCGCGCGTTCCGTTTTCATCCACATACAACAGTTTATTTGTCTCTCCCTTATGGAATTTCTCAACGACCATTTCCCCTAACGCCGTTGTCATCATCAAATCTGTTTCTGATATATCGTCTGACCGGAACAGATAATCTGCTTTACCCAATAATTTGACCGGTATACGGTTTTCTCCGCTCCGGTTTTTATTAATATGATATTCCAAAACCGCCGCAAGAATGTCGCCGGCAAACTGCAGTTTCGGATGACCGAACTGATCAACGCCAGCATTAACGGCGTTTTCAAACGCAGCCTTAACGACAGGATAATGCTCCGCGGCTTCGTCGAACAACCGGCTGTCCGTTTCATCCTTCGTATTCAGCTTGAATCCCTCAGAGGTGATGATCAGACCGCCTTTTCCACGACTGGCAAATTTACCCACATCATCAATGATCTTCTGTAAACTTTCTCCTTTTTCTGGAATAAACGTTTTAGCCGCAGGAGTAAGCATTCCAATCTTTAAAGGCGCCCACCCTGCGTTGCGTCCGAAAGTTTCATCAACAAGAATGGTTCCGTGTTCTTGAGCATAATCAACTGCTACCTCATTAAGATACGCCGCCACAACTTCAGTAAAACTGCTGTAACCGTAGGTTGGGACAGGAAGGTCATAATCCATCGTTTTAGGGACGGCAATTATCTTAGGGGCCGAAGGTTTATGATGCTTGACTTGAAATTTCATGCCAACACCGGTCGTATCATCACCGCCAAAAGGACTTATCAGGTCTGCCTCTAATACTTCAGTTAAATTTCGCCAAATGACGTCCGGAACGCCGGCTTCAATATTGCTAGGCTTACCATCTTTTGACTCATCAGAAAACGGATTGAACCGCTCTGTCTGGAGAACAGTCCCTCCTAGTTGCCGATATTGCTCAAGGTCTTTTGAATTGAGAATATAGGCTTCCTTAAGCAAGTTGTCGTCGTATAATCCTTTCCATCCTTGTCGTATACCGATGACTTCATATCCATATTCTTCCGCTTTCTTGACCAGTGAGTAGATGACGTTGTTATGACCTGACGCGGGGCCGCCACCGGTTAAAACAACGATTCTCTTTTTCGTCTTTGGTTTTCCGTTAAGTAGCGGAAACAGGTTCCGCGTTTCCTTTATTTCGGGCATAAGGGCCTGATTGGCTTCCATATAGGCCGGTTTATCTTTCCCGGTAATATCGATTCCCTCCGGAATATCTTTTGCGCCGTCTGAAAGAACATCCGGGTTCATCTCTCCGGCCAAACTGACTTCGATTGCGCCTCCGGTTCGTCCCTGGTTTTTCAAATGTTTTTTCAGAACCGCCGCGATAATGTTTCCAATATAACGCGTATTTAAAGCCTTTCTTCCTAATAAATATTCGTTAAAAGCCGTCTTTACGACCTTATCACTTTTGATCGCTTCATCGATCAATTTCTTATTCTGGGGATTATCATAATCCAGATCAACACGGTCGGAAACAAGGACCATTCCGTATCCCTTTTTCCGCTGATAATTCGCCATCCTTTCGATCATCAGCTGCAAATC
Organism: Candidatus Omnitrophota bacterium; assembly: GCA_016931055.1. Classification (GTDB taxonomy): domain Bacteria; phylum Omnitrophota; class Gorgyraeia; order Zapsychrales; family Zapsychraceae; genus 2-02-FULL-52-10. The sequence continues at coordinate 8,605 of JAFGFL010000073.1, read as the reverse complement.
GATTTTTTGATGAGGTAAGAAGGTCATCGAAACTCCAGCCTTTTCCCCTTTGAAGGATATGAGATCCTTGACCTTTCGGCCTATTTCAAGCAATGAGGCCCCCGAGTCTGAACCGCCGGCCATCTCAATAACCATGATCCGGTCTGTCGCATAAGCATCGACAATTCCGTTCCTGATAATCCCAGCCGCTCTGGTCGTGAATTTATCAAATGTATTGGTCTGGGAATACCTCGGGCCTTCCTTCTGAACCGGCGACGCGGCGATTGCCGGCTCGCCAATCCCATAAACCATGGCGTCATAGGCAACTTTAAAGCGCGCGCTCCATAATTCAGTCGCTTCTTTATATTTTCCCAATTTGTCCCGGCGGATGGCGTCCCGGTCCATGATGTCCCCGCGGCCGTTGATCATGGCAATAAGAAAATTATTCTCTAACCCTAACGCCTTAGCTTTTTGCTCTAAATTGTTCAAATAATAAGCGCCGTTCTCCGTCGGAACACGGGTCTGCACGTCCCGGCCGTCTAAAGCGGCATAAAGCTTGATTTTGGTATTTGTGTTCTGTACGCCCATCTCGGCACATAATTCTAAAAGTGCCATGACATATTCATAGTGAGAATGAACGCCGCCGTCTGAAATAAGACCCGCGATGGCGATATCTTTCCCCTGATCTATGGCCTTTTGTATCTTTTCTCTTAAAATCTTGTTTTCAAGGAATTCACCGGTCTCGATCTGTCCCATGATCTTTGAGAATAAGGTAGGGACAATTTCCATATATCCCATGGTCGCATGCCCATTATCCGAATCCCCCATCTGAACATGTTTTGAGGTTTCCGGTAAGCCGACAGCGTCCCCATACGGCTTTAACGTTGTCATAGGATTCTCTTTCCTTAGATCATTAAAAACAGCCGGCTGGGCAAGATGAATCGCATCCCATTGCAAGGCTTCTGGATTCGAGAACCGATTGATCCCCCAGCCGTCTAAAACGACCGTCACCACGGGCCCCTTTATCTCTCTTTTCTTATAACTCTTTAAGACACTTTCCGCTTTGCCGGCTGGGATTGGAATTCCTAATAGATCCAACTTTGTCGCTTCAACACTGGCAATACCAAGACGCTCCTTTAATACGACATCATCCACCCCTTCCACAATAAATGGGACCGGATTGAGCTTTGAATGCGCCAATGACGGGATTACGCCATATTCATCAGTAATGGGCATACCGTTTTCATCCAGCCGCGCCATTTCTTCCACGTTACCGTGATCCGATGTAACGATGAGAACCCCGCCTAATTCCTTGACCTTCTCACGGATCATTCCAAGCGCCTCATCCGCCGCTAATACAGTAGCGACCGCACGATCCTTATTCCCATCCAGCACGTGCCCTTGAATATCAACAGCCAAATTAATAAAGACGGACTGTTTTTTGAGAGAATTTCTTTTTCTTTCCATATATTGAACTGCGTGTTGAGCGACCGTCTTATATTGCATCCCGGGATTTTTGTCCTTATCCTTAACCCCTTCCGAATTCACGATATCAACGTATATTCCTTTCGATGCATATGTCTCCATGCTGATCTCTTTGCGTCCATCATAGAAACTTGTAACGTGAGAACCTTTGTCCGTTTCTCCGAATCTACCTTGCTCAACATCATTCTCAACCAAAATATCTGACACCGTCTTTACTTCGGGGGCATCTGAAGCAAAAGCAGGAACGATCCCTCTTTGCTGGTACGCCTTTGGATCATAAGTGGCAAAAGGCACATAATCGACCTTGAGATCCGGCTTCGTATCAAATCTGGTGCCGCTTTGATTAAAATTGGGATTTGTAAATGCTTCCAGCACCTCTAAAGATCTATCCCCTCTGTGATTAATCCAGATAAAAATATCTCCATTCTTGAGAACACCCATTTTATTGGGGGCAACAATGGGCTTCACATTATAATCGTCACGCTTTTTCCCTTCTTTTTTGTAAAAATCCTTTAAAGTGCCTATCATAGCTTTTGAGGCCTGCGCAACGGTAACCGGCGAAGAATTGGAGATCGGGTCCAGATTGGTCCGCATGATCTCTGCTGCAGCACTGACAATTGGATTCCCTTGCCGTTCGGCATAGACTTTGGAGGGGTCCACAATAGCCCCTCCCGAGAAATACTTACGGGGAATGACCTGCTGGCTCACCTGATCGTACTCTTCCTTAATAAAATTGTACGCGCCGACCTTGAAGGCTTCGAGGTACTGCTGATAAATTTCTTCATTGACTTTTGGATCTTTGATATCGACCCCATCGACCTTGTTCTTATCCATGTAAACCGAGCCCAGCAAACTCTCTTTAAGGTTCTTCTTGTACCAGGCCGCCAGAATAACAGAGTTATAAATCTGCCGAAGGTTGGCGAAATTCTCACCATAGTTGACTTCCTTTTCCAGCTCAGGAATGATGATCTCCTTAATAATGAATTTGGAGACCTCGCTCATACGTCTAGCGTCTTTGGGATCGATATTCAGCGAATTGTGTTCCAGGGCAATGTAATCTTCTTCCAGCCCGCCACGCTCTGGCGTGGCGAGGCTTCGCCAAAGATTTTCATAATCTTCGGCGAGCATGACCTTCAAATAGCTCTCGGCAACAAATACGGTATCACCGTTCTCATAAACGGTCGCCTTTTCAGGAACGATCCAGACCTTGTTGAAGGTGTTGACCGGTACTTCGGTCGTGCCATACATCGTGTTGGCTTTCTTATAAACTTTCTCCCAAAACGCCTTGCCGATCTCTTCTTCGGGATACATCAAGGAGGCAGTGATCTGCTTTAAAAGATAATCCTGGGCTAAAAGGTCGCGGCCCATTTCCGTTTTTCCAAAACCATCGGGAATGATCCGGTCTTTTTCATAGGGAGACAAATTGACCCACATGTCTTCTTCGGGAACCGTGATCGAGGCTAGGAAGTATTTGATGAGCTTCTGCGATTCATATTTAAGGTTATTTCCTTTAAGCCCGGAGTCGCCCGGGTCAACGATGAAATCAAACCGCAGAGGTTGATCGGGAAAAATCGTGATCCCCTTAATGACAGCGGGAGCGAACCCGGCGCTTAAAGTGACCATCGTGCCGGGTTGAGGAAGGTTTATTAATCCTTGGGCGTAAACCGGAGCAGGGCCGAAGACAAATGAGGCGGTCAGTAAATAAACAATCAGGTTGGTGACGCTACGTATGACAAAATTCTTTTTTTGAGAAATAAAAAAGCCGCGCATGGAATCATTCTCCTGGTTTAAGGGATTCATACAAAATCCGTTTAAACCCTGATTCCCTCCGTGGCGTGAGAAATACTCAAGGAATGTTTGGTTCGATTTTCAAATATTACTTTTATAAAATACCACATTTTCCGGAAATGTCAAATTTTTGTCGGTATTCGGACCGAATCTCATGAAAATACAAACTCATGACCTAGGCCCTGCCGGACATGCCTTTTTGGGATTGGGCGGGAAGATACTTCCTATGGGAAAGACATAAAGCCTGCGGCGAATCCATCTTTTATTTGAAAATCAAGAGAAGCATAAAAGACAATATGCTGATGATCATGCCCGTAATAACTGTGTTTTTCTTGCAGAGATTCTCAACCGCTTCTATTTTGCCGTCCTCAATTTTCGGGATAAACCTCTTTTTAATGCCGTATTCTTTCTGTAGGGCTTGATTAAAAGCTTCATAGGCTCCCGGAGCGACCATTAAAATAATACCGATAACAAAGCCGAATGATATTAAAATACAGAAGATCATGTTCCATGATGAAGCCGTTATGCTGTACAAGATACCCATTGATTGCCTCCTTTTTAAGATTTTATAAAAATAGCTTTATGGTCAAAAAGACCCGTCTCGTCCCTCCTTGAAATTCTGTTTTAATATACCATTAAACGAGATTTCAGTAACGTGGAATTTAATTTTTTTACACTTCGTAAATTAATGCATAAATACAAAATATGAGCCAATCTTGTAAGTTCAATCTTTAAGGTCAGTTTAGGTTGTAAATGTATTGATTTAAAGCAGAAGCTGTTATAGCATACGTTTGCACCATAAAGCCTTATAAAAATAACAGTTTATAGCGAGCATGACCAGTTCACCTACAAAAGTTATTCATAAAATGACAGGAGAGATTTTATGCTGGAAAAACTATTCAAGCTTAAGGAGAATCATACCTCGATCGAAAAAGAAATGATTGGCGGCATCACCACTTTTATGACCATGGCCTATATCGTCTTTGTCCAGCCGGCCATCCTTTCCAATTGCGGAATGGATTTTGACGCTGTCATGGTCGCCACGTGTGTCGCGAGCGCTATTGCCTGTTTTACTATGGCCATCTTGGCCAACTACCCGATTGCCCTGGCCCCGGGCATGGGCCATAACGTTTATTTTGCCTTCGTCGCCTGCCCCATAGTCGCTTCGATACTCGGCGACAAATCTCCCGTTGAGCCATGGCAAGTCGCCCTGGGGGCCATTTTCATCTCAGGAATGATCTTCATCTTCTTTTCGTTCTTCGGATTGCGTGAAAGAATCATAACCGCGGTCCCCGCTTCCCTGCGCAACGCCATCGCCGTTGGCATTGGGTTGCTTATCGCCCTTGTCGGATTCGAATGGTCCGGAATAACGGCTCCCAATCCGGCCACTTATGTCGCCATGGGGAACCTCAATAGCCCTCCCGTGCTCCTTTCTTTGTTCGGGCTCCTGGTCATTTCCTGTCTCATGGCCCGTCATGTCATTGGCGCCGTTTTAATCGGGATGGTCATAACCGCCATTGTCGGCATTGTTACGGGGATCGCGGCATTCAGCGGATTCACCAGTCCCATTCCGTCCCTCAAACCGACCTTTCTGAAATTAAGTTTCTCCGGGGCGTTAAGCATCGGTTTTTTGGAACTCGTTTTTGTGTTTTTCTTCCTCGACCTATTTGATACGGTCGGCACGTTGATCGGCGTTGGCGAAAAGGCCGGATTCATGAAGGATAACCAGCTTCCCAGGGCAAAGGAGGCTCTCTTTTCCGACGCATCCGCAACCGTCGTAGGCTCCCTGCTGGGAACCTCAACGGTCACCAGTTATGTCGAAAGCGCCGCCGGCATCTCGCAAGGGGGACGCACCGGACTTGCCAACATCGTAACGGGAATTCTCCTGTTGTGCGCTTTATTCTTCAAGCCCCTGATCGCGACCATCGGATCGGGATACGACATGGGCAACGGGACCTATCTTTATCCCGTGATCGCACCCGCCTTGATCCTGGTGGGATGCATGATGATGGGCTGCGTGAAAAAGATAGACTGGGAAGATTATTCAGAGGCCATCCCGGCATTTCTAACGATCACGGTAATGCCGTTTTGCGGCTTCAGCATAACCGAGGGGATCGCTTTCGGCTTTATTTCCTATACCATCCTCAAAGGCGTGACCGGTAGATCAAAGGAAATACATCCCATCATCGCGATATTTTCTGTTTTGTTTTTAATCCGTTATTGGTTCGTGTTCACAAAATGACCATAAAAACTCCCTTCAACCCCCGGTGTTGAAGTGGGATGCCTTTTCACCTCATCCATGACCGAATAATTTATCAGCGAGCCGATCACGCCCATTATGTCCTCTTTGGACACCTCAAGAATGTCTGCCGGAGAGCCGGGCCTGCCTAAAGAATTTACCTGGCGCAAGGAAACGGTCGCCGTCAAGAAAGTCCTCCGTCATTGGCGGACAGCGGGGCCGTGCCGCCACGGCAGCGGCGAGATGTACCTGCGCAAACACTGGTATGAAATTGAGACGGCGTCAGGAAAAACAATGAAAGTTTATTTCCAAAAGCCGACAAAAGGCAAGGGCAAAGACGCCGGCTGGTGGGTGTTTAGCCTGAAAAACAAACCGGCAGAAACCTGATCTTATCGCATCCATCAGATTGATCTGACTTTTCACTTCACCTCGACACACGCGTTACTGTCAAAAGGGTTCGTCCTTACGGCAAGAGAAGAATCGATTTCAGATCCTTTCTTCATCCATCAAGGCCTGGCGTATTCGTAAGCCTTATCACATATTACTAATCGTATCCGGCCCGATGATGCCGCCGGAAATGACCATTTTCATCGCCGTTTCCACGCTCCATGGGGTATCTTTAGCTTGAGATTCTTTTAAAATAACCAAAAAGCCTGAAGTGGGATTCGGTACAGTAGGGATAAATACTTTCAGAAGGCTCTTTCCTGTTTTTTCGTCCCTTAATTCTCCGGCGACAAACCCGATGACCCATGCGTCCGGTCTGAAATATTCGACCAACACGACTCTTTTGAATATTTGTCTCTCCGGGAGAGATAAGGTATTTGAAAGCTGCTTCCCGACCTGATAGGCTGTCTTGATAAGCGGGATCCGGCTCGTAATATTATCGATCAAAGCAAACAGCTTTCGTCCAAAAACATTGCTGGCAATCATCCCCGTAAAATATAAAAAAACAACAAACAACAGCAGCCCAAGGCCGGGGATCCGGTAACCAATATACTGGTCGATCAGTCCCATCAGCCGCTTATCGATAAAAACGTAAATGACTCTTACGGTGAAGATCGTCAGCCCTATGGGGATCAAAGCCAAAAGGCCCCTGAACATATACCGCTTAAAATGAGCGCGGAAGTGTTTCATAAAATGATTAACCCCTTTTTACAAGAAAGATTAAATAACCTGCATAAGGCAACAGAAAATCGACTCCTTCCCGCCGTTCCATCATGCGCCGTTTCCCGGTAAACATGAATAATGACGCCTATTATAACTCTGAAAGTAAAATAAATGTCAATTAATTTAATCATTGTTTAAGAAATTTCTGATAGCCTTACAGACAGGTCAAAACGGCAATACCATTTTGGGCTTTTCTAAAACCCGCCTTTCATCCTGCTCAAGAGATCTATGCCTTCATCAATGAAATGGCGGGATTGCTCGCTGTCACGCAGCACAATCCTGTGGCGGACAATCAAATGACCGTCCTCAATCTCAAGCGCATAAAGGATCTCCCGTTTGGCCATCAGTAGTTCGCGCAGTTGGGTCGTCAAGAACTGCAGAGCCTCCGCCTCATCACGGCAGATGACATCGAATTCCTGGTCAAAGATCGTATCATTCGTCCGGATTTTCTTGGCAAGGGCCAACGCGCTGATCTTTATACCGAACCCGCTGCGTTCGATAGAAATCGCCTGCGGGCCAAAAGGCTTGGGCATTTGCCAAACAAGCGAAGACCGCATTCTTCTATTGTCTTTTCTTCGGGTCACGACCTGACCATAGGGATCGAATATCACCGGATGTTCGCCAAAGGGCAATTCCACGCCAAAAGCGATCCCCAGATAAGGCTTAAAGACCGTCCCGTTATAATGGAGCGCCAACTCGGAAAACATCGCGCTGCTTTTTTTCAGAAACACGATAAGGATAGGTATCGCGCAAACGAATACGATCAGCAGGATCAAGTCAGGATTGAAAGATTCCATATGCCCTTCCTTTCAAATTCTGGTTAAGATTCCAGATAAATATTCTTCAATAACACCTCTGAGATAATCCTATGGCCTTTCACCGAAGGGTGATCATCGCCGGCAATAATCGCGTTTAAGCCCATGGTCTTAAGTTCCTCAAGCGGATTGACGCATTGAATATTGAGCTCGTCGCAGATCCCAAGGACTTCACGGACGGGCTTGAAAAGATCGATCTGGTCATCAAATCCTTCTCTTAAATAGAATTCCTTTTTTACCGGCGGCCCGAACGGGAATTTGGCCATGTTCAACTTGTTTGTGATGTTCGAAGCGGTTGGGATGAAAAACCGAATGCTTAAAAGGGGACAGGCGCTAAAGCACCTGTCCCCCATTTCTCACTTCTCTTGATTTACCGATTTCTTAGTCGGCCATCCAAACTTTTTACTTCTTTATATAATCTGGAATCCAGCTCCTCCAAACCTTTTTCCATCACTCTCAATTTTTCATACTCAATGCCGCCCAAAGAAACATATTCCCTGACCTTCTCAAATTTTCCCTCATCATACCAAGTACCATGCTCGCTGCATTTATCGACCATGACGCCGGAATACGACCCCCAATTCTTCCTGTACATCAATTCCCGGCATACAGGACAGGGAACATATCCGGACGTTTCCATCCGCCCCCAAGGCTGATACGCCTTTCTGAACTGACTCAATTCATCCATGGAGAACGACTCAACCTTGACATTTAACAGCCTTTTTTCATCAACACGGCCAACCCAAATGCCATGGCATTGTTCGCAAAGATCCACCACGATATCCCGCTCAAAAGTCACAACCAAAGGCTTGCGGCATTTCGGGCACAACATTGTTTGCCCCTTGCGTTGGGCAACACGCCGCACCGTTTTCTTTTGAGCATCGACTAAATTATAAAAATTATTCATTCTGAATCTGCCGGATCAGAATGATCCGCCCCTGTGGCAATACCGTAAAGAATGATTAAAGATCGGCTTACTACAAAGTTTCCTTCGCTGGACATTTCCAATTATAAACGTTAACGATATTTTGTAAAGTTATTTAAATGGTTATGACACGGAAATTTGGTTGATAATTAAAAGCCATTACACTGTACTGATTGAATGATTTTAAACTGAAGCTCGATCCATTTT
>JAFGFL010000008.1 GCA_016931055.1 Candidatus Omnitrophota bacterium | reverse complement strand
GTTTCTCGCCTTATAAATTTCATTGGCGCCGTTGATGGCCGACAAATGCAGCATCGCGCTGCGCTCGCGCGACTTTAAAAGGGCCTTTTTAAAATTCGGGATGCCGAACGCGGCTATTAGGCCGATGATCATGACAACGACCATGATTTCAACCAGCGTGAAGGCCCGGGGAGCAAAAAAAAGCGGCCGCCGCTTATTTGGATTTCCGCCCCAAAAAGCAGCGATCGCTTTTATCATCTCGTTGCCGGCCAATACCATGACCACATTCTACACTTCCAAAATAATGGAAACAAGGGCTATTTAACAAAAAGAAGACAACTGTTAATGCTCAGTAATCAGTTAATTCTTTTAATGACAAATGGTGCTTTAGCACCTGTCCCCTTTTTACTTGACCTGCCGGATCGCTTCCTCAAAGCCGTTATCGGGGAATTTCAGCCTCTCGATTTCCCTGGTGTCTTTATTCTCCAACGTGATTGACTCCATATTGATCGCGGTGATCGTGAAGTCGCCGATCTCGCTGCCAGTGGAATACACCTCGCCGTCGATGACGGCCTGGTAGACGCCGTCACGGTAGCTCGTCCCTTCCAGGACGCGTTCGATCTCGGCGATCTGTTTGTCCGGCGACAAATTCCGCAAGGCCTCGGCTTTCTGCAGACTCCTGGCCTTTCGTAAGGCTTCGTATTTCATTTCATTTATTTTTTTCTCCATCGCCGGGATCTGCAGGACCAGGTCCTTCTCCGCGCGGACCTTCACCAATGTCCTGTCCTGTGCTTTAAGATATTTGCCTAAGATTGATATAAGAACGGCCAGAAGGAGGACCGCGCAAAGCTTCATCTGCAGCTGCCGGTCGGGACGGAACAAACGGATGATCTTTTGTAAGACATTCTCTAACATTTGCATTTCACCTACATACAAACTAAATTTCAAAATCCGAATAATACCAATACTACCAAATAAATCCCAACTCCAAAATCCAAAACAATAGGGCTGTTTGGGTTTAGGATTTTGGATTTATTTGGGATTTTGTAGTATTTGATTTTTGGATTTTATAATCACCTATTTCTTAATCTCCTTGCTCAACTCCACCGCGCGCTGGTATTCCGATGCCTGATAGCTGGATTTAATCTTGGCGATGGTCCTGCCCTTAAGCGCCAATTGAAGGCCGGTCACCGCGGCATTCAGCAGGCACAGCCCCAAAACGATGTTCATGCCCATTCGAATGGCGCGGCTTTGCCGGAGCGTAAAGGCGTGCTTATTCAAAAGGTTGAGGCTGTACTGCCCTTCTTCTGAAAGAAACGCCCGCGGGTTATAAACCACCGAACACTCTTCCAATTCTGTTTTAAAGATCTTTTTGACCGCACTTTTAAGCGCGTCGATATCCTCAAACGGCCCCGTGTAGTAAATAATGTCATAATGCTTCGGCCAGCCCTTCGCGCTCGCGCTCCTTAGCGACTGCACGATCTCCTTCTGGGCCTCGCCGAAATCCTCATAAGGGATCTTCCTCAAGAGGTCGCATTCCCGGTTATTGGACACGAACAGGTTAATGACCTTGCCCGGCGAGAACAGCAAAAACCCGACCCTCCCTTGGCCGATCTTCTCCTGCTGACACAAGGCGTTGACGCACGCCAAGAAATGTTCCGTGGCCAGAAGCGGGTTGAGCTCTTTGTCATCGAGGACCATCAGGTATTCTTCCAGGTCCTTCTTCGGCATGCAGGCGTAGACGCCTTTGACGTTGTGCTCATCCGTGTGGGTTATCTTATAATCCAGTTCGATGTCATCTGAGGTCAGGGACGTCAATTCGAGGGCTTCGCTCTGCAGGTAGTGTTTGACGTCTTTGGGCGGGACATCCGTCAGATGGAAGCGGCGGACGATTACCTTCGGCCCGGAAATCGACAACGCCGCCGGCCGCCATTTCCCCGCCGCGCCTTCCTGCGAAAGCGACATCAAAGACTTGTCCAATTCTTCCGGCGAGGAAGCTTCCAGGAACAAAATTTCTTCTTCTATCTTCTCCATCATAACGCGTATTCTTTCCAGGCAATTAATGCCGGCGCGCCTGTCGTAATCGAAGCCGGCAGCGCCCCCTCAATACACAAGGGGCTAAAGTTCACCGCGGAGGTCCCTCCAAACGCCATATCTCCCAGCGGGTTCCCGTCAACAAAAATGGTGCCGTTAATGACAGGGTTCCCTTCGAGCTTCATCTCACCGACCAGCCAGATGATCCCGCAAAAGGGAAGAGTCCCTTGTATCTGCAGTTGGGCTGTGGGGACTCCTGTGTAACCGGTCCCGTCCACGATCAGGAGCGCCGGAAAATCATACGCGGGATCATCAGTATTAATCGTGACCTTGTTCATGGTGTTGCCTTCCATAAAAAGGACGGTCACGTTGTTTATATTGAAAGCCTGTGAAACGCTTGTCAGATGATATTCCGTCCCGTTGGCATTGGCCATGGAAATGAAGTCCGCGTAAGAAGTTCCGTTAAAAATATCTTCAAAAGTGAAATCGACATGGTCCGCACAAGTCCCGCCAATGGTAGCTGTTCCCCAAGGAACGCAACTGCCGTTGACCGTCCCATGCGTTGTAATCGCGTTGCTGATATCGTACCGGGCGGCAATAGCGTCAATGCCTCTCAACTGACTATCCAGTGTCCCAGCAGCGTTATAAATATCTGCCGCGCCCCATGACCGGATGTGCCAACGGTCAATGCACGTCGGGCAATCCGGATCTTGTTCGGAAAAGACGTGATAATTGCCATCCTGCATGACATTAAAGGATTCGGGATCACCGCACTCCGGATAAAGCGAATGCGTTTCATCTTCCCGGCAAGCTGCATTAGGTTGAATCAAATCCGGTGTCGCCAGCGCTAATTTGCTCCTGGCCACCTCCACGCCCGCGTCGGCCAGCCAGAAAGCCTCCAGTGAAGCCTGCCGGCGCTCCGCGTCCAGGTTCTGCCCGCCGGCATTATGAATGGATGCCAAGCCTAAAAGCAAAAACACTAGGACCAGCGCCAGTGTTAAACAAAGGACAGAGCCTCTATTGTTCATTAGGGACCTCTTTTCGTGTGGTCATTTTCATGCCAAAAAAAAGCCGTTTTTCTACCGACTATTTAAACCGTGATAGTTCTCGGAGGAGTTGGAGCTTCCGGGAATGTCAATTTAACACTGTCCGAACCAGAAAGGACACCCTCTCATTTTCCTAAAATAAAGCCCTATCTTTCTCTCCAAGACGCCATAACATAATAGGGGTTCCCGATCCCCCCCTCCCCAGCGATTCATCATAATGAATACAGGAATCGGAATTTAAAGCAATCTTATCTGCCATAACGGAACCAAAAATTTCGGCATTACTGTCTAAAGAAACAGTGGCATATTTTGCCGAAACAGTCGCATAAATATCGGTATTGGAATGAAATTGTATGGCCGGAGTGTCGTTATTGATATCATGCATATTCCCCGTCCCCAAAAAGCTTAATCTCTTCGCATCTTTAGTAAGATTATTCAGCACGGCATTGCTGTTAAAAAGAATCCGGCCGTCAACATATATCTTTACTTCGGAGCCCTCAGCAATAATAACCCGGCTGTTACTATCAGCGATAAGATTACCGGTAAGATATATTGTCGTGTTCCCGCTTATGGTCAACACCGCGTCGCCATTTAATGAAATGTTTGAATACTGGCCATTTGAATTGATGAGCTGCGTATTGCTTCCATCAAGATTGACAGATCCCATCCCGGTCAATCCTTCCGGAGCGGTCGCGAGGGGAATCGTAAAGGGATTAGTAAGAGCCTCCTGGCTTCCCGTAATATCGGCGTTGCTATACATGGATATGACGTTATCGGGGCTCGCACCGGTTCCGACAAAGGCATCTCCGTGTACTATTGCGTTACTGTTCATATAGACCGCATCTGAATTAGTCGCGTTTGTGCCAATCGCGCCATTTTGCCCAGGATTGACGGGATCATACATCCCCTGGTCAAAATCAAAACTATCTGTGTATACATTAGAATCCATGAAAATACCTGATTCGGCAAACGCGGCATAATAGAAATTGCCGTCATAAAAACGGTCAATTATGGCTTCTATCGATCTTGTCTGTCCGTTTACAAGCCCGGTACCATTCAATTTCCATCTGTTCTCACATGGAACCCCGCCGCATATATCAATCTCGGAATTCACATCATAGGTGCCATGACCCGACGCGATATTAGAATTCTCGGGATCACCCGCATCAAATGTCACGGGTAGCTGACTGCGGCTTATTTCAATGGCGCCGTCCGCCAGCCAGAAGGCTTCGACGGAGGCCTGCCTGCGCTCCGCGTCCAGGTTCTGCCCGCCGGCATTATGAATGGATGCCAGGCCTAAAAGCAAAAACATTAGGACCAGCGCCAGTGTTATGCAAAGAACAGATCCTTTGTTGTTCATCATGCCCTCCTCAAAATAACCGTTTTCATATCAAAAGGAATGCCGCCTTTTTCCCCATGGACTTGCACTGTAACCGAACCCGTGCCTAAAGTCGGTAATAATGTGATTGTTTCCGAAACCGGAACGGATGTAATAACTTCCCTGTTCGTCTCATTTGTTACGTCCGGCACATAAACAAAATCATTGGTGTTCGTGACCGCGTTATAGTAGATCCCAAAAGCGCTGTTGTTGCCGACACTATGCCTGATCACGACCCGCGAACCGACCCAATTCCCGCTCGCCGCTGCGACAGATATCCCTTTGGATTCACGGACGTGCCTCTGCATGAGCTTAAACCCATAAGAGATATCCGCGTAAACCTGTGTTTCCCTGTAATATTTAGCGTGGGAACTGATCGCAATCCGTGATACAACCCATAAGCTGAGAATCAGGATTGACGCGATCAACATGGCAATCAACAGCTCGACCAATGATACGCCTCTTTGAGATTTTATATTCTTATGTAATAACATCATCATCTCATGTACGTCATCCTGAGCGCAGCGAAGGATCTCAACTTCTTAAGATTCTTCCACCCCATCGTTAAACAATTGGGTGTCAGATTGACGAGATTAATTTTGAAATCTACGGCGCAAAGCAGGTTTCCAGGCTAACCGGCGGCCGGGCTGATGCCTGGTTCGCTTCTGTCCAGGTGACGCTGACTTTAACAAGGCTATGAACAGACACAGGGCATTTGGACGTATCATAAGTAACCGTTATTGAGCGTGTCGCCGGTATTCCCTTAAGAGTCAACGTCGGGCTTGCCGGCGTATCATCATAAAAACCGGGAGGATACGTTGAAGAAAACGCGGCATAATCCATCCCCCGCAATTCTTCCATCCTCGCGTTAACCACCTCAGTGGCAATTTTTTTGTGTACTGCCATGGTGCTGATTCGGGCGGCATTAAAATAAACGGCTATGCCCCCCAACAGGGCGATCGCGAACACTAAAATCGCAATGATTGTCTCTATAACAGTAAAGCCGCCTGAGGATAAATTCTTCACAAGGCGGCTCTCAGTGTTTTTGCTTGATCCGCTGGTAATGGTCATAATAAGAAAATGGTTATAAATTCCAAATCCAAATATTACAAAATCCAAAATAAATCCAACTTCCCAAATCCAAATAGCTCTTTTGGATTTTGAAATTGGGATTTATTTGGTAGTATTTGGATTTTGGATTTCCTTTGTTTCCCAAGCCGCTTCCTGCCGGTCATCCCGGCAGAAAGCAACTTGGCAAAAAACTGATTAATTATGATACAACAGGATTAATACAGTGCCCAATCATCTCCACATGCAGTACCATCCCATTTATAACAAACGTAAGTCCTCCCGCTGTTGTCCATTTCTAATAGGTATTCAGCAACTTCTCCTGATTTAACTGCACAGTTAGTTATGACAGTATTTGTACAATCAGTGTTTTCGCCAGGATTGGCTCCTACAGCACCCGTTGCTGTAATCAGAAAATCAACTACAGGCGGACTAGTTGGATTTAGGGTACCTCCGAATCCTTGTGATTCCCCTACACCAGTACCTGCAACAGAGGTATCTACAGAAAACGCTGTATTCGCAAAATATTGAGCGACTCCATCCTCAATATTTACCCCTGCGTCCAATGGAGCCGGGATACCAGCAGTAACATTTGTTGGTAACGAATTTGTAATCGTCCCGTTTGCCGCTCCTGATGCAATGCTAAAATAGCTGTTGCCACTAACCTGATAATCACGCAAACCTTGCCGTACCAGAGCCATTGTTGATACAGCCTCTGACGCGCGTGATCTTTGGACATTGGCCAAGTAGATCGGCGTGGCAACTGCGGCTAAGATAGCCACAATGACCAAGACGACCAACAACTCGACCATTGTAAAACCTTTTCTGTTTCTCATCTTAAACTTCCTCCTTTTTAACTATAAAAAATTAAAACCGAATTTCTATCACCTTTTTTTGGTCTATCATTTATGTGAACAGCAGGGGCGCCCCCCGCGGGCGCCTTCTCTTCATTTAGGCAGGCGCAAGGCCTGCCCCTACTGGGATGACTGTGATCTTCTTGGGTGAAGATCGTTAATAAATAAAAACAAATCCAAAATCCAAATACTACAAATACTACCAAATAAATCCAAAATCGAAAATCCAAAACCATGATACTAGCGCGACTTATTAATAATTGAGCTCAATATACAGGTGAGTTCTTGACATTCGCCAATGTCATTTGCGACTTCATCCTTATCAAGATATCTCCCTGAAATAAGCCTAAGCCAATATCTTGTTTCCTTTGCTTCTTTTCTTGCTATGGTCATCTTATTGACAAAATCTCTTTTTGTGATTGTGCCATCAGCTTCTTCAATATTTGCGCCAATGGATGTCCCCGCCTTAGCAAGCTGATGCCGAACAACTTCGCTTCCGGGTTTTTTGTCTAACTGTTCAACAATATCAAGTATTCTCTGAGCGAATTTCAACGATCTTTCTTTTTAATCGTATTTTTTCTCACTCACATTCAATCCAAATTTTTGATTTTGAATTTTGGATTTATTTGGATTTTGATTTCTGGATTTTGGATTTCATCTTTGCTTACCTTTACCATTAGCGTATCGCCTTCGACAGATAAAAGATCGGCAGATAGAGCGCCAAGACAACGACCAAGACATTGACGCCGACAAAAATAATCAAAACAGGCTCCAGCAAGGTCGTCAAGGCCGCAAGAGTCGATTCCAGCTCGTCCTCATAATACTGGGCCGTGCGCTCGAGCATGTCGCTTAAACGCCCGGTCCGCTCGCCGACGGCGGTCATCTTTGTCGCCAGGCCGGGAAAAATCTTCTGCTTCCTCATCTCCTCCGATATGGAGCCGCCGCCGACAACCCGCTCGTTGACCCTATCGATGGCCCGGCTCATCAGCATGTGGCTGGACACCTGCGCGGTGATATCAAGCGACTCTTTTAAGGCCACCCCGGCGGAAAGCAAAAACCCCAGCGTCCGGCAATAGCGGGACACCAGGGCCTTATGGATGATGTTCTTGCCGATGATCGGGATCTTGAGCTTGATATAATCGACGGTATACCTGAATTTGGGGAACCTGATGAAATACCCGTACGCGAAACACAGGCCGATGATGGCGGCAATGAACCAAAAGGAATTCCTGACGCTGAAGCGGCTGATGCCGATCACCACGCGCGTCAGCAACGGAAGCTCGGCGTGGAATTCCTCATACATCTCGGCAAACTGCGGGATGAGGAAAAAAACCAGGATGACCATGACAAGGCCCGCGAAGCCCATGACAAACAGAGGATAACGGATGGCCCCTTTCACCTTTTCCTTCAGCCGCTCGGTGTCTTCCAGGTATTTGGCCAGGTCCATCAATGTCTTATAAAGCCTCCCTGTCGCCTCGCCGACCCTGACGATCGCCCGGTACGTGAAAGAAAATATCTTGGGGTATTTTGAAAGCGCGCTGGACAAGTCGGTGCCGCTCTGGACGTCGTACCTGATCTTGGAGATAATGCCGCGGAAATACTGGTTTTCCAAATCTTCGGCAATGGCTTCCAGGGCCTCGGTCAACAGGAGCCCGGAGGTCAATGTGACGCCCAGCTGGCGCGTGAAGACCGCCAGTTCTTTGGATTTGACGCGCCTTGGGCTGAGCAGGAACGCTTTTTTTGCCTTGCCGTTTGAAGATTTCATTTTATGGATCCTCAGCGGCAGCAATCCTTCGGCCCTGAAGCGGTTGACGACATCCGCCGGGTTCTCGGCAGCCATGACCCTGTTAAACTTCCTGCCGTCTTTTGCCTGAACGGTGCATTTATATTCCAATTTATTTCACTCCTGTCTAGACTGCATTATTCTGAACGAATCAAAAAGCGCCTGTCATCCTGAGCGAACGATAGTGAGCGAAGGATCTCGACTGGCTAGATTCTTCCCCGCCAAAAAGCGTGGCGTCCTCCAAAAATCATCGGCGGACGCCGTCCGTCAACGCATTATGATGGATGGCGGGTCAGAATGACGCGCGTGCGTTTAGTTTTCTTCCGTCTCCTGGGTGATCCGGCAAATTTCTTCCAGGGTCGTGACGCCTGCCTTAAGTTTTTCGATGCCGGCTTCCCGCAGCGTTTTCATCCCGATCTTCTGGGCAGCCGCCCTGATCTCCTCGCTGGAGCGGTTATTCAAAATCAGCCTGCGGATGTTTTCATCGGGGACCAAAACCTCGTAAATGCCTTTACGGCCCATGTACCCGCTCTTGAAACATTTCGGGCATCCGCGGCCGCGGGCCAGTTTGGCCATCTTCAATTCCGAAGACACTTTTGCCAGGGCCTCCCTGGAAACATCATATTCATAACGGCAGTGGGGACAGATCGTCCTGACAAGCCTTTGGGCGACAACGCCGAGCAATGATGAGGTAATCAGAAACGGTTCGACCCCCATATTGATCATTCGGACCGGCGCCCCGGCCGAATCGTTCGTGTGCAGGGTGGCGAAAACAAGGTGCCCGGTCAGCGCCGCGTGGATGGCGATTTCCGCCGTCTCGCGGTCACGGATCTCCCCGACCATGATAATGTCCGGGTCCTGGCGCAATATGGAGCGCAGGCCTCTGGCAAAATCAAAACCGATGGCGGGATTGACCTGCGACTGTTGGATAAAGGGCAGCCGGTATTCAACGGGGTCTTCTATCGTAATGATATTCTTTTCGGCGGATTTTATTTCATTAAGGGTCGTGTAAAGGGTCGTGGTCTTGCCGCTTCCTGTGGGGCCTGTAACAAGAATCAGCCCGTAGGCATAATGGATAATGCGCCTGAACTTGGCAAGGTCTTTCTCTTCGAAACCCAATTCTTCCATGCCGCTGAGCGGCGTCGAGGTGTCCAGGATCCTTAAAACCACGCTTTCGCCATAGATCGTTGGAAAGACTGAGGTCCTGATATCCACTTCACTCTTGCCGATGACAACCCTGATCCGGCCGTCCTGGGGAAGGCGTTTCTCGGCAATGTCCAGGCCGGAAATGATCTTGACGCGCGCGCTGATCGCCGGCAGCATGGCCTTGGGCGGCGGGTCCTGACTGTAAAGAGTACCGTCAATGCGCAAGCGCAATTCCGCTTTGTCCTGTTTCGGCTGCAGATGGATATCACTGGCCCTATTATTCACCGCCTGGATGATCAGCGACTTGACGTACTGGACAACCGGCTGGTCGTCCGCGCCGAATTGGACTCTGTCGGTCTCATCCTTAAGGCCGTGGTCCTTGACCTCAAGCTGTATGAAACTGTCAATATGCTCCTTCATGCGGGGCAAATTATGGTAACAATATTCAATGGCCTCTTTGATATCATTTTCGACCGCAACGACGCATTGGATCTTCATTCCTGTCTTAAGTCTAAATGTATCAAGAGCTTGGAGATTTAATGGGTCAAAAATCGCAATGGTCAAGGCCCCGTCTTTTTGTTCAACGGGGATGGCGGTAAAGCGTTGGGCTAATTCAGAAGGGATGTAATCAATCACCTCAGAACTGATGTCTTTGTATATATCTTTGATATTGATGAAGGGGATTTGGAAATAATCCGCAAGGACGGGGGCCATTTTTTCAGGGGTTACGACTCCGTTGCGGAGCATGATATCCCCTAAACGGTCATGGCTTGTTTCCTGCTCTTTTAAGGCTGTTTCAAGAGCTTCTGAACTAATTAAACCGGCGTTCTTAAAAACCTCACCTATTCTCATTATATTTAGCCCTCCATGCCTTTTTTACTGATGTATATGGGATTAAGAGCAAGAACTATGCCGAATTCTATAAAATGTCAAAAATTATATATTAGAGCCAAAATATCTTAAAATAAACAGCCTAAGGACAACAAATAATAGATTGTCAGAGTTTGTCATAGACAGTCATGGTAGTTCAATAGCCTGTACATGTCTATTTTATTAAACATGTACTATATCAGTTACACGCTTGGTTGAAAAATTAGAGAGAATTACGCAAATTTACTTTTTTTAGCTCTTTTGGTAACGCGGCGGACGGCTTTGACCATACGGTCATAAGCCTGGTTCTGAGTCGCCCCTTCCGTGAGACAATCGCTGCAGATTGCGGCATATCCGCGCCGGTTTCTGATCTTAAACATCTTCACATTGAGCTTTCCAATTTTCATTCTTTCCCCTCCTATGACCGTCTTTTTGGGAATGCGGTTAAATAGTATATCACTATTTATATAAATTAAAATAGAAAAGTAAGGGTGAGCTTTTTGCCTGAATTTTGGAAAAAGGGCGGGGAAAAGGGGGAAAGGGGACAGCGCCCTTTTTTTTAGGATTGGTTTATATTATAAATAATGGAGAAGCCTCGCCAGTTCTCGGAGGTCTGGCTGCATCAACATCATTCGCGAGGGCAGGAGAAAACAGACCCCTTTGCGAAAGTGGCCGCATTTGGTCTTTTCTAAATGGAGCCCCACGGGCAAGTCCGTGGTACCACTGTAGTATTCTGCTTCGCCCAAATCTTTGCACGTTTGGGCTTCGCAGAAATTATCCGCCACTCGTTCCTTGGCTTGCCACTTCGGCGAACATCTCGCCGAAGCAGAAACTTTATCGCATTCATCCCCGGGTAAACCCGGGGTTTTCTGCGAAGGCGGATAAAACGAAGGCTCGTCCTATGGACGAGCCTTCGGATCTTTATCGCATTCGAGCTTTCCTAAAACAGAGGAAGCTCGAATACGATAAAAACGGCGGATTCATTCCATGAATGAATCCGCCTGATTTATATCGCACTCGAACTTTTCTGAATAAAATGAAGTTCGAGTACGATTTAAACTCGGACTCGTTCCATGAACTCGTCCTC
>JAFGFL010000072.1 GCA_016931055.1 Candidatus Omnitrophota bacterium | reverse complement strand
GTCACATTTTGTGGCAATTGTCAAGAAAAATTTTTGAGGGCAGTTTTCCAAAACAATAAAGAGATAAGCCAAGTCGGTGATTTAAGGTTGATCAAAATCTGATTAACAATGCAATCGACAAGACGATTGAAAGAATTTAATAAGAGTAACTATCTTCATAATTTCAATAATAATAAGACATTAGCCAACAATGGAAATGGCTGGAAATAAAGAGTTTAGAGGCTTACAGCCTAAAAGCTGATCATTAATCATTCAATCAGGCTATAGGCCATTATGAAATATCGTTTGAGGATTGGGGGCAACCAGTCAACCTATGTTATCAAGTCCGAAGGCTCGATTGCCCCCGACAGGATATGGGATAGGAGAGGTGGCCATAATTCGAAAGCGCGAAACCGCAGCCGAGCGAATGAAGAAATCGTTAGTTACAATAATTTTTTCTTTCCCATTTCTTGTTAAAATTTGCTACAATATTGTCCAACCAAAAGCGAACACTAATAGGGACAGGCGCGTTTGCGGTTTGCAACTGTCCTATCAAGGTCAACCACAAACGAAAGGAAGGGAGAAATGGCAACCTACATTATGTTAGGGAAGTATACCCAAGATGCTCTCAAAGGGATTAGCTCAGACCGAACTAAAAAAGCCATGGCAGCGGTTGAAAAGTTAAAGGGAAAGGTCAACTCCATGTATGTCCTCATGGGAAGGTTTGACCTTCTTATTAACGCGGATTTCCCGGACAACAAGGCAGCGCTCAAGGCGTCTGTTGAACTGGCCAAGATGACGGGGATTGGATTTTCTTCCTCACCGGCCATTGCGGTAGAAGAATTTGACAAGTTGGTAGGATAGCATAAATCCTATCACACTCCGGGAGTGTGATTAAAAATCACACTCCCGGGGTGTGATCAGGGGTTCATAAATTGGCCTTTAAGCAAAATTCGCAATAACAAGAAAATCTTCCGAAGCATGCTGACACGGACTCGTTTGGCAAATATGTCGTATCGGGTTCTTTCGATGGCTGTTAATATACCGGAGTATATGTCCTTCATCATCAAGACAACAAGCCGTGAACGCGCGCTGCTGATCATGGGGATGCCCTTTGCGGAATTTTCATAATATTTTCTGGCTCTTGCGATCTGAAACTTCATAAAATTCCGGAAATCTTCATTCCATTGTTCTTCAGCGATTGTTTGGTCGTTTAAATGGTTCGATATCATTTCATCTCTTGGCAAATAAATTCTGTTTAAAGAATAATCTTCCTTAATATCTCGTAGAATGTTTGTCAGCTGCATGGCTATCCCCAAATCGACTGCGTGATGTTCAGCTTCTTTATGATTGTGCCCCAGTATCTTCAGCATGATAAGCCCAACGATGCCCGCGACTTTATAGCAATAAGCGTGCAATTCCTCAAAATTTTCATACCGGTTCTTCGTGAGGTCCATGGACATGCCGTCAATCAGGTTATCAAAATATTCCTTGGGGATCTGATATGTTCTTATGGTTTCTCTAAAGGCCAAGGCGACATTCTGGGTTAGGGGGATATCCTCATAAGCCTCTTTAATTATTTCCTTGATCCGTGATAAATTTTGTGATTTTGAGGTATCTGTGATATTATCAACCGAATAGTCACACGCCCTGCACACGGCGTATACCGCGTAAGACGCGTATCGTTTCTCCTTCGGAAGGAATAAAGAGGCGAAATAAAAACTTTTTGCCCATTTCTTTGTTATGTCACGGGACTCGGCAAAACCCTTCTGGGCTGCGGTATCTTTCGGCGTGTTCATAAAAATGATTTTAACCTGAAATCCCGAAAATGCAATTTATTTTGGCGGGCGGCAGCCTTGAGCCATGACCATCTTGACATCCATCCATGTATACATATTTATTAGTTGACCTATTAACGATATCCCTGCCTTTTGTCTTCTCTTTTGAAAAACGCATTGGCTTTGCGAAAAAATGGAAATATGTCCTGCCTTCGATACTGATAGTGGCGGCAGTGTTTGTCACCTGGGATCAATATTTTACAAGAAGAGGTGTTTGGGGTTTTAATCCCAAGTATGTCATCGGCCGGTATTTTTTAGGGCTCCCTCTTGAAGAAATCCTGTTCTTCTTTTGCATCCCTTTCTCATGCCTTTTTATCTACGAGGTTGTACGTTATTTGCAGAAACAGGATGCCTTGGGGGGGATCCTTAAACCCTTTACAAATGTTCTCATAGGCATGCTGCTGCTTACTGCCGTATGGAATGTGGACAGGGTTTATACGTCGACAACGTTTCTACTTATGGCTGTTCTTCTGGCCGTGCATCTGTATGTCATCAAGCCGGACTATTTGGGTTATTTCTTCCAGATGTATTTGATCAGCTTAATCCCGTTTTTGATTGTTAACGGCATATTGACTAACGGCCTCCGCTTCATTGATGCGGGGCCGGTCGTTTGGTATGACAATACAGAGAACCTTTCCTTCCGGATACTGAATATCCCGGTTGAGGATTTCATATATTCAATGCTGTTGCTGTTGCTCAACACAACCGTTTACGAATATTTCAAGAAAAGATGAGAGCCGTCCGAATTGGCAAATTATCCACGGCAATGCCCGGTGTTGAATTTGGCTCTTGTCAGTTTCCCTGTTGCTGAGCGACTAACCAATGAATGATAATTGATTACGTTTTGACCTAAAAGGGGATATCATGAGCGAGCAAAAGAAAATATTCTTCTATGATACAAAACCATATGATCAGCAGGCGTTCGATCAGGCGAACGAGAAATATGGTTTTCAGATCAAATACTTTAACGGCCATTTGAACGAGAACACGGCGCGTTTAAGCCAGGGATACAGTGTCGTCTGCCCATTCGTCAACGATACCATTGACCGCATAACGATAGAAATTTTAAAGCAATGCGGCGTGGAGTTGGTCGCCTTAAGGAGCGCCGGATACAACAATGTCGACTTGAAAGCGGCCTACAAGAATATCCATGTGGTCCGCGTTCCTGCGTATTCGCCTTACGCGGTGGCGGAACACGCGGTCGCCTTGATGCTGAGCCTCAACAGGAAAACGCACAGGGCGTATTACAGGACCCGGGACGGCAATTTTTCGATCAACGGATTAATGGGATTTGACATGCATCGCAAAACAATCGGCATCGTCGGGACGGGAAAGATCGGACGGTGCCTGATCGATATCGCTCTCGGCTTCGGCATGAAAGTGATCGCCTACGATAAATATAATGATGCAAACTACGCGAAAAAAAGAGGGTTCACATACGTGACTCTTGATGAATTATACAGAAATTCGGATATCATTTCTCTTCATTGCCCCTTATCAAAAGAGAGCTATCATATGATCAACGAAGAGAGCATCGCCCAAATGAAAAAGGGGGTCATGATGATTAACACAAGCCGCGGCAAGATCATTGAGACGGAAAGCCTGATCAAGGGGCTGAAAGACAAGCAAATAGGCTCGGCCGGGCTCGATGTCTATGAGGAAGAAAGCGAATATTTCTTCGAGGACTTTTCGTCAGAGATGATCAGCGATGACACCCTGGCGCGCCTGATCATGTTCCCGAACGTGCTGGTGACCTCGCATCAGGGGTTTTTTACGAGCGAAGCGATGACGAATATCGCGATGACGACCTTAAAGAACATCGAGGATTATTTTGACGGAAAGTATCTGGAGAATGAAGTCTGTTATCAGTGCGGCGCGGACCCCTCCGAATGCGTGAAAACGCAGAAGAAGCGTTGTTTCTAGGTGGAAAGGATAACGATGGAAAATTGCGAACATTGCCATAGCCAGCAATCCCGAAAGAAGGTCAATAAGACTTTTGTTGTTTTTTTGGCGCTTGTTTTTGCTGTACTGATCTCATACGCGGTCCCTTTTTTGGAGACTTTCCGGATGTCATTGTTTATGTATGTCGGGTCCATTTGGTGGGCGATCCTATTGGGGCTTGTCCTGGGCGGCGCGATCGATCATTATGTCCCCAGGGAATACGTTTCCGGCATTCTGGCACGGTCAGAAAAGAAGAGAAATATCTTTTCGGCCGTGATCCTAGGTTTTTTCATGAGCGTCTGTAGTCACGGCATTCTCGCCTTGGCCATTCAGTTGCATAAAAAAGGGGCATCCACGCCCGCGGTTGTCGCTTTTCTCCTGGCAAGCCCGTGGGCGAATCTGCCGCTGACCATTATGCTGATCGGTTTTTTCGGCCCCGTTAAAGCGCTTTATATCATCACGGGCGCGGTCGTCATTGCCGTCATCACCGGTTTTATTTTCCAATTCCTGGAATCGAAAGGTCTCATTGAGAAGAACAAGAACAGTTTTGAGCTGGACGAAGGTTTTTCGGTTAAAGACGACTTCAAGAGAAGATGGAAAGCTTATCGTTGGAGCATCGACCAAACCAAGAAAGATATTAAAGGCATTTATCGCGGCGCGGTTTCCTTGGCGAATATGGTGCTGTGGTGGATCCTGGTCGGGATCGGGCTGGCCAGTTTGGCGGGAGCGTATATTCCGCAAGGATTTTTTGTCCAATATATGGGGCCGACGGCGGTCGGGCTCTTGGTGACGTTGGTCGCGGCGACGGTCATGGAAGTGTGCTCGGAAGGGACGGCTCCTTTGGCCTTCGAGATCTTCCGACAGACCGGCGCGTTGGGGAACAGTTTTGTTTTCCTGATGGCCGGTGTCGCGACCGATTACACTGAGATCGGATTGCTATGGCATAACGTAGGAAGGCGCACGGCCATTTGGCTGCCGGTCGTGGCCGTGCCGCAGGTTATTTTATTCGGGATCATCGCCAACATGATCTTTTAATGATAACCGCTTCATGCCAATCCAACACCAAGGATTGAAGTAGAGTGACCGGCCTGTTCCTGCTATAATAAACACCATTATCCAAAAAAAATCACCCACGGCAGCTCCCGGAGCTGCTGTCGGTAATTACAAATCAAAACAATACAGGAGGAGAACATGAACAGAAAAGCGATAGTTGCAATCGTAACGGCAGTGATTGTCGCAATAGGTTTGTGCGCGGTGTCGTTCGCGCAGCCAGCGGCGGAGGATGAGCCGATGATGGGAAAGGGGATGATGAAGGGCGGCCTGATGATGAAGGGTCAAATGCCTAATATGATGGGGCAAATGATGCAAAAGTCAATGGTGGCCACTTCCGATGGCGGCGTCATCGTCTTGGCTGGCAACAAGCTGTTCAAATACGACAAGGATCTTAACCTGATCAAAGAGGTGGAGATCAAGGTGGATATGAAGGCCATGCACAAGGACATGATGGAGATGATGAAAGACTGCCCCATGATGAAAGAGGGCGTGATGGAACAGGGAAGCGAGGCAAAAGAAGGCCAATAGTTATCCCCTTCAACATTGGCTGTTGAAGTTGGTCAATAATTATCTGCTGGGGATGAGGTTTGAATAACGGTCTCACAGTAAAGAAATATTATTCGTTTCTGGATGGGTTGCGCGCTATTGCCATATTCTGGATCTTATTGCATCATGCCAGGACCTTTTTTAAATGGGGGGCGCTCTTACAGGCGAATGCTTTAAACATTCCTTTCGCGCACGCGCTCGACCGGGTCCTTAAGGTCGGTTACTTAGGGGTCGATATCTTTTTTGTCATCAGCGGATTTTTGATCACAGGCCTGTTGGCCGAAAATCTCGAGCAGGACATCCCATTAAAACGGTTTTACCTGCGGCGGGCGCTGAAAATCGTGCCCCAATATCTGCTTGCCGTGTTTGCGGGAATAGTTTTCACGGCCCTGATGGGCCCGAAAGAATTATTCACTTTCCCTTCAGTCATAAGCCCATTGATCTTTTATCAGAATTATATCCCGGCTGTTCCGATTTTAGGGCACACGTGGGTTGTCGCCGTTGAGGCGCATTTTTATCTGTATTATCCGCTGGTTATCATAGGGGTATGCGCGGCACAGAAAAGCGCGGCATCAAGGCGGGCTTTGTTGACAAAGGGGCTGATCTTGCTGATCATTGCCGGCAATGCGTTGCGCTATTTCTTTTTCCGTCATCCCGGTTATCAGCTTGTTCAAATGACGCACGTGCGGTTCGACGCCCTACTTTTCGGCGGGTTATTGAAAATGTCGGAACCCTATCTGTACGGCGCGGCTCACAACAGGCGTTGGGTGTCGGCGCTTAGTTTTGTTGCGGGAACAGCCCTTTTTATCTATGTGCTTAAAGGTTTCAACCGGTATGTTTGGTTTTGGTATACGCTCATCTATATTTCATCGGGGATCCTGATTGTTTCCGCGCTTACGGGATTCAGGCCTTTAAATGACGTGTTACAGAATCCGTTTTTGCGGTGGGTGGGACAAAATTCTTACGGGATCTATTTATGGCACTATATCCTGTTGTATGCGCTCGTGGGAGAACCGGCCGAATGCCGGAGAATCGAAATCATCGCCGCTTACATTGTTTGTTCCTTGATGTTGGGAATGTTGACCACGGTTACCATAGAACGATATTTCTTAAATATCAGGAACAAGTTCGTTCCTTAGGCGGATGTTAAGAATAAGACAATGAAGATCAGTAAAGATGTTCCTTTAGGTAACCAAGAAAGAATTTGCAGCATTGTAACCCGGATATATTTTTTGCTGCCACTGGATAAATTGTTGGTGATATAATACCAATATCAGAAAGGGCTTCGATGATAAAAATATCTGGCAAAAGGCTTCGGTTCCGGATCATCATTCCCGCTTATCCTGCCTTTAATATCTATTCAAGGATGGCCGATCGAACGACGACCCTGGGCGCGGTGACGATCGCCAGCGTTGTGAAGGAAAGGCCCGGTTGGGACGTCGAGGTGATCGATGAGAACAATCTCCGTTGGTTCGGCCCCAGAGGCACGGCGCGCGGTGCTGACCACAAATTCCTGCAGGGAGAAAGGCCGGCCCAAGTGATCGGGCTGTACGGCGGGTTAACCAGCACGATTCCCCGCCTATATCAGTTAGCGCAGTTTTATAAGAACACGAATAAAGATATTATCACAATCACCGGCGGCCAGCATTTTGTCAAGGAAACGATCCCGGAGGCCTTGCGTTCGGGCATTGATTACGTTGTGCGCCATGAAGGCGAGGAAACGGTCAGGGAGCTGCTGGATGTCCTGGAGGCCGGAGGCGACGCGGGATCAGTCAAGGGCATCGCGTATCTTAAAAACGGCCAGGTCGTCTTTACCCCCGAGCGGGACCTGCTTTCGGAATTCGAGCATTTGCCGCTGCCCGATTTCTCATTGGTGCGTTACGCCAAGATCAAGATTTATCCCGTCGGGAGGATCCGCGGATGCGGGATGAACTGCGAATTCTGCACGGTCAAGGGAAAGCCGCGGTGCGCCTCACCGGAGCGGCTCCTGGAGCAGATCAGTCATATCGTGGAAACCAGGGGGGCCGGGCATTTTTTCATCGTGGATGACCTTTTCGGCCAGCAGCGCAGTGAAACGATGCGATTTTGCCGGATGCTGAAAAGTTATCAACAGAGGATCAAGAAGAGGATCGATACCGTTGTCCAGATCCGGTTGGATAAATCAAAAGACACGGAACTGCTCGGCGCCATGCGCGAGGCCGGGGTCAACATGGTCGCCATCGGCTACGAATCGCCCATCGCCGAGGAGTTAGAGGCCATGAGAAAGAAGATCAAGCCCGAAGACATGATCGCGATGACAAGGGTCTTTCATAAATTCGGTTTCCTGGTGCACGGAATGTTTATCTTCGGTTACCCTGTGCAGGAGGGTGCCGCCTTTCACATGCCGGTGCGCGAGCGGATCAAACGTTACAAGCGATTCATCCACAAGGCCCGCATTGATACCCTCCAGGTCTTGCTGCCGGTCCCGCTTCCCGGGACAGAACTGCGCGAGCGGTTAATGAAAAGCAACCGGATCTATCCGCTTTCGGATGTCGGATGGGAATATTATGACGGCAACTTTCCGCTTTTTGAGCCCGATGAACCCATGACCGCTGAGGAAGTCCTTTGGGCCGAGCGCACACTGATGAAAGGTTTCTACCAATTCCGGTATATGTTCAAGATCGGCCTGAATGTGTTCTTTTTTCCGGCGCTATTATTCTATCTGAGTAATATCCGCTCCGGTTGGAGGAAATGGTACCGGCCATGGCGCAATGACCTTGTGCGTTTCAGCGGATGGTTTATCGTTAAGGGATGGGGCGAGGCCTACAAAAAAGACATGTTCGCGAAAAAGCTGAAGAAGGCGAAGCAACATTTAAAGAACTCCTAGGTACCCGCGGCAACTCCCGGAGCTGCCGTGGGGTCTAGATCACGGGACGAGCACGACTTTTAAAGATTCCTTGGCCTCGACGACCACGTTAAATCCTTCCTGGATCTTCGAGAGCGGCAGCTTGTGCGTGATGGTGTCTTTGACGTTGACCTTTTGATCCGCGATCAGCCGGAGGGCTTCTTTTAGATCGGCTGGGGCCGCGCCGTACGATGATGTCACGGTCAATTCATTCCTCCAAAAGTCCGGGATGGGAAGCGGAATGTCTTTGTCGGGGATCGCAAACAGAAGGACCGTTCCTTTCTTGTCGATGCATTGAAAGGCCTGCTCGACGGCCTTAAACGCCCCGGTACAAACAATGACCTTATCCGCTAAAATATCGAGTTTCTTATCGGCGCTAATCACTTCGTCGGCGCCGAACTCTTTGGCCTTGTTCAACCGGTAGGGATTGATGTCGGTGGCGACGACCCTGGCTCCTTTGAGTTTCGACAGTTGGATATTGAGGATCCCCGAGACGCCGCTGCCGAGGATTAAAACAGTCTGGCCTTCGCGGACGTCAATAAGCCTCAACCCCCTGACGGCGCACGCCAGCGGCTCGATCATCGTTCCTTCGTCATAGGTGACCCCGCGCGGCAGGACATAGACGCCGTGATCGACGTTGATCTTGGGGACTCTTATGAATTCGCTGTATCCGCCGGGATCGTAATTGCCTTGATGGAGGGTTGGGCAGGCTGTGTGGTTTCCGGCGAGGCAGTATTTGCAGGTGTTGCACGGGACATGATGGCTGACAAAGACCCGTTGGCCGGCCTTGTATCGCCGCGATTGGGACTCAATGATCTCGCCGGCGATCTCGTGGCCGAGGATCCGAGGGGCCTTTTTGATGCGGTACCACTCCATGGCGTCTGTCCCGCAGATGCCGCTGGCAGCCACCTTGACCAGGATCTCGCCGGGCCCGATCTTCGGCACCGGCATTTCTTCCAGACGGATGTCGCTGTTGTTATAATATTTGGCAACTAGCATTTTAAATGTCAAATGACAAATGGCAAATGATACATTGCGCTTCGCGCAAGTACTCCTCGCAATAATCCCGAGCAACGCGAGGGGCAAATAAATGTCAAATGACAAAATCCAAAGGGGTTGATGACATATTTGACATTGGTTATTTGGATTTCATTTGGCATTTGGAATTTTTCATTTGTCATTATTCCTGCCGGACGCCTGCCGGTGTCTTGTCTTCTGTTGTTTCCTTGAAGATCTCCGTCGCTTCCTTCACAGAGGCATTGTTGTGGACAATGGCCCGCAGGGCCTTGGCGACGGCGACAGGATGGGGCGTTTTCCAGACGTTACGGCCTAAATTAATCCCGGCCGCGCCTTTCTGCATTCCGTCATGGACGAACTCAAAAACTTCCTTCTGTGTATCGCACTTCGGGCCGCCGGCCATGATGACCGGAACGGGGCATCCGTTGACGACTTTCTCGAATTCTCCGCACCAGTAGGTCTTGACGACCCTCGCGCCAAGCTCGGCGGCAATGCGGCAGCACAAGGCCAGATAGCGCGCCTCGCGCTTCACCAGTTCCTTGCCGACGGCGGTCACGGCCATGACCGGGATGCCGTAATCTTCGCAGTCATTGACGAGCTTCCCAAGGTTTGAAAGCGACTGGCGCTCGTAGGCGCTTCCGACAAAGATCGACATGCCGACAGCGGCGGCGTTGACGCGGATCACTTCCCGAATGGATGTCGTTATTTCTTCGTTGGCCAAATCCGCCCCGATGATGCTGGCGCCGCCCGAGACCCTCAAGACGATGGGCTTGCTGATCGCCGCGTCGATCGCGGAACGCAGGACGCCGCGCGTGCAGAAAAGCGCGTCCACATACGGCAATAGCGGCCGGACGGTGTCGCCTGGTCTTTCTAATCCTGTAGTCGGCCCTTGGAAATAGCCGTGGTCGATCG
The DNA here is from genome assembly GCA_016931055.1 of Candidatus Omnitrophota bacterium. Taxonomy (GTDB): domain Bacteria; phylum Omnitrophota; class Gorgyraeia; order Zapsychrales; family Zapsychraceae; genus 2-02-FULL-52-10. Next base: position 47,530 of record JAFGFL010000072.1, on the reverse strand, counting down.
GCATAAAAAAGCATTTGCCGTTTGGCATAAGATGGTTTAACCGGTTTTTCATTCCCCAGTCCATGTGATTCCCTCCTGTTGATAAGCGTTTAGCTTTATTCCGGCCGGACGATTTGGTATCCTTTATTGGTCAGCCAATGATGGAATTGATGCGCTGAAAAGCGGCAATGGGTTCGGCATTCCCGCCGGGTCCGTTCATAGCCGTCAGACCCCTGCGGATATAAATCCAATTCGATCTGAAGCGGGCAGCGGATGTCTTTGCAGTATTCGCGCCGTTGGTAATCCATATAGCCATCGATGGGCATGGTCAGTTTCCTATCAATCCGTCTGAGCGTCTATTATAAAACAGATTCTTTAAATCACAATAAATCTTTTAGGAACGGGTGGGAAGCAACCCCCACTTCAACTCCGGGAGTTGAAGCGGGTTCGCCCTATCGGTTGATCAGGGCCCGGTATTTGAGGGCTTTGTCCAGGTCGGGGAAGATAGCAAGAGCCTGACCGATGTGCTGAAGCGCCGCCGCGGGATCTTCTTTGAGATACAACGCGTAAGCTTTTTCGGCATATGCCAGGGCCCGCATCAGCGGGTCAGTTTCTGGCAGATGAAGGACTCGGTCATATTCTTTTATCGCGCCGGATAATTTTCCTTCATCCCGATAAAGGTTCCCGCGGTTGATGAAGACAGCGCTTGATCCGGGCTGGATCAGCAGCGCTTTTTCAAATTCCGCCAAAGCCTTTTGGGACTGGCCAAGCTTCGCAAAAATCATTCCCCGGTTATTATATGTTTCAGGCCGACGGGGATTAAGATCCAGCGCCCTTTGAAAATCCGACAGGGCCAAGGCATATTGACCTTTCTGCATGAAGGCATACCCCCGGTTATGGTAGGCGATATCGCAATGGGGATTGATCCGCAGGACCGAAGACCACAAAGTCATATCATTTTTCCACACCTGGACCTGGATGAACGTCATGATGGATAGCGCGCCCAGGTATAGGATAACAGCGGCCTTGGCCGCTTTATTTTGCCGAAAATGTTCAGGATCATTTGAGGCGGTGATGAGTGAGTCAAACAGATAACCCAATAGCAGGCAGAAGCCAAGGCTCGGCAAATACATAAACCGGTCCGCGACGACATTCACCCCGGTTTTGTCATTAAAACGCAAAAGGAAAAAAATCTGAAAAAAATACAAGAGAAGGGCAATCATGTGCCATCGCCGGGATTTAAGGATCATTAATCCTCCAGCCAAGATTGCAACCAGTATGACGGAAAATAAGTAAGCGGGGTTCCCAAGGCTTATGGGTTCCGGGATCGGGTAAATCAGGGATAAGCGGGACGGCAAAAAGAATTGGAAAATATAAAAAGAAAACGTCCAGATCCAAACAAGCGCGCCTTTGGAGAAATTTTCGACGGGGATCCTGTTATAGACAAGGACAAAGGTGATCCAGGCGATGGCGCCGGAATAAAGAAAGAAAGGCAATTTTTCGGCCAGGATCCGGATATTGATCTTTCTGTTATGAATCCAGTCGCAAACAAAAAGGACTAAAGGCAAACTCAGGGCCGTTGGTTTTGCCAGGATGCTCAATATTCCGCATAACAGAGATATTCCATAAAGGGTAAATTTCTTGCGTTTCAGGTAGGAGCCGTAAGCGCAGAGGGACGCCATATAAAGAAGCGCGTAAAGCATGCCTTTGCGCTCTGTCACCCAGGTGACGGATTCCACGTGCATGGGATGGATGCCGAAGATGAGGGCTGCGATCAAAGAAGCGTTTTCTGTCAAACCGCATTGCCGGCCGAAGAAAAAAACAAGGATCGTTACCCCGATATGCAGAAGGATATTGTGGAAATGATAGATCATCGGGTTGAAGGAAAAGAAATGATGTTCCACGGCATGGGAAAGAACCGAAAGAGGAATGTAAATTTGATCTACGGTCGTTCGAAAAATTTCAAGGATGTTCTTGGGGCTTAATGACTGGACCGATGGGTTGTCGAGAAAATGGGAAGGGTCATCCCAATTCAGGAAATCGAAAAAAAGGCACTGTCCGTAACAAACGGCGATCAAGAGCAAGATAATCAATAGGGCAAACGGCCGGTGCATAAATTTTATTGTAGCCTCAGAAGGATTAAGAATTAAGGGGACGCGTGACTCAATTCCTTCATGAATAATTACAATTGTTTTTTGAACCAACTCCAAGGGAAATTTTTCCCAGGGCATTCCGTATTGCTTCCCGGCACCTGCTTGTGCCCCAAAATTTTATGGGCGTGAATTTTATAATACCGTTGTAATTTTTTGACGAGAAAGGCCAAAGAATCCTTCTGGGCTTTTGTGGGTTCACTTTTATTGAAATCCCCGACCAAACAGATGCCGATGGCCTTGGTGTTCATCTCCGAGGCCTTGCAATGGGCGCCGTCCAGTTGCTGCAACCATCTCGGGGTGATCTCAATAAAGCCGTCCGGCTTGCCGCTTTTTCCGTTATCGATCACAAAGTGATAACCGACGCTGTCCCAGCCTTTGTTTTGGTGGTATGAATGAAATTGAAGCGAGCTGCCTTCATCCGTTGCGCTGTGGTGGACCACAATATATTTCCATTTATGCGATGGGTATAAGGTGATGATCTGCTCGGGCTCTTTGGCGGAGGGGATGTTTAATGTCTGCCCTAACTGCAAATCCTGGTCACCTTTAACGCGGTTTGTGCTCATGATCGAGGCCAGAGGGACATCGTAGATTTTACTAATGCGCCAGAGCGTTTCCCCCGGGGCGACAATATGTGTTCTAAATCCGCGCGAGGCGGCCGATGGACGTGCTGCGGAACGGATCTCGGGTTTAGCCGAAGGTCTTGCCGGAGACTTGACCGCAGAAGGCGGCTGTTCGATTTTAGGTGCCGTCCTGATGACCACGCATGAGCTCAGCAATAGAGGCGCGGCTATTAAAAAGAAAACGTAAAAACAGTTTTGGGAATTTTTGAATGTGCAGGCCGTTTCCATTATCTTCTATTCTATATATCCTCAAGCGCGAGTCAACAGGTCTCTGTTAAAAAAAACAGGGCTGATCGCGCGCCTTTCCAGAGGCCTGTATGAAATTGCGGCGCATCCTGAAAGTTATTTTAAAAGTTACAAACAATCCCGCATACGATATTCTAATGCCGTTATGAAAGGCATATCTTAAATGCTGGTTTGGGGTTTCTACATTGAGCAGTATAAAAAATATGGATTTTTATTGTGTTGATGAGAAATTGCCTTTATTCTATGGATATGGAAATTCATATTCAGCATCATTACAGGCCTATCCACAAATTCATACCATTGATTGTAATGGCATGCCTTTGGATATTCACATCAACTCCAACTGACGCTCGACAGACATTGGATGGGGATTACCGTGAGACCCTTATGGACCAGGAAATGGACTGCATCAGCCGGCAAATCAGCTCAGGGGGGGGCATTAGTTGGGGCAGCACGTGTACTTCCCGATATTCCGGCGCAGATGAGCTCGCCCGAATTGCCAAAGCGGATCATTATTATGACGCAACGGTTGTTAGTGACACGTGGGAAGGGCCAAGGGCTTATTCAAGAGCGGAAACGCAAGTTGATTCCAGTCTCGACAATGAATATGATTATGCAAAGGATATTGGGGATTTACGCGATAAGCCTTCGGATGATTCTTCTGATTGGATTAAATCAAAATTAACCACTGTTGATATTGGCGCGGAGGTCTCGAACTATCGATATGCGGAGCCGGATTTGATGCGGACCAAAGGGAGTATGTATGGCATTTACGGCGTCGTCACGTTCAGGACATCGGATAACAAGCATATTCAAAAGATCGGCGACATTTTTTCCGATGACAACAGCATTAACGTGTTCCGGTTGGACGCGAAATTCAGCGGCGGTGACCTCGATTATAGGTCGGAAGGCTCGGGAGAGAGCTACGATGACAGGCATTATATGTTCGAGACCAGGGGAACCGTGGGCTACGATATTCCTGTGCGCAGTTCGTCCCGCCTGACGCCTTATGCTGGTTTTGGCTTCCGGTACCTGAAGGATGATTCCGGCGGGAAGTTAACGACGACGGGTGCCGCCAGCTATGACCGGGAATCGTTTTATTATTACCTTCCTTTGGGGCTTGACACACGGACAAGGATCGGCAACAGCTGGTTATTTGAAATGACCTTTGAGTATGATTACTTCTTGTTCGGGACGCAAAGAAGCCATTTTGAGGATGCCCATCCCGCGTACAATACGCTGATAAACGACCAGGATTCAGGTTACGGCGCCAGGGGCTCTTTCAAGCTTATCAAGCAGAACAATGGTTATCATTTATTTATCGAGCCGTTTGTCAGGTACTGGAACATCGATGATTCGGATATGGATATTTTGACCATTTACGGCACCCCGGACAGCCTCTGGATCGAGCCGGCCAATAATACCACGGAATACGGCGTCAAGATGGGCCTCCGCTTTTAATGCGTAATCGAACCTGAAGGGATTTGCGCCTGCTTCAAAAGTAACCGTCCCTAAAATCTTCCCATTTCCTGAAGGGATCAAGAATGTTTGAAAATATTTCCACATACCAGGTGATGATTGCCTTTGGCCTGACGGTGTTTGCCGGGCTTTCGACCGGGATCGGAAGCACGATCGCGTTCTTTGCCAGAGGTTATAACAAGGGTTTTTTGTCGGCGGCGCTGGGATTTTCGGCCGGGGTCATGATCTATATTTCGCTGGTTGAGATCTTTTTTAAGGCGAAGGACAGTTTGGTCGAAGTGCTTGGCGTGAAAGCGGGGTCTTGGAGTACCGTTGGGGCCTTCTTCGGCGGCATCGCCTTGGTCGCCATGATCGACAATCTTATCCCCAAAGAGGAAAATCCCCACGAGATCCATCATCTTCCCGAGAACGGGGAGGGAAGGTCCATACCGTCTCTTCACCGCACGGGGACGTTCGTGGCCTTGGCGATCGCGATCCACAACTTCCCCGAAGGCATCGCGACGTTCATGAGCGCTTTGGGGGACACGAAACTGGGGGTCATGATCGCTGTGGCGGTCGCGGTCCATAATATTCCCGAGGGCATTGCCGTTTCGGTGCCGATCTATTACGCTTCCGGCAAAAGAAGGAAGGCCTTTGTCTATTCCTTTCTTTCGGGGCTCGCGGAACCCGTCGGCGCCTTGATCGGCTATGTGCTTTTAAGGCCGTTCTTCAATCAGGTCGTTTTCGGGACGATATTTGCCGGTGTCGCCGGGATCATGGTCTTTATCTCCATTGACGAGCTTGTGCCGTCTGCCGAGGAGTACGGCGAGCACCACTACTGCATTTACGGTTTTGTGGCCGGCATGGCGGTCATGGCGCTAAGCCTCCTTTTATTCATCTAACCAAATCCTAACCCGCGCAGCAAGAAGGAAAATGGACAAGCCGAAACATTATGTCACGGCCGGGAAGGCCGAGCATCACGCCGAGATTTTCGCCAACCGTCTGAAGAACCGTTACAGGCACCTGGCGCGCCGCTTCAGGCGCGCGCATATCGATGTCTTCCGCCTTTACGACCGTGATATCCCTGAGGTGCGCGCGGTCGTCGATTGGTACAAAGGCCATCTTGTGATCGGCGAATACGTTCGACTGCAGACGGGGCCCGAATGGCTGCCGCGCATAGCCAAGGCCGCGGGCGAGGCCCTTAATGTCCCACCGGATAAAATATTCTTAAAGCGGAGGCAGACGCAGAGCCGCGGGGAAGTGCGATACGCGCGCGCGGAGGATAAAGGCAAACGCTTCGTCGTATCCGAACGCGACCTGAAGTTCTGGGTTAACTTGGACCGGTCCCTTGATACGGGATTATTTTCCGACCACCGCGAGACGCGCGTTTTGATCCGCGAGATGGCGCGCGGCCGGGATTTCCTGAACCTTTATGCTTATACGGGCGCCTTCAGTTGCGCGGCGGCAAAAGGCGGGGCGAAATCGATTGTGACCGTCGACAGGTCAGCGGCGTATATTGCCTGGGCTAAAGATAATGTTAAACTCAACAACATAAATGATCCTGCCTATGAATTTGTGCGGTCAGATGCAGAGGCATATCTACAGCGCCTGCGCCAAGAAGGGCGGAGGTTCACGCTGGCCTTTGTTGATCCCCCCTCATTTTCCCAGCGCCGCGGCAAAGGGAGGTTTGACATTAACTGCCACCATCCCGAGCTTCTTCAAAAAGTCTTTTCGGTCATGGCCCAAGGCTCAACGGTGGTTTTCTCCACAAACCATCAGCGTTTCGACCCGAAGTTCAGCCGGCTTAAAGTAAACAGCATCCAAGAGCTCACGCCTGCGACGATCCCGGAGGACTACCGCAACAAGCTGATCCACCGCTCTTGGCGGATTGATTTGTGATTAGGGAATGCCCGCATTTATTTGAGCCCCCGGGGAGTTTTTCCTCTCGAGGGGCTCACCCTCAGCGACGCCTCGGGGCTCCGCTCATATTTGTTTTCCTTAAATTTGATAGAGGAAACAAGTATAGTCCTCGCTTTCCTTAAAAAATTTAGAGGAAGCGAGGGCAGGATGAGGGGTCGATGACAATTAAAAACTCCACGGCCCCTCATTTATTTATAAATAAAATCGTCACCGTATTGCCTTGTGTTATAATTAAACCGAAAAAAATTAAACATGCGTAAGGGAGAACTATGATGGGAAATTTCCTTAATAACTTTTTGCTGGCCTTTATCCCTCTTTTTGTGGCAGTTGACCCTCTGGGGGTTCTTCCGATCTTTGTGGCCCTCACGGCCAATCTAGAGAAGGGGCACAAAAAGAAAATCATTCTGTATTCGATGATTACCGCATTGTGCCTGGCGTTGGTCTTTATTTTTCTGGGAAAGGCCATTTTCAGAGCGCTGGGCATAACCATTGGCGATTTTATGATCGCCGGTGGGATTATTCTTTTTTGCATTGCCGTTATCGATTTGGCCGCCCCGGGCAAACAAAGGAGGATTCCCGACGAAGACACGGGGGTCGTGCCCATCGGCACGCCTTTGATTGTCGGGCCGGCTGTCCTGACCACATGCCTGATGCTGATCGATCAGTTCGGGGTCATCATTACGGTTTCGGCGGTCATTCTCAACTTGATCATAGTTGGTTTGATCTTTGGCTGGTCCGATATTCTAATGCGCGCGCTCGGGAAAGCCGGGGCGAACGCGCTTTCCAAAGTCATGGCGCTTCTTCTGGCCGCGATCGGGGTCATGATGATCAGGAAAGGCGTCATGAGAATATTCGGCCAATAAAACGCAATGCCCAAGGGGACAGGCCCTTAAGTGCCAGTCCCCTGTTTTAAAAAAGCGGAAAAATGGGAATGGACCATAAAGATAGAAAATATATTTTAGAAAATAGCAGCAGGATGTCCGCCAAAGATATCGCCCACAAGCTCGGCATCAAGGAGCAGAAGGTCTGGAAAGTCCTTGGGAAACAGAAACAAAAAGGGGATGCCCAAAATCTCCGCCGCAAGACGCGGGCATTTTCTGATTTTCGCGCCATAGGAATGTCTCTTGTTTTAATCGTGCTTTTGGGATTCGGGGCCTACGGAAGCGCCATTAACGGCCAATTCATTTGGGATGACGAACATCTCATTGAGAACAACCGCCAGATCAAAAGTATGACAACAGTCCCGGAGCTTTTCTTAAAAAGAAGGACAGACGAAGGAGAGAGGACTTTCGCGTTTTACCGTCCCATCCAGGAGTTGACTTACGCGGTTGATTATGCGTTGTGGAAATCGGATGTCCGCGGTTACCACATGGCCAGTATCTTATGGCATGTCCTGGCGGCGATGGCCGTGTTCTGGCTCGCCCATCTCCTGACGGGCAGTGGGGGAACAGCCCTTCTGTCGGCGCTATTCTTTGTTGTCCATCCGCTTCATACCGAAGCGGTCGCGTATATTGCCGGAAGGGCGGATTCATTATCAGCCGCGTTTTTCCTTCTTGCCGTTATTTTTTATATCAGATATCTTGACTCCCAAAAGGCCGGCTCATTGGCTCTGACCTTATTCTGTTATGTCTTGGCGCTATTATCTAGAGAAAACAGCCTTGTTTTCCCCGCATTAATCCTGCTTTACCATTTCAGTTTCAATAAAAGAATGGAGGCCAAGGCGTTTATTTCGGTGTTGGCGCTTTCTTTGGTCTATATCATCCTGAGGGTAACGGCGCTTAAATTTTTGCTCGCGCATACCTATTATACGACTACGATATGGGAACGGGCGCCAGGGTTTTTGGTTGCCGTCTTGCATTATGCCCGGTTCTTGCTGTTTCCCTTTCCGCTTCACATGGCCTACGGGAATGACACATTTTCTTTTGCCGACCCGCGGGCAATCGGAGGGATCATGATTTTATGCGGTTTGATTGTTTATGCGTTCAGGGTCAGGAAGCGTGACGGGCTGGCGTTTTTTTGCATCGTGTGGTTTCTCACAACCCTTTTTCCCCATGCGAACCTGTATCCCATTAACGCGTTCATGGCCGAGCACTGGCTGTATTTGCCATCGGTCGGCTTGTTTATTATGCTTTCGCGGTGGCTTAAACGCGCCTATACGATTGACAAGTTCCGGGCTGCGGCCATTGCGGTTGTCGTTGGCGCTTTGGCATATTATTCCCTGTTAACCTTCCGTCAAAACGCATATTGGAAAGAGCCCAAGGCCTTCTATGAAGAGACTTTGAAATATGCGCCGGATAATTCAAGGGTCAATAATAACTTGGGCATTATTTATTACAATGAGGGGAGAAAGCAGGATGCCGGAGAGTTATTTCAGAAGGCGGTTGACCACGAACCGGAATACGCGGAGGCCTATAACAATTTGGGGAATGTGTATAAAGATTTCGGTGGTTTGGGAGATGCCGTTAAGCTGTATGAGCAGGCGATCGAGATTGACCCGTATTATACGGAAGCGTATAACAACCTCGGTGTCGTTTACAATATGAGGGGCGAAAAGGAAAAGGCCATTCAGCTCTTCACGAAAGCCGTTAAACAAAATCCTCTCTTCGCGCAGGGATACAATAATTTGTCCGCTCTTTACTATTATGAGCAATCCTATGACCTGGCGGTCGAGTATTATGAAAAGGCAGCAGCCTTAGGGTTTGAAAATCCCGCTCTCGCCGCACTTCTTAAACCATACCGTTCTAAAAAAGCGCCTTAATCAAACAACGGATTCCTTTGCAAAGACAGGAAATTAAGGTATCATAAACCTGATGTTATTAGTATTCATATTTCCCAAGAAAGGCTGGGAATGATACCCAAGAAAGGCAGAGGCCCATGAATTCCGTTATTATTTTATTATTGTGCACCGCGGCGTTGATCCTGGGTTACATTTTTTACGCCTGTAAGATCGAAGCGCTATTTGGCATCGACCCTCAGCGCCAGACACCCGCACACACAAGGCAGGACGGGGTGGATTACATCCCGGCGAGGAACTGGCTTGTCCTGTTCGGCCACCATTTTTCTTCAATCGCCGGGGCCGGCCCCATTGTGGGGCCCGCAATTGCCGTGTGCATCTGGGGATGGGTCCCTGCGCTCATGTGGATCGTATTCGGGTCGATCCTTCTGGGCGGCGTGCATGATTACGGGGCTCTGATGTGTTCGGTCAGGGAGGGAGGGGTAACCATCGGTGATGTCGCGGCGATTTCGATTTCGCGGAAAGCCAAATTGGTCCTTTCGATCTTCACGCTCTTGGCATTGATCTTGGTGATTGCCGTCTTCGCGTTTTTGGGGGCCGATACATTTGTGCAGCAGCCTAAAATCGTTGTGCCGTCTTTCGGGATCATCCCGTTGGCCATAGTTGTCGGCCTGGCGCTCTACCGTTTCCAATGGAACGCGGCGGCGGTCACTGTTGCCGCTCTAGCGGCTGTCGGGGGCATGATCTTTGCCGGAAACTGGCTACCGGTTGAACTCAACGCAAACAGTACGGCCACGTGGATGGTCGTCTTGTTGGTTTATTGTTATATCGCTTCCGTCATTCCTGTCAATATCCTCCTGCAGCCGCGCGATTATCTGTCCAGCTTTTTGTTGGCGGCAGGGATCCTCCTGGCTTTCGTCGGGATCTTGGTCAGCCATCCTGACATGAACGCGCCCGCCTTCATCGCCAATAAGGGATCTTTGGGGTATTTATGGCCGATGATGTTTATCACGATCGCGTGCGGCGCGAATTCGGGGTTCCATTGTTTGGTTGCCTCAGGCACCACATCGAAACAGTTGTCCCATGAAAGTCACGCCAAGCTGATCGGGTACGGCGGCATGCTGATGGAGGGGTTCTTGGCGGCTATCGTGGTCATTCTTATTGTCGGGGGGTTTTCCCTGGCGGAATTCAACGGGCATATCGCCGCGCAAACCAGCCCGATCAACATGTACGGCTTGGGGTTCGGGAACGTAACTGCGCCTTTGCTGGGGCCGTGGGGGATGTTCATCGCGCTGACGATCCTTAACGCGTTTATCTTGACCACGCTTGATACGGCCACGCGCATCGCGCGATATGTCGCCCAGGAGCTTTTCGGGATCAAGAACCGTTATATAGCGACGCTGATTGTTGCTGTTTCTGCCGGCTGGCTGGCCTTGGGCAAAGACAGCGCCAACACCCCGTTGTGGAAGTTGATCTGGCCGGCGTTCGGCGCTTCCAACCAATTGGTTGCCGCCCTTGCGTTTCTCGTGATTTCCTGCTGGTTGTTAAGCAAGGACAGGCCGATCCGATATTCGTTCATCCCCGCCATATTCATGTTGGCCACTTCGGTAACGGCCCTTTGTTTCCAGATCGTGACGTACTGGCAGAACAAGCAAATCCTGCTGATCGTCATTTCCCTGGTGCTTCTGGTTTCGGCTTTTTATCTGGGCGTGGAAGTGATCCGGATGTTTCGCCGGAAGAAAAAATCTCAAAACAAATTATTTGAGTCCTCGGGGCTTCGATCAGGATGAGGGGTCGAAGACAATTGGAAACTCCCCGACCCCTCAATTATTTAGCTAACCCACTTCAACCTGCGAGGTTGAAGTGGGTTCTCCTATGGAAAAGAATATGGATAAGCGGACATTTACCGTTACCGTGATGATTTTGGGTTGCGGCCTTGTCTTGGGAAGGGGAACGCCGGCCAAACCCGTTTATGCCGCTGAGGAAGATGCCGGTCCTGAACAGGTGATAGAATGGCTGAACTTGGTCAGGATTTTGACGCCTGCGGAAAGGGAGGCATTGGCTGGATTTATCGAAGGGGTCGCTCCGGATGAACAAGGCATTTTGGATCTGCGGGAACTGTCCGGGAAAATAACGCGCAAGGTTGAAAACGATAAAAACGGCATGGCGTATCTTTTGGCCAACATCGAGAGACTGGCCAATGATCAATATGCCTGGAAAATAGGGGCCATAAAAAAATCCGATCTAAAAAACTGCCGGGAAATCTCGGATAACTTGAACAAGAAGATTGTTGAGGAGTCTGCTCAATTTTCTTCGGGCCCGAGCGAACCCGACGCCGAATATTATCTGCGCCTCATCAGGGCGTATGGCGCTTTGTTGACATCTGAAGAGGAAATGTGGACGATTCCCAGCTTATGGGAAGCGTTGGAACGGATGGTTAAACCGGCATATTCCGCCTGGAACAGGGAGTATGTCAATCTGCGCAAGAGGCTGCGCGGTCGGCAAGATCCTCTTGACAGCATCAGCAACTTGTACACCTACCAAGAGCTGGAATTTATGCGGAAATTCGGCGATGTCCAGGCCGGCCTCAGGAAATTTTCCAGGGACGATTCTCCTGATTTCTAAGGACAGGGAAAAAATGCCGCTGTATCTGAACCCACTTCAACCTCGCAGGTTGAAGTGGGTTTATAAAACATCTTTCAGTCTAATTCTTTTATTCATCGGGATGTTATTGGTCCCCGGAGAACGGAGTGTCCTTATGGCGCAATCGAATTTATCCAATCAGGCGAAACAGATCCAGCTGCCCCAGCCCGACCGCAAAGGCAAGGTCCCTTTGGAGGAAACGATCGTGAAGCGGCGGTCGCAGCGCACGTTCCTGCAAACGGAATTGACGCTTAAGCAGATCGGCCAGCTCCTCTGGGCGGCGCAGGGGGCGACCGGCAGGCGGGATGACATTGACCTGCGGGCGGTGCCGTCGGCGGGGGCGACATATCCGATGGAGCTTTATCTTTTAACACCCGAAGGACTCTTTCACTATGTCCCTGAAGGGCATTGCTTGGAAGTGGTTAAAAAAGAAGATTTGCGCGCGTCGTTATCGGCAATGACCTTCCGTCAGGAGATCGTCAAATTCGCGCCCATGACGATGGTGATCACCGCCGTCTACTCGCGCGTGACCTCCAAATACGGCGAGCGCGGCAGGATGTATGCGCACATGGAGGCCGGCCACATTGCCCAGAACGTCCATCTTCAGGCGGTGGCGCTGGGTTTAAGCTCGGTCCCGATGGGCGCTTTTGATGAAGAAAAAGTAAAGGAGCTCCTTTCCCTCCCTGCAGACCGTGAACCGCTATACATGGTGCCGGTCGGCTACGCCGATTAAATGATCAATTAGGGATCCCATTGCCAGAAGATCTGTCCTTTGTTTTTGATTCAAATAAAAAGGCCAAGATTTTTTCTTGGCCTTTTTCCTCTTTACAGCCACACATCCGTGTGGTATATTCCAATCAACTTAAAACTGCGCATTATCCTGTTTTTAAGGTCACGATTATGTTCAGCAACGATTCCCGTTGGGACAGGCACACGCCCGAGCAATCGCGCCATGAGGAGCCCGTGGATGTCGCGGTCATCTTTAAAGAGGGAAAGGTCTTTCCGCAATCTTTCTTTCATAAAGGGAGAAAATACCCGGTCAAGGAAGTGACTTATCATTGGGCGGAGGCCCGCGGCGCGGAGGTCCTTCATTATTATTCCGTGACCGATGGAGCCAATCTCTACAAGATTTACTTTAACACCAAGCATTTGTATTGGAGGCTGGCGGGGTCATGTCCTCTCGAATAATGCATATCGACATGGACGCTTTTTTCGCCTCGGTCGAGCAGCAGGTCAACCCTTCCTTAAGGGGCAAACCCGTCATTATCGGCGGCCGCGATTATAAATACCGCTCGATCATCTGTGCGGCGTCCTATGAGGCCAAGCGGCTGGGGGTGACCAGCGCCATGCCTTCGTGGCTGGCCTTGAAGATTTGCCCGCAGGCCATTTTTGTCCCGGCAGACACGCCGAAATACATCTATACATCAAACCGGATCTTTGAGATCTTAAAGGCTTTCAGCCCGAAGATCGAGAAGTTCTCCGTCGATGAATTCTTCCTTGAAGCGGACGGCTGCCGGAAGCTGTTCGGGTCCGAAGAGGAGATGGGAAGGTCGGTCAAAGAGAAGATCAGGGAGGAATTCGGGATCACCTGCTCGGTCGGGGCCGCGCCCACCAAGATCACGGCGAAACTCGCGGCGAAAATGAAAAAACCGGACGGGCTTTATGTCATCGGGCGCGACGAGGCGCTGGCGATCCTTGAAGGCTTGCCGGTCGAGAAGATCTGCGGCATCGGCGAGCGCTTAAAAAAGCGGTTCCATCTGCTGGGGATTCAAACGTGCGGCCAGTTGGCGAAGTATCCCGACCGTGTCCTGAAAGAACATTTCGGCGTGATCGGCTTATGGCTTAAGGCCGCCTGCCGCGTGGAGGATTTCAGCGACATTGACTATTTTGCCGAAGGGGACGGGCCGCCTAAATCCATCGGGCATTCGCAGACGCTGCGGCAGGCGAGCTGTGACCAGCAGTATATCAAGGACTGGATCTATCTTCTGTCCGAGATGGTGGCGATGCGGCTGCGTCACAAGGCCCTGATGGCCAGGACGGTTTATTTTTATATCAGTGATGGGATCGGCGGCGGCTCAGCCAAGCGCAAGACATTTACCGAGCCGACCTATGACGGTTATGAAATCTACCAGCGGTGCCTGCATATTGTTGAGCAGATGGGGCTTTCCGACCTTTGCGCGCGGGTCTTGGGGGTGAGCGTTTCCCATTTATCTTTCGCTGATCATCATTACTTGTTTGACCGTCAGGATAGACGCGACCGATTGATCCGCTCTGTGGACCGGGTCAATGATCAATACGGCGAGTGGACGGTCTATCCGGCCTCTTTGAAGAACGCGACGTATGAACGGTGAAGTGACCAGCCGTTTATTGACCTACGGTTCATTCCGCGCTATGATATCCCATCATGTGCGGACGCTATGCGTTTACAAAAACAGATGGTAAAAAACTGAAAGAACGTTTCAAGCTTTCCAAAGTCCCCGAGAAGCTGGAGCCTCACTATAATATCGCACCTTCCCAGGATGTCCCCGCGATCCTCAATGAATCGCCGCATGAAATCTCCATGATCCGGTGGGGATTGATCCCGCATTGGGCCAAAGAGGAAAACACGCAGTACAGCATGATCAACGCCAAGGCCGAGACACTGACCGAAAGGCCGGCCTACCGCGGCCCCGTCCGCCACAAGCGCTGCCTGATCCTGGCCGATTCCTTTTATGAATGGAAACTCGCACCCGGCAGGAAATCCAGCGGGATGCGAAGCCTCGCCAGCCACGAAAAGCGGCAAGGCGGGCGCGCCGACGGCAAAAAAAGCCCGTACAGGATCATGATGAAAGACGAAGGTGTTTTTGCGTTCGCGGGCATATGGGACCTGTGGGGGGAGAAAGAGAAAGGCATTTATTCCTGTTCGATCATCACGACGGAATCGAACCGGTTATTGAAAGGCATCCACGAGCGCATGCCCGTGATCCTGCCGCAGGACAAAGAGGATGCCTGGCTTAGCGAAATTGGGATCGAGGATGTCAAGCGCCTTCTAAAGCCTTATGACGATAAAGAGATGGATGCCTATGAGATTTCAACGTTAGTCAATTCGCCGAAGAATGATTCAGCGGATATTTTTGCGCCGGTTGATCATTAGTTTGGCAGGTACTGGACTTGCTCTCAATTAAATATTGTCAGTTACTTCATTTCAGGGTAGAATAATCCCATTATTTACGGTTAACCCAACAGGCAGTTCCGCCACCAGAAGACCTATGCGAAATCTTATTCTGACCTTCATTATTTTTATCTGCACCGCGGCAATGGGTTTGGCGCAGGAGAATGCCTCTGTCCCTAAAAAGGATGAAGGTCTTGAGGCAAACACAGCCGGGACAAAAAAGGAATATAATACGAAACGTTATACGGTCAAGGAAGAAACGGATATTGTGAAGCGGGCCCTGGATGTCTTTAAAAGAAAAAGCAAATCCTCTTCTTTATACAAGAGAAGATTCTGGATCTATGAAACGTTAAATGAAGACAATGAGTCCTATTTAAGCTTCATGACCAATGACCAGAATGCCGGGATCGTGTTCTCCCCGGATGAAGATTTTGTGTATTATGTGGAAATATCGCCAGATGGAAGGCATCGATTAAGAGGGTTTAACGTCGAATCCCAAAAGAGGTTTCCCGTGAACGAGGATATTGACCGGTTCTATATCGAAACCTGCGAGGATGCCGGCGCGAGTTACCTGGTTGTTCTTGACAGTGAGGAAGCCGGAGGGTATTCGGTGTATGATTTGGATGGGGAGTCGGTCGTCCTGCCTGACATGCCGGCTGATGTTAATGATCTAAAAAATGTTATTTGCTACTAAAAAAGGAGAAACTCTATGAAAATGCTGCCGTTGTTTCTATGCTTAGCTATCAGTATCCTGCCTGTCAGCGATGCGCTGGCGTCTGGCAATTTGAAGAAAGGCTCTGAGGCTGCCAGCGAATCCCCGTCTTTGCAGAACTTAAAGAAGACCGTCGCGGTCTTTGATTTCGAGAACGATTCTGGATATAGGGGCGAAGTGCGGTTGGGGAATGATTTTACCACCCAATTGACCGATGCCTTGGTCCAGAGCGGGAAGTTCAATGTCTTGACGCGCGCCGACCTGGATGTCGTCTTTGCCGAGCAGGACCTGGCGGCTTCAGGCCGTATGGCCCAATCGACAACCGCGCAGAAGGGTAAGGCCATTCCTGCCCAGATCTTGATCAAAGGGCAGATCACGGAATTTGAAGAGAATACCTCCGGTGGCGGGCAGGGGTTCAGCATCTCGGGCGTATCTCTCGGCACAAAGAAGTCCACGGCGAGCATGGCCGTGATCGTTCAATTGATTGACTCAACGACGGGAGAGGTGATCGATTCCAGGAGGGTCGAAGGCGAAGCGCGTTCCGGCGGGCTGTCGATCGGCTACAGCGGCAGCTTTGACCTTTCTTCATCGAATTTCAAATCGACCCCTCTTGGAAAAGCTGTGCAGATGACCATCGACCGGGCTGTCGAATATATTGCACAGAAATTGTCAGAAGTCCCGTGGAAAGGAAAAGTGGTGTCTTTCAAAGACGGCGTTGTCTTTATCAATGCCGGGGAGAACGCGAATGTCCATGCAGGTGACCGGTTCGAGGTCCTTAGGGAAGGGGAAGCGCTCATCGATCCTGACACGGGAATGGATTTAGGGAGCGAAGCGACCAAAGTAGCCGACATCAAGGTCATTGAGGTGCAGCCGAAGTTCTCGAAAGCTGAAATCTGGGGCGCTGCCACAAGCGCGGTTGTGGCCGGTGATCTGGTTGTCCAATAAACTGTAAAAAAGGGACACATTCCTTTTTAAAGGAGGCGTTAGTGAATAAATCTTTCATGATTTCCTTTGTGATTCTTTCCATGGGATTGGCCGGATGCGAAACGGTCCACAAGGCCGGTAATGCTGTTGGAACGGCGGTCGGTGCGACGGCCAATGCGGTCGGGTCGGTCACTGAAGGCGGCGCTGAAGCTGTTCAAGGCGAAGTCAAGCCGGAAGAAAATCCTTACGGCCGTTAATTCAAAAAAGGAGAATGGAAATGGCTGAACAACAAATCGGAAAAATTTCCCATTATTACAACCATTTGAGCGTCGGGATAATAAATCTTTCGGCTCAGCTTAAGGTCGGAGACACGATCCATATTAAAGGCGCTCATGATGATTTTACCCAACCGGTGGAATCGATCCAGCTTGAACACGAAAATGTCGAGGAAGCCGGGGCCGGCGAGGCGGCAGGGATCAAAGTCGCTCAAAAGGTGCATGAAGGCGATAAGGTTTTTAAAGTCACCCCATAAGAAGCAGCTTAAATGAAATTTTGTTTCCCCTGAATTCATGAGTCCTGACAGACGACAGGGAATGAACGTTTTGGGACGGGCGCATAAGCATCCGTCCTTTTTTCTGCCAGGAAATAGAATACAAAGCCTCACACTTATGCTATAATCCCTAACGTGTCAGGGTTTCCCCGATGGAAAATATTCCCAAAGTCAGTGAATTGTTGAAGAGCTGCAGGAGCATCCTCTTCATTACCGGGGCCGGAATATCGGCGGAGTCTGGACTGCCGACCTACAGGGGGATCGGCGGGTTGTATGAATCACAGGATACGGAAGACGGGATCCCGGTTGAGACGGCGCTGGCCGGGGAAATGCTTTATAAAGACCCGTCCGTGACCTGGAAATATCTTTTGCAGATTGAGCGCAATTGCCGCAACGCGACCTTTAACCGCGCTCACCAGATCATAGCCGAAATGGAGCGCGCGTTTAACCGCGTCTGGGTGCTGACCCAGAATGTCGATGGTTTTCACACGGACGCCGGGGCGGAACATGTTATCGAGATCCACGGCAATCTCCACCATCTGAAATGCATGAAGTGCTATTGGCGCAAGACGGTGAAAGATTTTAGCGGCTTGACCATTCCCCCCAAGTGCCCTAAATGCGGATTTATTATACGGCCGGATGTCGTCCTCTTTGGGGAGATGCTTCCCTTCGATAAGTATCAGACGCTTACGGATCAGGTCGAAAAAGGCTTCGATATCTATTTCTGGATCGGCACAACGGGAGTTTTTCCGTATATCCAAGGCCCGTTAGTGGATGCGAAACATTCCGGCAGCACGACGGTTGAGATTAATCCGGATGACACGCTTCTTTCGGGTGAGGTGGATATCAAGATCCCGATGAAGGCGGGGGAGGCGCTGGAACGAATCTGGAAAGAATATAAAGAAAAAATTTGATTGTAGGGGCGGCCTTTACGGCCGCCCGGTAGATGTTTGATTATTGCAAATAATTCCCCGTCCTCATTTTAACAAAATGAGGACGGGGACAAATCTCTCTGGATGGTAGTGTCCGTTTCTGTTAGAAACGGACACGTTATTGGTTTGAGGAAGATGATCCCCGTACTTTTTTTGTTGAAAAAAGTACTGGGACAATTTTCTCTGAATATTAGTGTTTGTTCCTGTTGGGAACAAACACATTATTGGTTTGTGGTAATTTGTCCCCGTAGCTCAACGGATAGAGTGCTGGCCTCCGGAGCCATAGATGCTGGTTCGATTCCAGCCGGGGACGCGGTTTCTGTCCCCACGGCAACTCCCGGAGTTGCCGTGGGTTTTTGTTTTCCCACGAAACCTTTTTGCGCAACATGTGTTTGATGGACTGGGAATTGACAGATCAACGCATGTTCACAAAAAGGGGGGAATCATGAAAAAACTCATCATCTTAACCGCGGCAACCTCGATCTTGCTTTTAGCGGGAGGGCAGCAGGTCTGGGCCAGCGACAAAGGGCGCAATGACAACGATGATTACAGGGCATTTAAGAAAATTGTCCGGGTCATGGATGTCCTTATTAATGACGGCCATCATAGGGGAAAGACCCATGTTATTGTCAAAACGTGTCATCCCCCGAAAGGGGTTTGCTACCGCCGTGGGCCGCGCCGGCTGGGACGGTATAAAGGATATTGTTGCGAACTGAGCAAGAACGAAAGGTTTCGGTATCCGGATTATCTGGATCGGCATAGACGCTAAGGGCATCGCTTAAAAGGGAACGAGGTAACAGGATAAAAAACAATAGCCGCTTATCACCGTCATCCTGGGCAAAGGGAAAGATGACAGGTGAAAAAGCGGCTATTCTTTTTTTGCGTTCAATTGTTTTTTCATGTTCCTTCGTGTGATATACTTAACGTAACAGGGAAAGGGGTTGCGATGGAAATGGATGGTATGGAAAAAAGGCGTCACCAGCGCGTGAAGTTGCCGTACACGATGAAATTCCGCAGCAATGCCCCTGGAAGCAAGGAAACCTGGGATGCGGTGACCCCCATCAATATGAGCGAGTCCGGCATCTGTTTTCTTACCACTGAGAAATTTCCTGAGGAGACCGAGATGCAATTGCTTATCTCCACCCCTCTGGAAAACGAGAAATTATTATATGATTGCAAGGTTCTGCGTTGCACGGCTTGTAAAGCCCGTTCGATATTTTTTGAGACGGTCGTTACGATCGAGCACATGTCTGACCGGGCCAGAACGATCTATGCGAAATTGCTGTATGCCTTCAGTAACGAAATCGCGAAAAAACAGTTAGGATTGTAAAGAAGACTCTTATAAGGTGGCGGTCACTTTTTTTTATCGTGTCATCCTGACGCCTCTAGTGTTAAACAATTGGGTGGAAGGATCTAAACTGTCGAGATTCTTCCACCGAACTTCGTTCGGTGTCAGAATGACTATATAAGAAAGTGGCTGTCACCTTTTTTAAAAAAGGAACATTTTTATGGGGGCATTGCTTTTTGTAACGGTGATATGTTTCCTCGGCATGGGGGCCGCGTTATTCCTTGTGTTCCGGGATGAACAACAGCAGAACTCAAGAAGCAGGAAACCCCTGGTGGACATTTTGACAACGGTTATAAAGGAAGAAGGCCCTGCGCAAGCGCCAAGGGAAGAGACGAAAGAAAAGCCGAAACATGAAGAGTTAAACGCCCTTGTTGAAATACCCGATGAATCTCCTTTCAAACCTCTTACCCCCGCCGAACATAAAGATCTTGAGGAAGAAATTCATCTGTCTCTCCAGTTGAGCGAGCTGCAGGAAAAATATGCGGAACTTCAAAAACATTTTGATGAAAACCAAGCCGAGTTGGAAAAGCACCGGCAAGTTTTAAAGGAAGAAACAAAAAAACGCAAAGAGTTTAATCAGGTCAAGAATGCGCTTGAGAAAGAGGTCAAGGACGCCAAAGACAAGCACTATGAGATCGAGAAAAAAAGTGATGATGCAACGAGAGAAGTGGAATCATGGAAGCGGCGGGCCGATCAATTGGAACAGAAAATCAACCGGCGCCAAAAAGAAGTCCTTGAGAAGGAAAATGAGCTTGAAAAGGCCCGCAAGGAATTTCAGGATGAAAAGAAGAGGGCTGAGACTTTATTAGGGCAATTAAACCAGAGAGAGGCCCTGATCAAGGAAAAAGATAAACAGATAGCCGTTTTGGCGCAGAAACTGAAGGAAGGCGGGACATTGTCCCCGGAGGAAATCCAGAAAATCTCTCAACTCATAACCGAGGCGAAAGCCGAAGAGTTAAAGGAACCAGGGCCTCTTGAGGCGCAAGCCAAACCGGCGGGGGAAACGAAGAAAGAGGAAAGCGCCGTAACAGAGACACCTTCCAGCGGATCGGCGCTTCCGGCATCAGAAGGATCCGTAGTCCCACCAGCATCACCCGCCACGGAAGCTGCCGCAGAACAGCCGAAAGCTCAGACACCCGAAGAAACCGACGCCGAAGAAGAGGAAAAATTAAAAGACACGAGGAATATCGGCATCATCGCGCATATTGACGCCGGAAAGACCACGACCACGGAACGCATCCTCTATTATACGGGGGTCATCCATAAAATGGGGACGGTCGACCAAGGCAACGCCGTCATGGACTGGATGCCCCAGGAGCAGGAACGCGGGATCACCATCACGGCGGCGAGCATAACGTGTTTTTGGAACAGGAAAAGGATCAATATTATCGACACGCCCGGCCACGTTGATTTTACCGTTGAGGTCGAACGTTCCCTGAAGGTCCTGGACGGGGCGGTCGTTGTCTTGTGCGCCACAAGCGGGGTGCAGGCCCAGACCGAAACGGTCTGGCGGCAGGCCGACCGTTATCATGTGCCGCGGATCTTCTTTATCAACAAGATCGACCGGCTGGGCGCCGATGCCGAGCGCGTGATTGGGCAGATCCATGACCGGCTGGGGGCCAACGCGGCCGCGATCCAGTTTGCTGACGGGACGGAAAATGAATTTAAAGGGATTGTCGATGTGATTCAAAGGCAATATATCACCTACCTGGATGAGGACGGCCTGAAATTACAGCGTCAGGATATCCCCGAACCTTTAAGAGAAAAGTGCGAGCAGCTGAGGCATGTCCTTCTTGAGCGGCTGTCGGAGGTTGATGAAGAAATTATGGAGCATGTGGCGGGCAAGAAGGAGATCACGGTCGAGCAGGTCCAGGCGGCGATACGCCGAGGCGTCTGCAAGAATTCTTTCTTCCCGGTCTTGGTCGGGACGGCCCTGCACAACCGCGGGGTGCAACTGGTGCTTGACGCCGTTATCGATTATTTGCCGTCGCCTTTGGACGTCCCGCCGGTCAAGGGCAAGGACCCTATGTCCGAAGACGGAGCGGAAGTGGAGCGCAAAACGTCTTACGCGGAGTCTTTAAGCGCGCTGGTCTTTAAAGTCGCCTCTGACCCTTACGTCGGCAAATTGTTCTATACAAGGATCTATTCGGGCAGGATCGATTCCGGCGAAACCGTCTACAACACGACGCGCGGCAAAAAGGAACGGATCGCGAAAATTGTGGTCATGCATTCCAATAAGCAGGAGATTGTTAACAAGGCCTCTGCCGGAAGCATTATTGCCTTGGTCGGCCTTAAGGAAACAAAATCCGGCGATACGATCAGCGACGCCGAGCGGCAGATCGTTTTGGAAAGCATGAACATCCCGGAGCCGGTGGTTTCGATGGCCATTTCGCCCAAGTCAAAAGGCGACCAGAACAAGATGGGGGAGATCCTGCACAGGTTCCTGGATGAGGACCCGTCCTTAACCAGCCGTTACGATGAGGAGACGGGCCAAACCATCCTCTCGGGGATGGGCGAGCTGCATTTGGATATCGTGGTCGACCGGATGAAACGCGAGCATGACCTGAACATCGATATCGGCCGGCCGCAGGTGGCCTACCGGGAGACGGTGACACAGAAGGTCGAGAAGATCGAAGGCAAGTTCATTTCGCAGACCGGAGGCCGCGGCCAGTATGGGCACTGTGTGATCAATGTCGAACCTGCCGAGAAACCGGGCAAAGGGATTGAATTCATTGACAAGATCAAAGGCGGTGCGATCCCGCAGGAATATATCCCTTCTATAAAGAAGGGCATCGCGGCCCAGTCGCAAAAAGGGGTCTTGGCGCAATATCCGGTCACGGATTTTACGGTGACCCTGATTGACGGTTCGTTCCACGAGGTGGACTCAAGCGACATCGCTTTCCAGACAGCGGCCAAAAGGGCGCTGCTCGAGGCGCTGAGGCAGGGCAAATGCATCTTCTTGGAGCCTATCATGGTCGTCGATTGCGCCGTGCCGGAGGAATATAACGGGGCGGTCGTGGGTGACCTGAATTCCCGCAGGGCCAAGATTGTTGATATGGGCGTTCAGGGAAAGTTGAAAACGGTCAAATGCGAGGTCCCGCTTTCCGAGATGTTCAATTACGCCAACGCCCTCAGGTCGCTCTCCCAGGGGCGCGCGTCCTTTTCTATGGAACCGGCCTTTTACGCGCCGGTCCCCCGCGCGATCCAGGAGAAGATCATCCAGGAACGGGAAGAGGCAAAGAAGACAAAATAGGGCAACGGCTCTGATAGATTCTCTCACCGGCACCAGTGGCTGGTTTCTAGATTAAGACAATAACCTTTGTAAGCGCTTTACAGTTATTGCGACTAACAAATGGGATAAAAGGAATAAGAGAACAAAAGGAGGGATAAATGAAAAGAGTAATTTTGTTAACTGTAGCCTTGTTATTCGCCGCAACGATGGCTTATGCCGAATGCAGCAATTGTAAAGGTGCCAAGGCAAAAATGAACGAAGGGTCGGTTCAGGAGAAGGCCGCGAAAATGACTGAAAGACTCGGGTTAACGCAGGAACAAGCGGATGAAGTAAAGGCATTGATCACGGAAAAGGCCGAGAAGAAAAAAGCGGTTATGGAAGAATGCCGTGCCAAGAAGGAGAGTATTGCCGAGGAATATTCCGCCAAAATCAAGGCCCTCTTGACGGACGATCAGAAAGTCAAGTATGATGAGTGGAAGGCGGAAAAAGAAGAGGCCGTGCAGGAAAGGAAGGCGATGAAGAAGGAAAAGATGATGAAGAAGGGCCGGTGACGATGGAATAGGAAGGTCGAAGAAAGTGATGCTGAATAGTTGATCTGGCAGGGAGGCTCTCTTAAGGGGCCCCAGTCTTGTGTACGTGCTCGGAAGATAAAGTGTTATAAGTAATCCCCGGAGCCATAAACTCTGGGGATTTTTTTGACCTAACGTCATAAAAGGTTGTGCCCATATTTTTTCCCTAAAATATTAAATCTCCGTTGAGGAATTCGAGAGCATTCGAAGCAAAAATGGCGAAATGCTCCCGGTTTCGTGTTCAAAAATTAAAAATCAGTTGACTCTGATAATTGTTGTGTTAAAATCCTAAAAATCGTAACACAGGACAAGCGATATGACTGACTTGATCAGATTTGGCATTTCATTAGAAAAAGAGCTTTCTAAAAAGTTTGATAAGAGGATCCAGCGCGAAGGATATACCAACCGTTCGGAAGCCATCCGTGATTTGATCCGGCATGATCTGGTTGAACAGGCGTGGCAGGAAGGGAGTGAAATTGCCGGCGCCGTCACTCTGATTTATAATCACCACAAAAGAGAGCTGATGAACACAATCACGGATATCCAGCATGATTTCCAGAAGGTGATCATTTCCTCTCAACACGTCCATTTGGATCATGATAACTGTTTAGAGATCATTGCGGTCAAAGGATCTCCTCAAGAGGTCTTGAAATTGGCTGATTTGTTGAAAGCCGTCAAGGGTGTTAAACACGGGACATTAAGCATGTCCGCCACAGGCAAGAATTTAAGCTGAGCCGTATTATTTTTTTGTCAGTTGGTAGCACGAAAATTAAAATCGTAATACAAAAAACGAGGGAGGGAAACATGCACATTCCAACATCCATGTTAAACGGGGCGATATGTCCGGTCACCGCAGCAGTTTCGGTCTTGGGATTAGGAGTTGCTGCAACAGTTGCCAAAAAGAATGAAAATAAGCCGTCTGCCGCAAAATTTGCTGCGGTAACAGCGCTTATGTTCGCTCTTCAGATGCTGAATTATCCTGTTCAAAACGGAACATCCGGGCATCTTGTAGGCGCTCTCTTAGGAGTAAGTCTATTGGGCATACCTTTTGCCATTTTGTCGACGGCTGTTGTTCTTGCCGTCCAGGCCGTGTTCTTTGGGGACGGAGGCATCAATGCGTTGGGCGCCAACATCCTTAATATGTCGCTTTTGGGGGCGGGATTAGGAGGCGTTGTTTATTCTGCGCTCAAGGCCAAAAAAATAAATAAACACGTTTCTTTGGGCATCGCGGCTTTCTTTTCAGTATTGATCGGCGCCTTTGCCTGTTCTTTAGAAGTAGGCATTTCAGGGGCCGTTACGTTTAACAAGGTTTTACCGGCGATGCTTTCTGTTCACGCGCTTATTGGCCTCGGTGAATCTTTATTGACAGTTGCCGTGGTTTCTGTCTTGAGCTTTTATGCGGCTTTATGGCAGGAAAAAGAACCGCAGTTCGCCTTAGGCTCTTTTATGTTGGCTGGTGTGGCGGTAACATTAAGTCCTTTTGCAAGCGGCTTTCCTGATGGATTGGAATGGGTCGCGCAAAAACTGTCTTTCTTAGAATTCGGCGGTTTTGAAATATCGGCCATGTTTCCTGATTATCAAGCCGGATTTATTACAAATGCCGCGGCTGCCACGATTTTTGCCGGTTGGGCGGGGATCGCCCTGGTTTATGGTCTGACATGGGTCATAGGTAAAAGCCTGGAGCAGTCGAAAATTAAAATTTCAGCCTAAAATTATTTCAACTTTGGAGTGAATTATGAAAAAATATATTTCTCTTTTTATCATGAGCCTTGTTTTTGTTTCAAATGCCTATGCGGCCCGTCCTCTTGCGACAGACGATGCGGGAGCGGCTGATGTTGGTGCCTTAGAATTAGAATATGGTTATGAATATGTCAACGCCACAGATAAGGAATATAATCACAGCGTTGTTCTTAAGACGGGTGTATTGAAGAACCTTGACCTTGGCGTTGAGATTCCGTATCAATTTATTGATTTAGAAGATGAGGGTGATACAAATGGATTTTCTGATATTGTGATCATGTCAAAATGGAATATCCTTCATGAACAAGAGCGTTTGCCGGATTTTGCCCTGTCTTTTGCATACAAAACCGAATCGGGAAATGACGAGAAATCCCTGGGAACGGGAAGGCCGGAATATACGTTCACCGGCATCTTTTCAAAACAATTTAATAAGATCACGTATTATGGGAATTTAGGTTGTTCGGTTAAAAAAGAGTTTGAAGATACGTTTAATTACTGCTTCGCGCTGGAATATTCTTTAAACGAGAAAATAAATCTTGTCGGGGAAATCTTCGGAGATACGCTATTATCCGGGAAGTTCGATGACAACGCGACATCAGGCCTGGTCGGTCTTAATTATGCGATCAACGATGCTGTAACGTATGATCTGGGCTTGGCTTCAGGGATTTCAGAAGCCGAACCGGATTACAAAGTGTCCACGGGCTTCACTTTCGCTTTTGGCGGTTAGAGGCCATTGTCAGGGGTCCCCGGACAGTCGCATCATAAAGACTTATATTATGGGACAAGCTAAAGTCCGAATCCGATGACGGGCGGGAGTTCATTGAGGGCGGTTGTGAGGATTTTTTTGCCGCTTCCCTTTTTAAGCCCTTGTGATTATATTGTCACAAGGGCTTTTTTGTTGACAGGGCAGATTTCTTTGATACAATACTTTAAATACTAAACTAGTATTATGGAGGCCTTTTATGAAAAAGACTGATCCTGCCGCTGACAAGATCCTGTCTGCTGCACGGACCCGGATGGTTCGCTTTGGATACCACAAGGTCACCATGGATGAAATTGCCGCTGACCTTCGGATGAGCAAAAACACGATCTATCTGCATTTCCCGAGCAAAATAGATATTGCAAAAGGTTTGGTTGCGAAAATAAAAAATAAGATTAACGATTATCAAATTAAGGTTGAAAAGACGGAAAAAGACCCATTGAAAATTATTTCGCTGAATGTTCTCTTTTTGCAGCAGGAATTGGCCCCCTGGTTTGAACATTTTTTAAAAGATATTCAACTTGAATTGCCGGAATTGTGGCAGGAATTTGTTGATTTCCGTTCCGAAAAAGTCATGGATTTAGAAAAGCTCGTTGCTTCAGGTATTAAGAAAGGTAAATTCCGTTCTGTTAATCCCGCATTGGCGGTTCGGGCTTATCTTGGGGCGGTTAATAATATTATTGACCCGGAGATTTTGCAGCAAGAAGGGGTGAGTTTTCAGCAGGCGTTGGAAACCGTAATGGATATGTGGTCAAAAGGCATCGTAAAATAGGAGGATAATCATGAAGGTTCTTTTTTTAACTCCGCTTTTGGGCTCTTGGGCGACGCACGGCCATCATGTCGCCCCCAATCAAATGCACGCGCAATGGGCGGCTTATGCTCGTGAGAAGGGAACAATCGAACCGGAGGTTTTAGACTGCAAGGCACTTGAAATTCCGTTTGATGTCATGCTCAATCAGGTCAAAGAAAAAAACCCCGATGTGGTTGTTTTGGGGGATATTCTGCATTCCTATGGCGGATTTGCGGTACAAAAATATTTTAATGATACGGCAGTAGCAATAAAAAAGATTCTTCCTCAAACGAAGATTGTTGTGGGCGGGCTTTGGTATTCTTTTTTTGGTAAAGAAACGCTTGAAAACAATTCAGCCATTGATTTTGTTGTGATGGGCGAAGGGGAGCTTACCTTTAATGATTTAATGGAAGCATTAAACGAAGGAAAAACGGATTTCAGTAACATTCCTGGGTTATCTTCTCGGCGCAATGGTTCGGTCGTTTTAGGCCCGGTGCGTCCGCTTTTGGAGAATCTCGACCTGTTGCCTTTACCGGCGTATGACCTCTTCCCGATGGATCAATATGTCGGACATACCTATTGGAAACCTTTTGTCGAGATTGTTACTTCGCGGGGTTGTACCCACGGATGCACGTTTTGCTATGAATGGAGCGAGCATGACCCGCGAGCGCTCAAGAACTTCAGGCGGTGGCGGGCTAAATCCGCAAAAAAGGTCATTGAAGAAGTTGAGTTGTTAGAAAAAAAATTTGGCACAAGAGTGATGGTCATTCAAGAAGATAATTTTAACTTAAATCCTGCCCGTGTCCGTGAATTCTGTGAAGAGAAGATACGGCGGGGACTGCAGATGAAGTGGGTCAGCTTGGGCTGCGCGAGCGACTGGGTCAGAATGGAAAAAGATATTCCGCTCATGAAAAAGGCCGGACTCTTCATGGGGGTATTTGGCATTGAGGTTGCCAATGATTGGGAATTACGCAAACTCGACAAGGGGATTACGGTTGAGCAAATTTTCAAGACGATTGAAGTCTTGCGAAGGAATGACATAGCGATTGTGGGGGATATAATGATCGGGTTCGATTATGATACGGAGGCGATCATTAAGCAACGTTTTGAATTTGCCGATCAAGTTGACCCTGATGTCATGTGGGTCGGATATTTAACGCCACCACCAGGTTCTCCTCTTTGGAGCGACTGCATTAAAAAAGGATGGGTTGACCCAAAGAATATCGATATGCTCAAATGGGATTTTCTTCACCCAGTTGTTCCAACTGACCATTTAACCATTGAAGAATTGGGTCGATTGGGTGCATGGGGCATGCGGGAGTTTTATTCGAAACCCGGACGCATACAACGGATCCTTCAAAGCAATTTCGATGAATTGGCTAAATTATGTTTCAAGGATGTTATGAACGGCGTTGGAAAATGGGAAGCCGGCGCAGTTAAAGGGGAGAAACATATTTAAGTTTCTTGTAAAAAAGCTCGAAACTCATTGATAGTGTGGAGATTTACTTCCCGTCCCTTTTTTTATCCTGCAAATGACCGCCATTGATAATCCACATTGGTCAGTCCGGCTTCTTTTGCCCAGCGGACGGCATCGCTGTATTCCCGCTCGGTAATGGTCCTGGAGATATCAGGGTATTGGTGCGCTTTATATATGGGCGTGTATTGGGACATTAAGTTGATGTAGGTGTCCTTCGGCAGATTGGCCGCGACCCATTGCAGGACTTCCTTAGTGCCGCTGACATTATTGGGCATGACCAGGTGCCTGAGCATGAGCCCGCGGCGCATCAATCCGTTCTTGGCCGGCTTAGCGACCCCGACTTGCCGGTGCATTTCCAGTAAAGCCTGTTTAGTTACCTCAGGATAGAATGAGGCGTCGCTTGAATATTTCGCGGCCATACGGCTGTCCGCGTATTTAAAGTCGGGAAGATAGATATCGACAATCCCGTCCAGTTTCCTTAAGACCTCGACCTTTTCCCAGCCGCAGGTGTTCCAGACAAGAGGAATCCGCAATCCTTTGGCCGCGGCCTTGTCAAGCGCGAGAAGGATATGAGGGGAGTAATGCGTAGGTGTTACGATATTGATATTATGGCAGCCGCGGCTTTGCAAGGCAAGCATCATCCCGGCCATGTCATCGAGAGAGACAATTCCCCCTTCGCCGCCCTGGCTGATTTCCCAATTGATGCAGAAGACGCACCGCAGGCTGCAATTAGAGAGAAAGATGGTCCCCGAACCCCCGCGGCCGACCAAAGGCCGCTCTTCGCCAAAATGCGGATGATACGAGGCAATTTGCAGTTGGTCGGTTGAATGACAGAACCCTTTATTCTCAAAACGGTTTGTCCCGCATTCGCGCGGGCAAAGCCGGCATTGGCTCATCATTGCCCAAAGCGCCTCGCCGCGTTTCTTCAATTCTCCCCGCTTATGCAATTTTAGGTAAGAAGGGACAAAATCAGGGCCTGGGGATGAGGCGAGATCTTCATTCGATTCCCGGCCAAAGCCCAGCCGGCGTAAAGAAACAGCCGCACCTGTCCCTAATAAGGCTAGAAATCCGCTCTTAATAAAGTCTCTTCTTGTCCATTTTTTCATTGAAGAATTCTCCGAAGAACTATATGACCGTCAGTCCGTATAATTCTACATCTTCTTCATTAAAAAGAAAAGAACGTTGCTTGTCTTATTCGGAAAAGTAAATGGGCCAGTTATTGACTGTGTTTGCGTTTTCGGTGTACAATGCTCCCTATTGCCGGAGTACAAGCGAATGACTTTGGTAACACAATAACATTTGTTTCTTTGGAAATTTTAGTTGGTAAAAATTCCTGTTATTCCTCCCCCTTTATGGGGGAGGTTAGGTGGGGGTGTCATTGTCGTCGGATTCCCCCTCCCTATCCCTCCCCACAAGGGGGAGGGAATATTTCTTATTACCCATTCATTTTTCCAAAGAACCTAACATTTTTATTATAATCATCATGAACGATTTGGAAAAAAGAGCCTTATTTTTATCAATGGCTGGATTGTTGGCCGTTGTATTCATCTTCTCGGTCTGTGAGATCGTTATCAGGGTTTATAACGGGTCGGAAAACCGGGACCGGCAGATTTGGGTCCCGGATCCCTATCTGGGGGTGGTTCATGCTCCCAACAACAAATTTCTTTACCGAAAGAGACCGGGCGAGGAAAGTTCGGTTTGGCATGAAACGAATTCCCTGGGCTTGCTGGGAGAAGAAGTCCAGATTCGCAAACCCTATGGAGTCACACGCATATTGGTTTTAGGGGATTCTTTCACGGAAGCCCTTCAAGTTTCTCCTTATGAGAACTTCTGCGCGCTTCTGGAGAGGCATTTAAATTCCGGGAATGATGACCCAAGCCACGATTATGAGGTTATCGGCGCCGGCGTGCCTGGATATTCCCCGATCAGCGAGTATCTCTATCTTAAAAGGGAACTTCTTCAGCTTAATCCGGATTTGATTATCGTGCAGCTTTCCGCAAATGATGTGTTTGAGGATCATAAGACAAGGGCGATGAGCGTTCTGGATAAAGACGGCCTTCCTGTAATGATCAATCGATACTTCTCAAAGAAATATAAGGATTACCCGGCTATTTCCTTTGAAAAGACACAAAAGAGATCTCTTTTTGAAAAGTTACACACGGCAGCCATTAGTCACAGCCGGTATATCGAATATATGTATACCCGCGCGGAAAAGGCCAATGAAGATTCGGCCCATAACAAAGCCATGTCGGAATTAAGGCAATATAGGGACGAAGAACAATTTTTTATCATTCAGGAAGAAAGTCCCCTTTTTCAGGACGCGACGTTCCGCAACGCGACATGGAAAAATACCCGGAAATATCTGCTGGCCATAAAAAGCTTGGCAGAGGAGCATAATGCCAGGCTGGCCTTTTTTTATATTCCCCGTATGAACCAGTTGGGGATCCTGGAATACGGCAAGGATGCGCCGGCTGAATTCAGGCGGCCGGCCAATAGATACCTCAATGACCTGCTGTCAAAATTCGCCCAGCAGCAAAATATAGGCTTCCTGGACATGCTTCCGGCCTTTGAACCCAATAAAGATAAAGGCCTCTATTCTAAGGAAGACGGCCATCTGACGCCCGAAGGGCACCGGCTGCTTGCCGAAGAACTTTCTGAGTTTGTTCAGGCCGCAATCGGGAAGGGAAAATAATGCTTTCTTTTAGCGGAAAATTTGCTATTATTGATTACAAAACACTCAGGAGGAGATGTCCCCAAAGAGCCATGAGTTGCTATGCAGTGCCAGGCCGAGAAACGGCATTCTAAGGCTGATGGGGAAAAAAGATTGACGCATTTAGGTTTTGGTTGTTTGATCTTTTGGGGCCTGGCGGCAGATATCTTAAGTGCGCTTTATTGTATATGATCAAAAGATAACTTTATTAACAAAAAGAGGAGGAAGCATGGAAATCACACGGTTAGTACGGATGTTTGTTATCACGGCATTTCTGATGGCAGGCATTGTTTCTGTCAGCATGGCCCA
Organism: Candidatus Omnitrophota bacterium; assembly: GCA_016931055.1. Classification (GTDB taxonomy): domain Bacteria; phylum Omnitrophota; class Gorgyraeia; order Zapsychrales; family Zapsychraceae; genus 2-02-FULL-52-10. The sequence continues at coordinate 16,573 of JAFGFL010000072.1, read as the reverse complement.
GGAAGCTGAAGATTTGGATTTTGCTTATGGGAAAGTATCAAGAGTGGAAGGGGACACCATCTATCTTATGGTTTATGATTATGAAATGGACCAGGAGATTGAAGTTGCCTATGATGTGAATACAGAGACCGTTTACGAAGGTGTCGCTTCTGCCGCGGATTTGATGGGCGGCGATGAAGCTGATGTCGAATATGTCGAAATGAACGGAAAGAAGGTCGTTAAAAACCTGTTTAAGACGGTTAGTTCTGCGATAGAGGAAACAACGGGAGAAGTGATTGAAGAGACAGCAGGAGAGGTAATGGAAGCACCGGCGGAAGAGGTAATGGAAGAGCCCGCGACAATTGAAATAGATGAATAGGCGTTTATAAAAAGTTTGGATGTTATAATCGCGTCATAGCGATTGAGATTGACGGGGCTTGGCCGGAAATGGCCAAGCCCTGTTCATATAAGGACAGTAGAGTTGACCGGCCGTCTGCTTGCCGGCAGGCAGGGCAGCTTCTGCAAAAAGGAGAAGAATGATTTCGGCGTTACTTTCAAATGAAACACAAATTTATCAATGGGTCATCATTCCGTTGTTCATATTCTTTGCCCGCGTCTGTGATGTTTCGCTGGACACGGTGCGCATCATGCTTTTAACAAAGGGAAAACGAAACCTGGCGCCGTTTCTGGGCTTTATCCAAATCATGGTCTGGCTGCTGGCCATTCAACAGGTGTTCTTGAATCTTTCGAATGTCGCCTGTTATATCGCCTTTGCCGGCGGGTTTGCGACCGGCACGTACGTGGGGATGGTCATTGAGGAAAAACTGGCCATAGGGACCGAGGTTGTCCGGATCATCACCAAGAAAGAAGCGGCGGAATTGATTGACCATCTGCGGGTGAAAGGCTACGGTGTGACGAATATCGCGGCCAACGGAAGCACCGGCGCGGTCAATGTCATCTACACGATCGCCAAAAGAACGGATGTCAAGGCAATCATATCCGCTATCCAGAAATTTAATCCCAACGCGTTTTATACCATTGAAGATATCCGCTCTGTTAACAGGGGCGTCTTTCCAAGTTAAAACCCACCTTAAACTGTCACTTTACTAACTTCTGTTATCCTGCCCCTGAGCCACAGCTACAGTCAAATTGCTTCGGCGTATGTTTTTTCCTCAAATATATTCAGAGGAAAACATTACGTACCCCAGCGGAACACAAAGGGGCACGAAGGGGAAGGATCTGGACTGCCGAGGTTTTTCGCCCTTATTGCGTTCGGTCCCAGGATGACGCGCGTAGTGTTGATTCGAAAAACGAAAAAATATTTACGAAAGTATTGACAAAAATATCGAAATATGGTATATTTTTAGCGGATAAAGGAGAGGGAGTCATGGCAGCCAAGAAGAATCCTAATGACGATATTGACGAGTTCATCCTTGACTTGGACGAGCCGGTATTTACGACAGGCGTTGTCTGCCGGCTGCTCGACATTCCGGTGTGGATCTTAAAACAGCTCGACCGTGAACAGATCGTCAGCCCGCCCCGGAAAAAAGAAGGGAAGGCAAGGCTTTATTCGCAAAGGGAATTAAAAATGGTCAAACATTGCTGGTATTACATTAGCGAACGCGGTGTGAATATGAATGGCCTGAAAGTTATTTTAAAAATAGAAGAGAAAGAAATTTCATAAAATTTTTTACCCAGAATTTGGCAGTCTTAAGCCGAGAGCGCTAACTTCAAACAGGAGGTGAAGGACAATGAAAAAAATAAAAAAACTTGTCCCTAAAATTCGTGATTGGCTCTCATCAGTGATGAGGAAGGTCAAAGGGGCCAAACAAAAGTAACCAAAAATAAAGGAGGAATGAACAATGAAAAACTATCCGTTACGCAAACAAAATGAATCGTGGTACCCGTTCAGTGAAATCCGGAATCTCCACAACGAGATGAACCGGCTTTTTGATTTTTCTTTCCCGCATTGGGATGGAGAAACTTCTTTGATGAGCGGGCAATGGACGCCGGCGATTGATGTTCACGATTCCAAGGATAACATCGTGATCAAGGCCGACCTGCCCGGATTGAAGAAAGAGGACATCAATGTTTCTGTCCAGGATGATCTCTTGACGATCAGCGGGGAGAAAAAGAAGGAGTCGGAAGTTAAGGAAGAGGACTACATCCGGACCGAACGTTATTACGGCAGTTTTCACAGGGCCTTGAGATTGCCGGGCCAAGTTGATGCTGCCAAAGTCAACGCGACGTTTAAAGATGGGGTTCTTCAATTGACGTTGCCGAAGAAAGAAGAGGCCAAACCGAAACAGATCACGATTGACGTGAAATAATAATGGAGTAGGGGCACGGCGTGCCGTGCCCCTACTTCGGGGGTTTTATTGTAAGCCAGTAAAGGAGAAATGGCCGATGTATCGAAACAGCTTATTTGACATATTTAGAGACAGGTTATTTTATCCGTGGAAACATCAGTTTGTCCACGGGCTGCTATTTGTCTTCTTTGGCGTGATGATCATTGTTTTTCCGCAGATTTTGGCGGCGATGGCGGCGTCCGTCTTTATCCTGATCGGTTTTTTCCTAATCAGTTCAGCCTGGACATTGAAACATTTAGCCAAAGAGCGCGGGAATTACAGCAATGAGTTTTATGATTGGATTTAAACACCGCCAATTAAGGAGTATTGCGAGGTCTCTGTCATACTTTGCCCTTCGGGCTTTAAATGGCACAAGTTGGGCGGTGATAAGAGAGGAGGTACGAAATGAGAAAAGAGATTATCTTAAACGTAATCGGATTATTTATTTTAGCAATGGTTGTTTCCGGTGTTGATCCGTCACAAGCTGAAGAGAACATTGCCGACTTGAAAGCCCGGATAGAAGCTTTACAAAAACGAGTGGATGAATTAGAGGCATCGAAACCGTCTCAAGGTTGGAGTGATCCCTGGGGATTCTTCCAAAGCAGGCAAAACCGGCAATGGGACCCTTTTTCAGAGATCAACCGCATCCAGGAAGAGATGAACCGCATGTTCCAGAATTCATTCGATTACAGGGGGAATCTCGGAAAAGGCATGTTCAGCAGTGACATGAGCTTCGGTTATGACTTCGATTTTAAAGAAACAGAGGAGGGTTATGAAATCGTTTTTGATATGGCGGGATTTGACCAGGAAAAAGTGGATATTCAGGTCAACGAAAGTTCGATTACGGTCAAAGGAGAGCGTCAACGGGAAGACAGAGAAGAGGGCGAAAACAGGATGTTCCAATTGCAGTCATACGGATCGTTCTTAAAAACGATTCCATTACCCGATGATGCTGATACCTCAAAAGTCAAAACGGAGAAAGAGGCAAACCGTTTGGTTATTAAGCTTCCCAAAAAAGTGTTTTAACAGGAACAGGTTCCTATTAACAAGAAAAGAAGAAGCGCGATAAAATACATACGAAAGGGTTGATGCAGAATGACTATTCGATTTGAAAAATTCACGCAGAAATGCCAGGAGGCTGTCCAAAGGTCTGTCGACTTGGCGGCGGAGTTGGGGCATCAAAGAATTGAGGTTGAACATTTAATTTATGCCTTCATGAAATTAGACGGCAGCATGTTTTCTTCTTTTCTGAAGCGGTTTAATATTCCGGTTGAGGAAATCTTGGGCCAATTGGAGGCCGGGCTAGAGAAGAAACCGAACGTCGAAGGAGGTTCAGCCCCGGCGCTTTCCAATGAAGCCAACAAAATATTGACTGACGCTCAGAAAATCGCCGCTGACATGAAGGATGATTTTGTCTCCCAGGAACATGTTTTCCTGTCTGTCTTTGACAACGGGGATAATTGTGTCGCGCAAGAGTTGAGGAAAAACGGTGTGCGCAAAGACGACATCGTCAATATCCTCAAGCAGCTGCGCGGCGGGCAGAAGGCCGACAGCGCCAATCCGGAGGAAAAATACCAGGCGCTGGATAAATACGGCCGCGATTTGACCAAACTCGCGCAGGAAGGAAAATTGGATCCTGTCATTGGCCGTGACGAGGAAATCCGGCGCATTATCCAAGTTCTGTCCCGGCGCACAAAAAACAATCCGGTCTTGATTGGCGAACCCGGCGTTGGGAAAACAGCGATTGTCGAAGGCCTGGCGCAAAGGATTTTTACCGAAGACGTGCCGGAAGGATTGAAGAATAAGAAGGTGATCGCGCTTGATATGGGATCGCTCATTGCCGGCACAAAATACCGGGGTGAATTTGAAGACAGGCTTAAAGCCGTCCTCAAAGAGATTGAAAGCAAAAACGGCGGCATCATCCTGTTTGTTGATGAGCTGCACACGATTGTCGGCGCGGGAAAGGCCGAAGGTTCGATGGACGCGGGGAATATGCTCAAGCCCGCCTTGGCCCGCGGCACGCTGCGCTGTATCGGCGCCACCACGTTAGACGAATACCGGTTGCATGTTGAAAAGGACGCGGCATTAGAGAGGCGTTTCCAGCCTGTCCTTGTTAACGAGCCGACGGTCGAAGACACAATCGCGATTCTGCGCGGCCTAAAGGAGAAATATGAGGTCCACCACGGCGTGCGCATCCAGGACTCCGCCATCATCGCCGCGGCGGCTTTATCCCAGCGCTACATTACCGAGAGGTTCCTGCCGGATAAGGCGATTGACTTGATTGATGAGGCCGCGTCAAAGCTGCGCATCGAAATTGACAGTATGCCGCAGGAACTGGACGTCAACGAGCGCAAGATCAGGCAGCTGGAGATCGAGAAACAGGTCTTGAAGAAGGAAAAGGACGAGGCCTCGAAAGACCGCCTGAAGAAGCTCGAAGCGGAGTTGGGCAACCTTAAGGAAGCCAACAAAGAAATGCGCCTGAAATGGGAAAAGGAAAAGGAACAGATCAACGCGGTCCGCCGCATCAAGACGGACATCGAGCAGAAGAAATTGGAAGAAGTGAAGGCCGAGAAGGAAGGGAATTGGGACAAGGCCGGAGAGATCAAATACGGCATTCTGGTTGAGCTGAACAAAGAGCTTCAGCAGCGCAATAAAGAGCTAATCGCCCTTCAGAAGGGCGGCGCGATGCTCAAAGAGGAAGTGGACGACCAGGATATCGCCGAGGTCGTGGCCAAGTGGACCAAGATCCCGGTCTCGAAATTGATGGAAGGCGAGACCGAGAAGCTGATTCATATGGAGGAATACTTAAAAAAGCGGGTGGTGGGGCAAGACAAGGCGATTGATTTGGTCGCCAACGCCATTCGCCGTACGCGCACGGGCTTAAGCGACCCGAACCGCCCTGTCGGGTCATTCATTTTTGTCGGGCCGACGGGAGTCGGCAAGACCGAGCTGGCCAAATCGCTGGCGTGGTTCCTGTTCGACGACGAAAACGCGATGGTCAGGATCGACATGAGCGAGTATATGGAACAGCACAGTGTCGCGCGTTTGATCGGCGCGCCGCCCGGCTATGTCGGGTATGAGGAAGGCGGCCAGCTGACCGAGGCGGTCCGCAGGCGCCCATATTCGGTGGTCCTCTTTGATGAGATCGAGAAGGCGCACAAGGGCGTCTTTAACGCCCTCTTGCAGATCCTGGATGACGGGCGCTTGACCGACGGACAGGGGAGAGTGATCAATTTCAGGAACACGATCATCATCCTCACGTCCAACATAGGTTCCGACGTGATCGCCCACGCGAAGGATGCCGCGGAAATCGGGCGGAGGATCGCGGACGCGATGAAGATCTTCTTCCGTCCGGAATTCTTGAACCGGATCGACGAAACCATCGTGTTTAACCGCCTGAGCAAAGAGGATATCCGTCAGATCGTCGATATCCAGTTGTCGGTTTTACAGGCCAGGCTTAAGGAAAAGAAGGTGTCGATTGAATTAACGAAAGAGGCCAGGGACTATCTGGGAGAGGAAGGGTATGACCCGTCGTACGGCGCCCGGCCGCTGAAACGCGTCGTGCAAAAATATATCCAGGACCCGATCGCGCTTAAACTGCTCAAAGGCGAATTCCACGAAGGCGATTCAATCCGCGTGGATGTAGAGAAAGGCAAAATGACCTTTTCCTCAGCCAAGCGCAAATCCGCCGCTGTGCGATAATTTCGTCATCTGACACCCCATCGTACGACAGACGGGGTGGAAGAATGACGACATAGGGGCACGGCGTGCCGTAACCCCAAACCCTCCGGTGAGAATTCCTGAGGGTTCTATTGTTTTTAACCAATGGGAATGTTAAACTGTACCTATGCCAAAACTCTATATTGTTGCCGGGCCCAATGGCGCAGGGAAAACGACTTTCGCGAAAGAGTTCTTACCCCATTACGCTCATTGTTCCAAATTCGTCAACGCGGACTTGATTGCTTCGGGATTGGCCCCTTTTTCCCCGGCGTCGATGAGTATCAAAGCGGGGCGATTGCTGCTGGGACAAATACAAACGTTTCTGGATGCTAAGGCCGATTTTGCCTTTGAGTCCACCTTGGCGGGCCGGTCTTATGTTCCCCTCATTAAAGAAGCAAAGAAGAACGGTTATTCTCTGACGATCTTTTTTCTGTGGATACCGAACGCTCAATTGGCCCATGCCCGGATTCGTCAACGGGTAAAGCAGGGAGGGCATGATATTCCGCGGGAGGATGTTGTGCGGAGGTTTGGAAGGAGCAGGGATAATTTCGGGCAACTTTATCAAAGCTTGTGCGATTCTTGGTTGCTCTTTGATAATTCCGGCGCGGAACCGAAAGAAATAGCCCGGTATGATCAGGAACGTTTAAATATAATGGAGAAGGATTTGTTTGAGAAATTCCAGGGTCAAATAAAATGATAAAATCAAAAAGCGATGCTGTGATCCTCAATAAGGCCGTACGAGCCATGCGACAAGCGGTGAAGAACGTGATCCTCGAACGGAAAAGGACTGGACAGCCTCTTATTGTCTGGAAAAATGGGAAGGTTGTCAGGATCCCGGCCAGCCGGTTAAAAGATCTTTGATCTCTTAAGGCCCGTCCCGGATTTCCCTTGTCATCTTTTCACGAGGTGTGTAGAATATCGGCATCGTGACTAAATTGCCTGCCCAAGATAGCTACCCCCGACTCCTGCACCGGATCAAAACCGAGATCGACTCCGGCCGCAGGAAGATCGAACACACCCGGGCCCTCACCTATTGGAACGTCGGGAAGGACATCAACGAAGACATCTTAAAGAACAAACAACGCTCAGGCTACGGCGAGTATCTCTACGATCGCCTGGCAGGGGACCTGGGGATGTGCTACCGGTCCGTTGAGCGTGTCGTCCAATTTTACCGGCAGTTCCAAATGCCGACGCGGGCGTCGGCATTGTCCTGGTCGCATTATGTGGAGCTGTTGAATGTTTCCAACAAGATCCAGCGGCGGGAACTGCAGAAACGCGCGGACAAGGAAGGGCTGAACCGTGACGAATTGCGCGCGGAAATTGCCCAGTGGCGGCAAGCCGACGCAGCGCGTCGGACGGTCACCATAACGGCCAACAAGCCGCCGGCCGCGAAACTCACCGCCCGAAAAGGGATCCTTTATACCTGCAAAGTCGACGCGGTTGAAAACGGCGCCCTGGACCTGGACCTTGGCTTTGACGTGACCCGCCGGTACCGGCCTCGGGGAGGCCTAAAAGAGTCAGCCGCCGGTACCATTGTGCAAGTCGTAAAAAAGTCAGGCGCTTTTTTAATGGGGCCCTCGGGCAGGACGGCCGAGGACCTCTACTATTACAAAGCCGAGGTCAAGAAGGTCATTGACGGCGACACGCTGTGGGCCCGGATCGGCCTGGGCTTCAATACCTTTGTCCGCCAGAAACTGCGCCTGCGCGGCATCGACGCGCCGGAATTGAAAACGGCAGAGGGCCAAAAGGCCAAGCGCTTCGTTGAGCAGGCGCTTGAGGGTTTGGAGTTTATCCTGGTCCGGACGTCAACGTCGGATAAATATGATCGCTACCTTGTGGATATCTTTTACGGCCCGGAAGAAACGTTTTTGAACCAGCGGTTGCTGGATGAAGGCCTGGCGGAAGTTTGGAAGGATTAAAGGATATCTACAACAGCCGGAGTTGCCGTAGTTACTATTTCCACAAACCTCGGAAATGTTCCCCAAAAGAAAGAAAAACATTGACAAATTATATAAACTGTATAATACTGTATACATGCAAGCAGCTGTAGTAACCAATAAAGAATTAGAAGCCATCCGCGAAATCCGGAATTCCCTGATGCACGTTGGTCGCATTCCTTCCATGCGCGAGTTGATGTCATCCCTTGGCTACCAATCTCCACGCTCAGCGTCATTAATTGTTGATAAATTAATCAGAAAAGGCGTTCTGCGCCGCAAAAAAGATGGCGGTCTTCAGTTTGTTAAGAGCTTAGGCGATGATACCACCCGTGCCCAGACTGTAGACGTTCCTTTGGTTGGGATGGTTTCCTGCGGAGTGCCAATGCTTGCTGAAGAAAATGTACAGGCCAATATCCCCGTTAGTACCAAATTAGCCAAACCGCCATATCGTTATTTCTTACTCAAGGCCAAAGGCGATTCGATGGATCAAAAAGGAATTAACGATGGTGATTTAGTTCTTGTTCGTCAGCAGACAACAGCCCAAAATGAAGATATAGTGGTAGCATTAATTGATAATGAGGCAACTATTAAGGAATTCCGTATAGGCAAAGAGACGTATGTTTTAAGACCGAGATCAACCAATAAAACGCATCAGCCCATTGTGCTGACAAAAGATTTTCAGATTCAGGGTGTGGTGGTAACAACGATTCCAGAATTTTAATAACAATTTCAATGTGTAGCATCCCCTTAAAGAAATTTCCCCTCTGCACATTGGCAAGAAGAGGAGAAAGCCATGAGTTTAGAATCAACAACAACCATTGGGGATGTCAATCGAGTCAATCAATCAATTGAAGAAGAGGTTGGAACATTGAATTCAGTCCTGGTTGAAGCGGATAGTTTAATTGATGTTCGTAATCGATATATAAAAAACTTTTTTATTGATTCTTTAAGAAAGGGCTATTCTTATGAGTCGATGATAGATCATTTTGAGCATTCTCTAGAAAAATTTGAGCGTAAAGACATGGGGCAATACTATACCCCTAAAACCATAGTCGAGTACATTATTTCTCAACTCGATATCCAAGAAGATTCAAAAATATTAGATCCTTCCTGTGGCTGCGGTTCATTCCTTTTAACTCTTTTTGATAAATTCAAAGAGAGATACTCTTCTGAATTTGTGAGGAATATTTATGGGGTCGATATTAATGAAGATGCCGCAAATATGACTCGGCTATGTATATACATGAAAGCAGATTTCGATAGAAGATACATTCCTTTTATTAAACAAAATATAAAATCAGGAAACAGCATAGTTTCAAATCCGGCATTAAATAAAAATGCGTTCAGTTGGAAGAATGAATATCCCGATGTCATGCAAAGAGGCGGGTTTGATTTTATAATCGGGAATCCCCCCTATGTGACCTTGAGAAATTTGAAAGACTTTGATTCTTCAGAATCAATATATCGACAAATTGTAGAAGGCCCGGTCAATGCCGCTACTCTTATGATCGGACGTTCACTGGAGCTACTAAAGAAGCAAGGTGTGCTTGCCTTTTTATTACCTAAGTCTATTCTTTATGTCGATTCTTACCAGAAACTACGCAGCTATTTAAGCCACAATACAGATATTTTACAGATTTATGATTTGGGATCAAAATTTAAAGATGTTCGGGGGGAACAATTTATTTTATTTGTCAGAAAGAAACTAAGCATTGCCAACAGCTATGTAAGAATCTGCGTATTTGCTGATAAAAATAAGACAATGGTACAACAGCCGTGCATGACTCTTTCCCACAAGAAACTTATTCACATGCCGAGATTTTATACATACGAATTACAGGAGCATTATAATTTAATCGCCAATCTGTCTGACGCTGGAATAGAATTAAAAAATCTTGTGGATGATAAAATATTTAGAGGATTACCTATAGGGGGGAATCGCGCAGAACAGGAAAATGATATCGGATACGAAAAAATAATTCGCGGTAGAGATATTGCAAAATTCAGGTTGAAGAACCTTCCATTTATGAAGAAGGAGTTATTGGAAAAACAAAGTAAAGTAAAGACAAATGAACTCAAGCAAAAGAAGGTTGTTTTACAGAACATTTTCTCGTCGGAAGCTGGAGTAATAGCTGCTTATGACCCCCACAAGCTGCTCAATCTTGATACTGTTACAAACATTGTCGTTAAGGACGATGATGAAGGGAAATATTTCCTCGCTTTACTAAATTCAAAATTAATCAATTTCTATATTATGTATGCGCTGTTTAATAGATCAAAATTGACGATGCATCTTGATAAATCTTACATTGGCTCAATTCCGGTTATTCCCAATCCGAATCAGGCATCCCTTAACCGGTTAATACGGATTATTGATTCGCTTGATGAAATTAATGATAAGGAAACGCAGAAGGAGAACAATAAAGAGATTGATAAAATTGTATATGACATTTATGATCTAAGCAACCAAGAGATCAAATTGATTGAAGATGCTGTGAATAAAATGCTGTCCCCAAGGAGCTTATGGTGACAAAACCCCCTACTAGGTATAACGATTTAACAGGTAAGGAGTGGCTTCAACATTCCTTCAGCATTTGGCGGGATATCCGCAAGACAGATGATGAAAGAAGTTTTAAACACCCAGCCATGTTCCCTTCGGCACTTGCTGAGAAAATTATCAAAACTTATACCTGCAAAAATGATATTGTGTTAGACCCGTTTATGGGCATAGGCAGTACCATTATAGCCGCGTACAATCAAGATCGACGGGCAATTGGTATAGATTTATCAAAGGAATTTGTAAAGTTAGCAAACCTGCGTTTGAAAGGGCTGAATGGAGCTTTGAGTGATAAAGAAATAGAAATTATCAATGCAGATGCTCGATTCTTAAAAGAATACGTAAAAGATCAAACAATTGATCTTTGTCTTACATCTCCACCCTATTGGGATATTCTCAATATGCGAAGAACGGCTGATGGAAAGAGAATCAAGAATTATGGTAAAGATAAAACCAATTTAGGCAATATCGATAATTATGAACAATTTTTATCTGAATTAATTCAAGTCTTTTCAGCCGTATACGATGTTTTAAAAATCGGCGGTCATTGTGTGGTTGTGGTTATGGATATTAGGAAAAAGGACAGATTTTATCCGCTTCATTCTGATTTAGCTGAGAAAATGAAAGGCGTTGGATTCATTTTTGAAGATATTATCATTTGGGACAGACAACACGAATATAATAATATGAAACCATTGGGCTGGCCTTCGGTTTTCAGGGTAAATAAAGTACATGAATATGTTTTAATTTTTAGGAAACGCAAATAATTATATGGTGGATAACCCAGAACTAGCTTACCTTTTAGGAATGATTGCAGGAAAGGGTATAATTAAGAGAGGGGAATCAACAACCGATATCTTAATCGAGATTCCTCATAAAAATTTAATTGTAGAAGGCAAAGACGCACAGCTCTCTGTAAAGGCAAGCCTAGATGACTTCAGAAACAATATCGAGCCGTTGATCAGTGTTTCCGTCAGAACTATTCAAGAGCGAACAAAGACAATCATCAAATTTTCTAAACCCAACGAGGATTTCTTAATAAGAGAAATTAATCGACATTTTAAAAATAAAAACACGTGGAAAGAATTTAGGATCCCCAAAGATATTTATTTGGCATCTACAGATATGAAAAAAGAGTTCCTAATTGGATTATCCGATGTCACTGCTCATATTGGTCATGGGGGCGAAGCCTATGGCTACTCTTACGCACATAGAGTTTTTGTCGAAATACCGGTTAATTGGTTTCTAGCTGTTGACATTTGCAACTTATTGGCTGATTTGGATATTCCAGTTCAAAATATTGATTGGGGTCATCCGAATATGAGGGATGGTAACCTCAAAAAATATAAAGAAGGAAATAAAAATTTTTGGAACAAAGAACATCAAATAAAAATCTTTGCCGATCTTTATGAGAAAATTGGATTCAGAATCATTCACAAGATGGAAATCTTAAAGAAACTGGCTGATATAAATCGTAGTGAATGGGATAAGGATCGGAGAAAAAAAGCATCACATGCCAAGAACGAAAAAACTAAAGAAAAATTCCTTTCCCAAATAGGAACGATCGAACAACAACATAAGAAATTTTATTGGGAAGTTAAGAAGCTGGTAAGAAAATCCAGGCCGGCACATCCAATGGAAAAAAGTGAATTATTGCCTGCCGAAATCAGAGGTAAACATTTTAATCATTGGACCGAAATAGCCGAAATCTTAGGCTACAAACCACGATAAATATGAGCAAAGAGGAAGAAAAATTATATCCAGATATTGAAGAATGGCTCAAGGTATATTTGGTGGAAAAATATCCGGCAAATAAAATTATTACAACACACAAAACATCCAGACAGAATTTAGATGGTTGTCTCAAGGAATTAGGAATCGAAATTAAGGAAGCTGTTGGATTATCGATTAAGGTTGATATTGTTGGCATTCTTATGCGAGGGCACAATGTTAGGTTGGTTTTTGTTGAGGTGAAAGATGCTCCTTTAACGTTAAAAGATTTAGGACAACTCTGGGGTTACACTCAGCTCTTAAATCCGGTCGAATCCTTTTTAATTTCATCAAAGGGACTGGGAGCATTAGAGAGGATCTTCAAGATTTACAAGAGAGAAGATTTATTAAGGTATGGCCCCGGGCACAGCAATATGATGAAGGTATGTAAATGGAACGCCAGATCAGGATCAATTGATTATGGTTCATTAATACCGAAATTATAAGGAATGGAAGCGCAATTATGAATTTCAATCGTGATGACGATAGAATAGTTTTCGCTATAACTGCCGAGGATGTGCAAGGTGTCGCAGTAAACAGGCTTGAGCGCAGATTAACTGATTATGAGATGCGCACAGCCGAAAAATGTATTGAATCAGGTCTGACTTTCGGCATTGACACAGTTTTTAAGGCCGCGATTGAAGAGGCCGTTGAAAAGTGAAAAGAAAGCCCAGAGCGCGAACTCTGGGCTAGGGCAGTAAAAAACGGCTATTATTTTAACCCTTGTAAATACTTTACCATAGTCCTAAGGGAGTTCAAGGGCTATGGTTATTTATTTATGGAGGATTCCTATGGCAAACTATCACGTTTCAAAAGATAAAGAGTCAGGTGATTGGCGCGCGAAGCGAGAAAAGACCGACCGTGTTGCTGGTTACTATGATACGCAGTTTGAAGCAGAGAAAGCAGCGAAGAAAATGGCAGCAAATAGCGGTGGAGGCGAAGTGAGAATACACAGCCCAAATGGACCAATTCGCGACAGCGACACAGTTCCGCCTGGACATGATCCGAATCCGCCAAGGGATCGTAAGCATTAATAGGCGCACTGAAAAAAATACATTACCGGGTACCGGCAAACTGCTATTAAGCAAGGGGTTTCAAGTTAAGTGGTACGAAAAGCCGCTTATTCTGTCGGCAACACCCGGTGTTGCAGTAGTTAATAATCTGATCAGGTGATGAAAGGGGATTATTAATGAGAGAACGAACGGTAAAAGGAATAGCAGGGATATTTTATATTTTATTATCTTTGATGTTTTTCGATGCTGGATACCGCAATGATTCAAACATATCAGGCTATATAGGATTTTCAGCATTAGGATTATCTCTTAGAGCTTTTACATATGTATACATAAAATGGAAAGAGGAAGAAAAATTAAAAAATATAGCTGTGAGAGACTGCTTCGTGAACTATTTCCTTTATTATCCTCTTCTGGTAGCGGTAGTGTTTATTTTAGTATTTATATTCAGTGATAAATATCATATAGTAACGCCAAATTTTGGATTAGTTAGCTTACTATCTTTTTATGTTGGATTTGATATTGTGAGTGTAGCAAATAAGATTATAAAAAATGCCTAGCAAAAAATAAAATAATAGAACTAGTCAAACCGTTTCTAGATAATCCCATAAGTTATAAAAGGTTCTGACAGAAGTGTCACTAACGGGTCACTTCTATCATGAAGATTTGAGATGTGCTGAATCATATAGAAACGTTTTGGCTTGTTTTCCGGTGCTAGGTACTGGCTAACCTTTAGAGGAATAGTGGAAAGATGTGATATGAATCAGAAATTTTATCATAAAGCAAGCGTTCAAGTTGCGATAGTGACTGCAATAGGTCTTATTATAATGACGCTGGTTACTATCTGGCATCAGCGATCCCAACTTAAACAAGATAATAAGATGTTAGAACGTGAGATTGTAGACAAGAGTGCTGAGATTCAACGTCTTGAGACACTTCTCATGCCTTTTCGGACAATTGCCCTCGAGAAGTACACGGGTGATGAAAAAGAAGCTCTTCAAAAACTTGCTGACTATGTAGTCGAGCTGCAGAAAAAGGATGCTGAACAAACCAAACAGATTGGGGAACTTCAGAGCGAAGTGGATCAAACAAAGAAACTATATGGCCCTCCAATTCTTGTTCCTCTAGGTAAGCAAATCAAGCAAACGAGTTTAGGTTACGAAGCAATCGTGCAATTTCGTCCATCCAATAATAGCCGTGTAGATGGCTATATATTCAACGCAAGAGTAATCGAAGGCGATTTGACTATTGTCTCATTCGGGGGATCAGTGGATCATCACGCTATGGTAGGTGGTGTGGGTGAGGTTTCGGACGACAAAAAAAGTGCTAAGGTTTTTTTCAATCCGCTTGCTGGGAACCCAACAATCAAGATAGTTGTCACCACAAGCGGAATCATTGAACTGAAAGGAAGCCATCTTGATCGGGCATGGCAACTCGAAATTTAGAACTAATAAAAAATAATCAAACCGTTTCTGGATAACCCCAGTCGTTTCAAAAGCTTCTGGCTAAAGCGTCCACTTCTATTATAAAGATTTGAAATGTGCTGAGTTATGCAGAAAAGTACCCGTGTTAAATAAATGAACAAAATTATGAGCATTTCAATCCAATTAAAAAAACTTGACATTTTGGGATTTATTTGTTATATTTCCGAAATTTCAATTTCTGAACTTATAAAAAGCATCTTAACTTATTTAATAGCAGTAGGTTAAGTCAAGATGAAATTTTAATGGCTTGCTTTTTACTGTTGTAATTTTGTTACAATGTGTCATACTTATATCAGAGAAGCGTTGTAAAAAGAATACAATTTAATAAAGACAGAAGGAAGGAGGTAAAATCTAATGGAAAACTTTGGAGAATTTTTTAAAGAAAAGAGAATTGCGATAGGGTTAACATTAAGACAGTTTTGTGAGCTGCATGATTTAGACCCGGGCAACATCAGTAAGATTGAAAGAAGCAAAATGGCCCCCCCGACAAATGAGGAAAAGTTGCGTAAATATGCAGAATATTTAAAAATTGAAATTGGTAGCGAAGAGTGGCAACATTTCCAAGATTTAGCTGCCATTAGTGCTGGCAAAATACCTGCTGATTTAAAAGACCATGATACTCTTGTCCGATTACCTGTGTTATTTCGGAAAATGAGGGACGGAAAGTTTTCCGAGGATGAATTAAACGAAATAATCAGGAAGATCAAAGAATCTTGATAATGGAAATTGTGCCAATTCCTATTAGTTTTGATGAAATAAAAACTAAAGCTGAATTATTTTTAAAAACTCACCATCCTTCCTATACGCTTCCTATTCCAATTGAAGAGATAATTGATAATCAACTGAAAATAGACATTATCCCCATTCCCGGATTGAAGCAAGCGCTACAAGGTTTTGAGTTAGAAATCGACGGTTTTATTGCTGCAGATTTTAGCAGTATTAGTGTTGATGATTATGTACAAAGAACAATTATCACGCGCTATAGGTTTACGTTGGCCCACGAAATTGCACATAGAGAACTCCACCAATACTTTTTTGAACAATTTGATATCCAAACAATTGATGATTGGAAAATAATTGTAAATGATATATCTGATTGGCCTGTAAAGGTTATTGAATATGAAGCCAATGATTTTGCTGGACTTGTTTTGGTTCCTGCCACTCCTTTGAAAGAAGAATTTGAGAAAGCAATTCAAAAAGCTGATGAAGTTATGAAAGCGCACAGAATTACCAGTAGTGATTTAAAGAAACGATTAATAATCGGATTTCTGGCAGATACGTTCCTTGTTAGTCCTCCTTGTATGAGGGTTTGTCTTGAAAGGGATGGATGGATTTAGAATTTCTGCGAACACTACGCCAACAAAATTACCCACGCTTACAGGAAACAACAACAAACAAGTAAACCAATCAAACCGTTTCCAGATAACCCCAGACGTTTCAAAAGCTTCCGAAAGAAGCGGCCTTAACGGGTCGCTTCTATCATAAAAATTTGAAATGAGCTGAATAACGGGACACAAACTTAATTGAGCCCCCGGGGAGTTTTTCTACTCGGGGGGGCTCATCCTGAGGAACGCAGTGACGAAGGATCCCATGAGATCCTTCCTCGCTTTGCTCGTCAGGATGAGGGGTCGAATCTGAGAAAAAACTCCCCGACCCCTCACTTAATTACCTAATTAAGTGGTTATGACACGGAAATTTGGTTGATAATTAAAAGCCATTACACTGTACTGATTGAATGATTTTAAACTGAAGCTCGATCCATTTT
>JAFGFL010000071.1 GCA_016931055.1 Candidatus Omnitrophota bacterium | reverse complement strand
TTATCTATGCTGTCTTTTATCGCTTAAACACAAACTGGAAGGCTAAAACCCTTGACCAATTTACACAATTTATTTGACATTACCAAAAAACAGCGCCCTTTTTGAGAAATGGCGCTGTCCCCTTTTAACAATACACATTGAACAGTCCCATAGACTCTTATATAATGAACGCTATGAAACACAGGGCTTTTTTCATCCTGATCGGGCTGATCATCCTGGGAGCCGCGGCCTTTTTTTATATCGACAATATTTTCCTGCCCATCCAATTCAAGCGTTTCATCACAACAAGGTCCGAGGGTTTCCTCCATCGTAAAGTCTCCGTCGATACTATCGACTTCCGGCCCGTTCAAGGGTTTATCGTCAAGGGTGTGCGCATCTCCCGCAAAGATGACCCCGAAAAGCCGTTCATCCATGTGGATGAGATCACATTCAACCTCCTGTTTGTCCCTCTTTTCCCAAAAAAAGCGGTCATCCTGCCCAGCATCAAGATCAAGAACCCCTATGTCTACCTTGCCCGCGATGAAAACGGGGCTTGGAATTTCTCCGACCTTCCCGGCCTCGGCAAGAATATGAAAAACAAAAACACGTTTTCCGTTCTGCTGCGCAAATTCACGCTTGTAGGCGGGAAAATCCACCTAAAAGACGCCTTCCATAACCGGGGATTTTTTGAATCCATTGAAAATATAAACCTCTACACGACGTTCTCTGTGAATAAAGGCGTCCGGTTTGTTTTTCAAGCGCAGGTCCCGCAAGATAAATCCGCTCTAAAGATCAAAGGGAATTACCTGCTGTTCCCGAAAAAACTTACGGCACAAATCCTGGCCGAAAACATCTACCCCGCGCGGTATCTTCCGATCGCATTTTTATCCCGGCCTTATGTCAATCTGGCGGACGGCGCCGTTTCCTCGGCCGATTTTAAAGCGGTCTATGAAGGCCGCGGCCTTCGCGCTGAGGGTTCCTTTCTTGCCAGCGATACCCGGATACAGGTTGGAGAGAATAAAGGATTCAGCGGGACCATCCATGTCCCCAAGATACTTTTATCCTGGCGTGACCATAAATGGAACGCGCGGGGGCGGCTCCTCCTTCCTTCCGCACGCCTGTCTTCCTCCGACGGGAAAGTCTTCCAAGGGGACATTGCGGCCGACCTTAACTTGCTGACGATCTATGAACACAACATGACCAGCCAGGGCAATGTTACCATTGAGAACGCCCGTCTTGCGCTCGGGGAAAACAGGTATTTCAAAGGGGCCATCAAAGCGGATAACGCCTCGCTGGTTAAGGGCGACGGCAAGATCCGGCTGCAAGGGGACCTCGCCGTCGAAAAGATCGACCTTCTGTTCGACAAGCTCCTCTCCCTTAACGGCGACCTTTCCACCGCAGGGACGAACCTGACATGGTCGCGGGACGATTCGGGAAACAATGTTTTTGATATGCAAACCGGGTTCATCCTGGACAACGCGCGCGCCGCCTTCAAAGATAACAGGTCCATCAGCAGCCGCATCATTGTCCCTAAAGCCAGTATTTCCGTCAATCAAGAAAACATGATCGTTGATGCCCTCGGTCAGCTCGAGTCGGCGGACATCCTTCTTGCGGAGAACAGACAGTTTCAGGGGAGCCCGCGTTTTCATATCGCCGCTCATTTGGATCCCGCGGGCAAGGCCCCCGCCGACTACAAAGGGGCCTTCCAGTTTGAAGACGGCATTTTAACCGGCATCCCTTATCTGGAAACGATGAGCCATCTTCAGGGCGCGGTAACGGTCACGCCGGACAAAATACGGACCGACGGCCTGACCTTTGACGCCCAGGAGTCGCATATCCAACTCTCGGGACTCATGGCCAATTTCTCCAATCCCACCCTGAACATCAAAGCCTCATCAGGAAGGGCCGACGTGCAAAAATTATTGTCCTTCTTTCCCGCCCTTAAGAAGAAACTCCGAGCCGATCTGACCGGCCAAGCCTCGGTTACCGCCGATTATAACGGCCCATTGCTTTCTCCCGCCGACGCTATTGTCGTTCTGTCCGCGCAGTTGATCGACGCGACCCTCGCTCACGAAAAGCTCCCGGAAGATTTCACCGGTATTTCCGGACGGCTGGATTACGCCGAAGACACCCTGAAGTGGCATAACCTCACCGCCTATTACGGCGGCAAGCCCTACACCTTTAACGGAGAGCTCATCAATTTTTCCAGACCGGTCATTGACACTGAAGTGGCCAGCGATCAGTTGAGATTAACCGCCCACATTAATATCCTGCGTTCCGCCATGCAGTTGACATCGTTTGTCGGCCAATACCTGAATTCCACCTTCGACCTAAGAGGGGATATGCATTTTTCTGATGTCGCCCCGGCAGACATCGACATGAGAGGGATATTTTCGCTTGATCTGCGAGACGCCGGCGCCCTCATCCCGCGAATCAAACAACGGACCGATCAACTCAAACCTGCCGGCGTTCTGACCGGCGAGGGTATTTTTAAAGGGAGCCTCGGGGACTGGCGCAACTGGCAGCTCGCCCTGAATATGGCCTCTGACAGGGTCACGCTCAACCATTATTCTCTTAGGGATGTTATCTTCCGTTTTACGCAGAGAGACCTCGCGGTCAGCAAATGCAATCTTACTTCCAAGGTTTACGGCGGCGAGCTGGCCGTCAATGCCTCGGCCGACCTTCGTTCCGATGCGGTCCCTTTCACCGCGGCGGTCAATCTCAACAATGTTGATTTCGCGCAGTTGCGCAAGGAGAGACAGCTTAAGGACCGCCATCTCGCGGGAATCCTTTCCATGACGGCGGCTTTAGAGGGCCGTGCGGCTCAATGGCGTGATATGACCGGGAACGGCTCTTTGGACATCGTTAACGGGCACCTCTGGCAATGGAATATCCTCAACGGTATATCAAGCGCGCTTCTCATTCCCGAATTCAAGAATTTCGTCTTTACGGAGGCCCGCGGAAATTTTACTATCGGTGACCAAAAGATCTCCACCAGTAACGCGCGGATGACGGGCAAGTCCGTGACCTTAGACGGCAAGGGCTGGATGGACTTCTCCCAGAACCTTCATTTCGACATCAAGCCGACCTTCAGCGAACTGGCAATCCTGCAGTCCGATTCCCTCAAAAAAGGCCCGACCGCCATCGTGACCCAGACCGAAGGATATCTGAACATCAAACTCACGGGGACATTAAAGAAGCCCAAATTCAAAGTTGAGAAATCCCCGATGAAGATCCTCGAAGGGGCTATCGGAGACACAACGGACACTCTCAAAGAAGTGATTGGCGGGATCGTGGATGAAGTGTTCTAAATCCGCTCAACATCATGTTGGTTCTTAAAGCACCAACCCCCAACAACCAAAGATCTTAAACAAGATCTGTTAACAGGCAGTTTCAGGTTATTAAGGTTAGAAATGTTATAAAGGTTATGAAGGTTACGGTCGTCAGATGCTTATAGGTTATATAAGGTTGACCCTTTAAGTAACTTCAGGTAACCTGAAACCATCTTTCAGCCGCAACCTTTCCAACCTTCATAACATCATTCAACATTTATAACCGATGAGATTTGTTGGCAGGATTATGCTGCTTTAAATACCCCCGCAGGATCTTTTTGATTTTTCTCAGCGCGCGGGCGCGGTGGCTGATCTTGGCCTTAACCGCCGGGTCAAGCTCGCCGAAGGTCTTGCCATACCGCTTAATGAGAAAATACGGGTCATACCCGAAACCGTTCTTGCCCCTCGCCCGTTTTGTGATGATCCCCTGGCACTGGCCGCTTGCGGTATCAACGATGCCGTCCTTGTCGACCAATGCGGCGAAACAACGGTAACGGGCTTGCCTGCGCGACAGGGGAACGTTTCTTAAACAACGCATCAGCTTCAGGTTGTTTTTCCTGTCGGTCGCATTCTCGCCGGAAAACCGCGCCGAGTTGATCCCCGGCCCATGGCCCAGCGCCTCCACCTCAAGCCCGGAATCCTCGCCGAGGGTCAGCTTTCTCGTGTAGAGCGCCAGGGTCGCGGCTTTCTTCAGCGCGTTTTGGGCAAAGGTCAATCCGTCTTCATCGATTTGTGGCGCGCTGGGATAATCCGCCAGGGACGTGATGGATAGATCCAGGCCCTTGAGAAGTCCCTTGATTTCCCTTAACTTGCCTTTATTCTTCGTCGCGACGACCAATTCCTGCATGATAATAAATTTTTTCGTTAATGGTAAATAGTAAACGGTGAATAGTATCAGTTGATTGACGGTTTATTTCGTCAAAATCCTATCAATCTGCATTTATTATTTTAATCTTTCCATCCTAATTTACCATTCACTATTCACTGTTAACCATTAACTGACAGATATCAATACATCGCAGACTCATAGAAAACGAGAAACGTAAAATCCCAAAATCAAATACTACAAAATCCAAAATAAATCCAAAATCCCAACTCCAAATAGTTGT
>JAFGFL010000070.1 GCA_016931055.1 Candidatus Omnitrophota bacterium | reverse complement strand
TTGGTTGCGGGGACACGATTTGAACGTGCGACCTTCAGGTTATGAGGAGCTAACTTGTTTATTTACAATAGTTTACGTTGTTAGCTAATATTATATCTTGGTAGGAGTTGTGAAAAATTTCTTTTGCTGCTGTTATTCCGTTTTTGACCGTCTACGAGCCTGTTTTGTTAGCCGTACGTTAGCCGAAAATTAAATCTCTTCTTGCGAAGGATACTGTGGCGGAGCAACCCCAACGCTGCATAAAACTTTCGGCAATTTCTCCGTAGATTCTTTCTGGATTTCTTTGAGCTCAACGACAAACCTCCAATCTTGCCCGTAATCAAACATAAACAACATCTTCTTACCGACCTCATTGAAGGCCGTTGTAATTTTTGTTCTCTCAACGCTCTTGGCTAATTCGCTCGTCGGCTCAACATGGGCATCAACGAAAGCCTCATAAATTTCTGTCTGTTCCTTCCCGGGATGCTTATGAATATCGCCGTAAAATCCGAAACAGTGATCGCAATCAAAATCAAACGCGCCTAAAATGACCTGCGCCAAATGGTAAAGGCTTTTATTTCCCGAGACCGCCACTCGGCGCATAATATTTTTTCCTTCAGAATAATGCGTCATTGTCGCCTCAAAGACATAGGCCGTTTGCTTAGAATCCGTTACCGTCCTTTTCCCCACTCTCTCGGCTTTTTCTCCAGTAACCAATTCCTTAAAAAGCTCCTGTGGTTCTCCATAACCATGGCGGCCCTCACCGATGGCCCCGTGGAGCATGGTGTTCAGTTCCCGGTTGGCGGCAAGCAAGCCCTCGTCACCAAGATGCGCGAATCTTGCCATGATATAGGGATACTCAAAAAGAATCTGATTCATCGAAGCAAGGACGCTACGGCTAGCAGTCTTGGCAATCGTGATCTCCTGGGCACGTTTCATAAACTTTTCGATCTGTCCGGACGAAAACTCCTCATAGAACAACGTCTTGGCTAATTCTTTGCGAAAAAGTTCCCGCATACTCTGAATATCCTTCCGGGACACACTTGCCATCACAAAGGAAAATAATGTTCCGCTATGAGTAAACAGCAAACACTTTCGCCGGTCGGAACGAAACAAATTAACATACCATTCATCGGCACCGGATACTTCATCAACCTGGACCAGTTCCGGTTTCTGTTTCCTGAATTCTTTAATGACTTTATTTGTAAGACGGAGTACGATCATATTAGTTACTCCTAATCTAAAACTCCCCAGTTCAAAGCATACCATACACTACGGCCTTTACTTGCAGGGTCCTTAATAAGGACGTTCTTTTCCACTAAGTCAGCGATCTCCCGGAATGCAGTCGCCCGGCTTGTTTTGGTCATAGACACGTATTTTCGCGTCGTTAAGCCGCCTTTAAACTCTCCCTTTCCGGCATCTAAAAGACGGTTAACAACCTTCCTTTGACGGTCATTCATCGATGTTTGACTGTACTTTTGCCAGAACTCTGCTTTCTTTAAAACTTTCGCGACAAGTTGTTGTGACCGCTCCATGGATCGGATAAGGCACCCCAAGAACCATTTCAGCCATACTGTCATATCGCTGCTTCCCTTTTGGGACATTTCAAGCACATTATAATAATCATTGCGCTCTTCCATAATTTGGGAAGAAAGGCTATAGAACCTCTGGGGTAATTTTTCGTCCTGAGCCAACGCCATGTCTGTTAAAGACCGGGTAATACGCCCATTGCCGTCATCAAAGGGATGGATCGTCACAAACCAGAAGTGCGCGAGTCCCGCGCGCAAGAACCCTTCGGTCTCGCCCAAACTTTTTTCCCACCAATGCAAGAAATTCTTGATCTCTTCATTGACGCGTTCAGCTGGCGGCCCCTCGAAATGAACCTTCTCCCGCCCTATGGCTCCGGAAATAACTTGCATATCTCCTGTGCGCCACTCTCCCACATGGATTTTATGCAAACCCGAATAACCAGTTGGAAACAAAGCTGCCTGCCATCCTTTCAAACGTTTTATAGTCAAAGGCTGATCATGTTTTTGCGTGGCATCAAGTAAAACTTTCACCATCCCATCAATGTGACGCTCAGCAGGAGGCAAGCCGGCTTCGGCCAACCCTAAATGCCGGGCCACAGATGAACGAACGGAATCCCTATCCAGGATCTGCCCCTCAATGGCTGATGTCTTAATGGTTTCCTCAATCAGAACCTCTGCCTGAGCTTCCTGAGTTAATCCTAACCCTAAGGACCTGATACGACCTAGAATCTCACCTTGGCGCTGCCTTGCCTGTCCTAACAAGGGCAACAGGGTCTCATGGGACCATGAAAATTGGGCCCAGTTCTTTCTTTGCCAAATGTATCTCGGGTGATTTGCTGTCATAATCCCTCTCTTTTTTGTGAGACAATTATCACCTATAATCGCTTCATTTTTTGATACAATTATAAAACATAATCGCTTCAAAATCAAATCCTTTTTTTCGGAGCTCCGTCACACCTCCACCTAATCCTCCTTTTATCACTTTACTTTGACCTTCAGGTTTTTACATGACAAAAAGCTTTTTGCAAAATTGTGATCTTTATAATGTTATATATTGATAGGGCTTAGATAATGCTGTTCTAACGAAAATTGGCAATTTCTCTCTCTTGAAGAAACTTTTGTTAGCCGAGTGTTAGCCGAAGAGGGTTTTCTCAGGTAAACAAAAAGGGAGTCAACGACCTAAGTCATTGACTCCCTTATGCTTATATTGGTTGCGGGGACACGATTTGAACGTGCGACCTTCAGGTTATGAGCCTGACGAGCTACCTGGCTGCTCCACCCCGCGGTATTTGTTGTTTCTTAACAGCCGGCAAATAACGCGGGGTTATTTCCTCGAATTTCTCTGGAAATTCTCGGAAAAGTTACCCCGTCAGACCGTGCAACTGTTAAGAAACAAAATGTAAATTGTCAAAGATTTTCGGGGCTGCTCGCAACGCCTTCGGCGTTCGGCTCGCGGCCCCGTCAGACTTTCCCGTTTCTTAAGGAAACAAAATCTGATTGTCAATGTGCAACTCACGGCAGCTCCGGGAGCTGCCGTAGGGATATTACTCAGCACCGACATCCGAGTCCGCCGGGACCAGGCGGTAGATCACCTCGCCCTCGCGGATAATGCCCATCTTTTCCCGGGCGACCTTCTCCAAATAAACCGGGTCCTCCTCCAAAAGCTGTTTCTCTTGTAAAAGTACCTGACGCGCCTCTTCCAATTCCCTGATCTTCACCTGGTATTGCCGGTCCTTCTCTTTTAAGTCCTGCCATTTCGTGAACGACGGCAGGAAGATCAAAAGGACACCCAAGGCAACGGCGAAAAGGATGAAAGCGTTCTTTAACATTGTATCGTAATGCGTATATCGTATTGCGTATTGCGTCCAGGCCATGTCATTCTGACACCCTATTGTCGGACAGTTGGGGTGGAAAATCTCGACTTTCTGGATCCTTCGTCCCCATTTTCCTAAGCTCATCGGGAGAAATGGGTCCTCAGGATGACGGCAAGTTTTTTTGCGCAATACGCAATACGAAAGTTACCAAATTTTTCCCCATAACGGACCCGCATAAACCGCCTTGTCCTGCAAATCTTCCTCGATGCGCAAAAGTTCGTTGTACTTCGCCAGGCGGTCGGTGCGCGAGAGCGACCCGGTCTTGATCTGCCCGACGTTCGTGGCCACCGCCAGATGAGCTATCGTCGTGTCTTCCGTCTCGCCCGAACGGTGCGAGATGATCGAGGTGTACTTATTGTCCTTCGCCATCGCAATCGCGTCAAGCGTTTCCGACAAGGTGCCGATCTGGTTGACCTTGATCAAAATGGAATTGGCGATATTCTCCTCGATGCCCTTCTTCAGCTTCTTGATGTTCGTCACGAAAATATCGTCGCCGACCAGCTGGATATTGTCCCCGATCTTCGCGGTCATCTCTTTCCAGCCATTCCAGTCGTTCTCATCCAGCCCGTCCTCAATCGAGATAACCGGGTTCGTCTTGATCATCTGCCCGTAAATATCGATGAGCTGTCTGGCCGGGATCTCCTCGCCGTTATAAGCATACTTTCCGCCCTTGTACATCTCGGACGCGGCCGTGTCAATCGCGATGAAGACGTCCTTGTCCGGCTTGTAACCGGCCGCCTCGACCGCCTCGATAATGAGCTGGATCGCCTGCTCGTTGCTCGTCAGGCTGGGCGCGAAGCCGCCTTCGTCGCCGACGGAAGTGGAGAAGCCTTTCGATTTCAGGATGGCCTTTAAGTTGTGGAACACCTCGCAGGCCATGCGCAGGGCCTCACTGAAGGTCGGCGCGCCTAAGGGCGCGATCATGAATTCCTGGATGTCAAGATTGTTGTCGGCGTGGACGCCGCCGTTAATGATGTTCATCAGCGGCACCGGAAGGATCTTGGCGTCATCGCCGCCTAAATATCTGTAAAAGGGCTTTCGCTCTTCGGCCGCGGCGGCCTTGGCAACGGCCAGCGACACGCCCAAGATCGCGTTGGCGCCGAGCCTTCCCTTATTCTCGGTGCCGTCTAAGTCGTTTAAGATCCGGTCGACCGCGCGGAAATCCGGTTCCTGGCCGACGACCT
>JAFGFL010000007.1 GCA_016931055.1 Candidatus Omnitrophota bacterium | reverse complement strand
TCCGGTAATCCCTTTTATGCTATATTCCCAGACTTGAATTTTGACTTGCCTTCCTTCAATGTTCACGCTTGCTTGCGCCGGTAAAAGCGTTAAAAACTCTTCCTTGGGCCAATTTGCAGAAGCTTCTGCTTGAGCACCGTTTGAGTCCAGTTTCTGCGCGAAATAACCTTTTTCGTTAAGCAGCGTTACAGCGATAAGCGATACCCCCAAATCCGCGCAGGATTTTAAAGTATCTCCTGCCAGGACCCCTAATCCGCCACTATAGGTGGACATCTTGGTGTCAATGCCCACTTCCATGGTAAAATAGGCAATATTTCTTTTCTTGAAATCTTGTTTATTCATAAAACATCCCGGCTATCTTGAAAACCTAAGCTGAAACGGAATCCATTTCTTTATACAGCCGCTCCGCGACTTCTCTTCGGCACAGTTCTGTCCCGGGCGTCATCACCGCCGCTGTTCCCGCGGCCACGCCGAACCGTATCGCATTAGGTACAGGCATGCCTTTCGCCAAACTCAAAACAATACCTGCAACCATGCTATCTCCCGCACCAACCTTACTGATAACAGGCACTGTCGGAGGCACAATATGCTCTACTGTTTCATCAAAGGCCACAATAACCCCAGCCGCGCCAAGCGAAACAACCACTATTTCATTTTGACCGGTTTTAATAATCTCCCTCGCCTTCTCCTTTATCTGTGGTTCTTCTTTTATCTGTTCATCAAAGAGTTCTCTGAACTCACGGATATTCGGTTTAATCAGGTAAACGCCTTCCCGTAAAACCGGCTTGAGGTTTTCACTCGGCGCATCAACAATAACTTTGCTGCCTTTTTCTTTTCCTATCCGCGCTACGCGCGCGTAGAAATCAACTGGCACCCCGAATGGAAGACTGCCGCTGGCAACGATATAATCCGGCTTTGGCTCGGCGCTTACCAATTCATCAAGGCATTGCCGCCATTCTTCGTCGCGCAAAATAGGCCCTGGCATCCCGAAACGATACTGAAGGCCGGTAGACTCCTCAAAAATAACCAGGCTTTCACGTGTCATGCCCGTGCTCGAAATCGGCAGATGGCCTATTTTTTCTTTTTCCAGCAACTCATTAAACAATTGCCCTAATATGCCTCCTGACGGATAAATAAGTTTTGATTCTCCTCCCAGCTTTTTTATCGCCCTTGAGACATTAGCACCGCCGCCACCAGGTTCGGATACGGGCATTGTGCAATATAATTTGCGCTCAACGATCACCCGGTCAACATTCGCGCTCTTATCAATAGACGGATTCATGGCTATGGAAATAATTGTTCTCATCGTTGATTTCTTCCTTTGCAATCCCTACTTTGTTTTGCCCTGATTAGCTACTGTTTCCATGGCTTTTTTTACTGCTTCCTGGTCGCCTAAGTAATAGCTTTTTGTCGGCTTTAAGTTATCATCTAACTCATACACTAAAGGGATGCCGGTTGGGATATTCAAGTTAACAATCTTTTCATCGGAGATATTATCCAGGTATTTGACCAAAGCACGTAAAGAATTTCCTTGCGCAGCAATTATCACGCGTTTACCACTCATAACAGCCGGAGCAATTACCTCATGCCAATAAGGCAAAAACCTGGCTACTGTATCTTTCAAACACTCTGTTAAGGGTAAATCTTTTGAAGCGATATCTTTGTAACGTGCGTCATGACCCGGGTAACGTGGGTCATTTTTATCTAACGCCATAGGGGCAATATCATAACTTCTCCTCCAGCATCTATTGCTTTTGTAGGTAAAAGGAAAATATCTAACCCGACAGGCAAGGTTAGAACCGACGCAAGTCGTTGATTCTACGACCGATTGGAAGGCTTTATATGTTCAAAATAAAAAATGGGGTCGACGACTCTCGGAATTAAAAAACTTAATGATCAGCCAACCATCGGCTTCGCCAATAGGCGACCCGACGCCGTTTAATCCGTTATTTTATCAGACAAAAGCTTGAAAAATCAGGCAACCTATCGACAGCTTCCTTTCCTTCCGCCCTTCTTTTTTCCTATCCCTTTTCCGGAAAATCTTCCCTTGCCTTGTCCTCTTCCGTCTCTTGCTCCTCTTGAACCGCTCCTTGGACCTGTTCCGTCTTTATTCGGCATCTAAATCACCCCCTTCTTATTTTTATATCTATCCGGTACAATGTCAGAAAAAACCTTTACTTAATGTTTAATTATAGAGAGATCCGAAAATGGGGTCAATTGAACTCGGGTACATCCGCTAACTTAGCAGAACTCTCTGGCCGTTACACGAACTCCCCGCAAATCTTCCGAGCGTTGCACCTTACCAAATCTCACTTAAGTATGTAATTATGGTCGTATAATACTGCACCCATCGGCCAGCCGAAACTGCTAAGGTAAACTATTTTCTTATTTTTGTTCATGTTTGTTGAATTTCCGATTATCCAATGGGACATAATCCCTTCGAGACGCGACGCTTTTATAAGCAGGGCGTATGATCTTTCCACCGTTTGCTATTTCCTCAATGCGGTGCGCAGACCAACCCGCAATCCGGGCTATAGCAAACAACGGCGTGAATAACTCCGGAGGTATACCCATCATCTTATAAACGAACCCCGAATAGAAATCCATATTCGCGCTGACGCCTTTGTATATTTTACGTGTTTTGCCGATCACTTCCGGCGCCAGTTTTTCGACTTTTACATGTAAACGAAATTCATCCCCCATGTTTTTATCTTTAGCTAATTTTTCAGCATATTCCCGTAAAATCAAAGCTCTCGGATCAGATACGGAATAAACGGCATGGCCGACACCGTATATCAAACCAGAACGGTCAAAAGCCTCTTTATTGAGCAGGCGGGCAAGATAGCGTTCGATCTCCTGATCATCATTCCAGTCCTTAACTTCTTTTTTCATATCTTCGAACATTTGGACGGCTTTAATATTCGCGCCTCCATGGCGGGGGCCCTTTAATGACCCCAAAGCCGCCGCTATCGTGCCGTAGGTATCGGTGCCGCTTGATGAAACCACATGCGTTGTAAAAGAAGAATTGTTACCTCCTCCATGTTCCGCGTGAAGCACTAACGCAAGATCCAATAATTTTGCCTCAAGCTCAGAGTATTTACTGTCCGATCTCAGTATATGCAGGATATTCTCCGCTGTAGATAATTCCGGAACCGGATGATGGATCACCAAGCTTCTTCCTTCAAAATGATGGACAAAGGCCTGATACGCGTAAACCGCCAGCAAAGGAAAAACGGCAATTAACCTCACGCTTTGCATCAAAATATTTTTAACAGATATGTCCTCAGGGTTTTCATCAAGAGTATATAACGCCAGCACACTTCGAGACATGGCGTTCATGATGTCTTTGCTGGGCATTTTTAAAATCGCGTCATGCACAAAACGCTTAGGCAGTAACCGGAATTCGGCAAGCTGTTTTTCAAATACAGCCAGTTCTTCCTTGTCTGGAAGATCCCCGAAAAGAAGCAAATAGCAGGTTTCTTCAAAGCCGAAGTGATTATCGGCTGTAAATCCTTGAACGATCTGGGAAATATCCATTCCTCGATAGATCAACTGCCCCGGAGCCGGTGTCCCGTCAGGCGCGGATGCAACGACCTCCCCGATTTGAGTCAGTCCGGCCAGCACGCCTTTTCCGGATATATCGCGCAATCCGCGTTTGACATCATATTTCGCGTAAAGCGAAGGATCGACCAGGCTTTTTTCTGCCGCCATCCTGCTCCATTCATTGAATTTGGAGTTCATCACGGCTTTAGGATCCAGCGTTTCAATTTTCTTATCATCATGTTGTGATTTTTTCATTCTTCATCTCCCTGAGTTTATTTGAGGAAAACTGTTTAAATAGTATAACCATTTCTCATCAGTTACCTATTCCCAATTATTTATTTTCATTAGGATCTCCAAAATCATCACGCGGCGCTTGCATCAACGGCCAGCCGAAACTGCGGATAAAGACCGTGCTTTAGTCTTTAATTTATCGGTCATGGTTTAAATCGCTATTTTTCAGCAATAACCAACATCTCAAAATCTTCTGTCGTCAGCTTGTTGTTTCTTGAAAATGCCCCGAGCTTTGCGCCGAAGATATCGATCTTTGTATATCCCAGCGTCTTTAAAAGCCATGTGAGTTCACTTGGCACATAGTAGCGCTCGTTACAGGTTAATTCCTTTTTAGTTCCCGCATCGTCCTC
>JAFGFL010000069.1 GCA_016931055.1 Candidatus Omnitrophota bacterium | reverse complement strand
TCCATTACCCATCAAGAGGGAGATGCGATCCGGTTTGCAAAGGATGCCGTCAAAGAAGGGATCGATGCCCTCGCCGTGTACGGCGGGGACGGCACGCTGATGGAAGCAGGCAGCGGCCTCATGGGATCAGATATTCCGTTGGTTATTTTACCGGGAGGATCGGCGAATGTCCTGGCCAATGAACTCGGCATACCCAGAGATCTTAAAGAAGCCTGTACGCTCCTGAGCCATGGCCGGCGAGAGCTGAAGGCCATTGATATCGGGCAGTTTAATAACCGTTATTTTATTGTGGGAATAAGCATTGGTTTTTCGGCAGACTTGGTGAAGGGTGCGGACCGCGAAAGTAAGAATAGAATCGGCATATTGTCCTATTTTTTCTCGGCGGCTGCAGCTTTAAGGAAGCTCAAACTCGCCCATTATCATCTTAAGATCGACGGGAATGAATACGACGTTCAAGGCTTAACATGTATTGTTGCGAATACCGGGAATCTCGGGTTCACGAAAATATCTTTGGATAAGCATATCGATGTCAGCGATGGGCTCCTGGATATTATTATCGTGCGAAAGGCGACTTTAAGCCTTTTTAAGCTTATTCTCATCACCTTGATCAAGCGCGAACGGCCGGATAATTTTGAATTAGTGGAGCATTGGCAGGGGAAAGAGGTCAGCGTTTCCTCAAACCGCAAACAAGTCGTGCAGTGTGATGGCGAAATATTAGAAAAAATCCCCCTGCATATCAAGATCATTCCGGGAGCGATCAAGGTTTTGGCCCCTAAAAAAAGGAATGAGGCCGCTCAATAAGCCCTGCTGGTTTTTTCCGCTTGCATCCGTATTCATAGAAAAAGCCCGCCAGATTTTTCTGATGGGCTTATCCAAATGGTCAATTGTCCGGTTAGCTGAACTTCCGTGTCCTGGGTTTAATTTTCTATCTGTGCCCCCACGACTGCTCCACTAACCGATCCTAATGCGCATCCTATCAAAGCGCCTTCTACAGCATCACCGCTCTGATTGCCGATAATGCCTCCTGCGGTTGCCCCAATAATGCCTCCGATACCGGCCCCTTCACCTATCTTTGTTTTATTGCTCGCACAACTGGAGACAACAAATACCAGCGTTAAAATAATAGTATCCTAAATAAATCAAAATAAAGGACTTTGGTCCCTCATTTTAAAATTTCTTGTCTTTATGGTCTTTTGATTATATACTATTGCATAAGATTTATAAATTCAGGTCTACCCAATAAGGTCACATCTGCTTAATATGTTTGAACCTGCAAATTAAAAAAAGATAGGCAGCCATAAAAGGCTGCTTTTATTTTCTGAATTTCTGAGCGGAGACATAACAATATGATATTTAATCGCGCACACGTACTTTTAAAAGATGAACGAAAAGATTTGCGAATCAAAGAAGACGAGCATCTTTCCTGGCGGATCAAATATAAGCAACGGGAGGGGCATGCCAGAATCCGGAATATCAGCGCAACGGGGATGTTGATGGAAACGGATGTTGTGTTTGACCCGAAAGAAGACTGCATCCTGTCCTTCGATTCAGCCTTGGGAGAAAAGAATTATATCCCTCGGCTCGGGCGTTTGGTGTGGAATAAGAAAAAAAGATTTTCCCGTGATAAATATTTCTGCGGGATCAAGTTTTTGGATGCTGATGAGCAGGTGTTGGCACGCATGCGCCAAAGAGTCGAGAAAGGTGTAGCCCGGTTTCTTAAGCGACGGCGGATAACAACCATTGCAGGGTTCCTTGTCTGTATTGCTGCCATCATTTTGGTTGAATATATTGTTTATACCAGCAATGGTATTTATCGCGACATTACAAAAGCGAATCAGAAGGCCATTGATGTTGCCGCGCAACAGGCTATTTTGACCCAGAATTATATCCGACTTTATAAGGCCAGTGAGGCTCATTTAGCTGTTTCGACAGAGAAATTGGAGGTTGCCAACGAAATTATCGCGCAAGACAAAGCGGCCATCGCCTTGTTTTCGAAAGAATTGGAAGCCACAGGAGCGCTTTTAAGCAGGACCGAAGAAATGCTTACGGAATCGAACATACGCAATGATGAACTGAACATGGAGATTGCAGCGCTTCAGGCGCAGGTTGCGACACAGAGAGCGCGGCAGGTAACCATGGCCGCGGTTACCGATGTGGAAATGTCCATGGCGGAATATCGGTTAAAACTGCAGTCTATAAAGAACGAAATGAGGCAATTGAAGGATAGGGAACACGCGGCACGGGTCGCGGCACTTGCGGAACTGGACCGTCAAAAAATGCTTCTTGGCAATAAAGGGTATTTTATCAAGGAAGGACAGGTTGTACGGATCAACGAAGAGCAGTTTAAGCGTTTAAATGAGGGGGAGATTTCGGATTCTGCTGCTCCTGTAGCCAATCGAAAAGTTGAAATCGATGTAACGTTTTTTGATAATCCCTAGAGAGGAACCTGGGGACTTCTGGATAATCATTCCTTGGATAGTTCAATTGATAGAAAAGTTGTTCTGCGGCATAATCTAAGCGACCATTCCCGCCATTCATTTATTCCCTTTCCGAACAGCTGTGTGCGTCATTTGATTTATTCCGATCGAACCTTATGAGAAGAATCCGGCGCCCGAAACATATTGTGAAAGCCGCCTGTTCTTTGAGAACGGCACAAGGCGATATTCCTTTTACATGGGCACGTTCTTCGGGGCGAAGGACATTAACGATCACCGTTGACGAGCATGGGCGCGTCAATGTTGCCTCGCCGTATCATATGGAGGCGAAGGAAATCCAATCTTTTATTCATGAAAAATCCCGATGGATCCTTGAAAAGGTTCGTGAGGCGCAAAGCAACAAAGATATTTTAAGTCAAAGAGAATTCGCTCACGGGCAGGAGTTCTTATACTTAGGGGAAAAACATAAAGTCCACGTGATAAAAGAAAACATTCAGCGGTGCCGCATTTCCTTTGATGCTGTTCGTGGATGGTCGGTCTCAGTCCCTCAAGAGTTGACTCCGCAGGAAAGACAGGTTCAAATAAAGAATAAAATGCTTCAATGGTATCGGGCGCAAGCAAAGGAGATCCTGGGAGGAAGGATATTCCACTATTCGCGTCTTATGGGAGTTGAGCCGAAAAAGATTGCCATTCGCACGCAGAAACGGTTATGGGGGAATTGTGATTACAATACAAAGACCATCAACCTGAACTGGCAGATCGTTCTTTCGCCCCTTAAAGTGATTGATTATGTCATCGTCCATGAGCTTTGCCATTTAACGGTTCCGAGCCACTCTAAACGATTTTGGAGCAAGGTCGGTAAATTCATGCCAGAATATCAAGGATACCGCAGGTGGCTTAAGGTCAATCATCTCGATATGGTCATACCCTAAATGAACATAGAAATCAAAGTTATCCCGAATGCAAAGAAGAATATGATGAAAGAAGAGGATGGCGCATGGAAAATCCATCTTCAGGCGCCTGCGGTGGATGGGAAGGCCAATAAGGCTTTGGTCAGGCTTCTGGCAGATTATTTTCAAGTGCGGAAAACCCAAATTGAGATTATAAAAGGATTGAAATCCCGGCATAAAACGATTAGTATAGAAGGCATTTAAGGCAGGCAGAAACAGAAAAACGGAGGCGATATGTTAGAGGAACAGATTTCAAAAGATTATGTCAAGGCCATGAAGGACAGGGACACCTTGCGGTCTTCGACCTTAAGTTTCTTAAGGGCACAGATGAAAAATGTCATCATTGAAAAAAAGGTTGATAAACTAAAAGACGAAGAGGTGATCGCGGTCATCAAAAAACAGATTAAGCAGCGACAGGATTCGATTGCCCAGTTTGAACTGGGCGGAAGGCAAGATCTGGTTTCCAAAGAAGCGGCTGAATTGGCCATTTTAAAGAGTTATCTTCCCGAGGAGATGTCAGAACAGGAGCTGGAAAGATGCGTCGCCGGGGCCATTCAAGAAGCTCAAGCCGGTTCCATGAAAGATATGGGTAAGGTCATGAAGATCATGGCAGAAAAGGTCAAAGGCAAAGCGGATAATAAATTGGTCAGTGAATTGGTCAAAAAGGCTCTTTCTCAGGTTTAACGAAACAAGAAATTATTGTTACGGATACAGGAGGTTCGCGTGCGGCAAATTCGAAATATTGTTATTATCATATGCGTTATTGCGATCATGCTGGCGCTGGCCGCATTCCTCTGGCTGCCAAGCCGATATGTGGTTCCGATCCTCATGTTCCATCAAGTCACTTATACTGAGCATCCGCAGCCCAATTGGGTCAGCCCGGAGAATTTTCAATGGCAGATGGCGTATTTGAAGGACCATGGGTATAATGTTATCCGTTTGGGAGAGTTAGTGGAAGGCACTTTGGCGGGTAGGGCGTTTCCGCGCAAGACGGTTGTGATCACCTTCGATGACGGATATGAAAATAATTATTCGAACGCCTTTAAAGTCCTTAAGCAGTATGGATTTCCGGCAACAATTTTTATCGGAACGGACAGGGTTGGGACGAAAGAACGATTGACGTGGGACCAGATGAAAGAGATGATCGCCTCCGGGATTGACATCGGCAGCCACACGCAGAGCGAGGCCTATTTGCCTGATATTCCTGTTGAGCAACAACAACAGGAAATCCAAACAAGTAAGAATATTATTGAGCAAAATCTTGGGGTGAACGTCGAACACTTTGCTTATCCGATAGGCGGCTTTAGCGAGGGAATAAAAGAAATCGTAAAACAGGCAGGGTATCAATCCGCCTGTACGACCAACCGCGGATATGGCCGTTTAAACAAAGATGTTTTTGAATTAAAACGGGTTCGCTTCAGCGATAAGGACGACAGGAAAGATTATTTGTGGATAAAATTATCCGGCTATTATAATTTGTTTCGCGAGACCAAAGATCCTTACTAATAAAGATGGGATCATTACATCCGTGGGAAGGGATTTAGGCCAATGACCAACAAAGATTCGTTATTCCAAGTGAATTACAGGCTAGATGGAGACGGGAATTTCGTTATCGAGAATTATAACGAGAGCAAGCTGTTCAGCAATTTCTTTCCCGGCATTGCGGGTGTCTGGGGGATTCCCATGTGGGTTTTTTATGTGAACCGGGCGCAATGTATCGCAAGTTTTGGCATTGAGTCTAAAGATAAAGCTATTATGGAGTTCCAGCCCGCGAATAAGGCTTACCAGATGACTTCAGTTCAAGGATTCCGCACGTTCGTCAAAGGGGCTTGCGGACCCAAGGCGTTTTACTGGGAGCCTTTTCAGAATCATCTCATTGGGACCAATTTCAAGAAAAGGCAGAGCTTATCCATATCCTCGCATGATTTGACTATCCGAGAAGCCAATATGGATTTAGGCCTGATCGCTGAAGTTAATTATTTCACATTGCCCGAGGAATCATATGCGGCCTTGGTGCGCCGAATTACTTTGAAGAATACAGGCAGAAAAAATTACAACATTGAGATTATTGACGGAATGCCGGCGATTGTATCATATGGCCTTAAGGATTGGTTAAATAAGCATTTGTCCCGCACGGTTCAGGCTTGGATTAAGGTTAAGAATTTAAAAGCGAGGACACCTTATTATCAGCTCAATGTTGAGGTTTCTGATAAACCTGAAGTGCGGCACATTAAGGAAGGAAATTTCTATTTTAGTTTTGATCCTTATTCTAAAGAGAAAAAGTTATTGGATCCGATTGTTGAAGCGGCTTGCATATTTGGTGCGGCCCAAGATTTTCTTGCACCGGCACAATTTATTGACAAAGAATTTAGAATACCGAAACAGCAGCAAACAAGTAATCGCACTCCATCCGCGATGAGCCACGCTTGTTTTGCGCTCAGGGCAGGCTCAGAGAAGCAAATCATTTCCCTATTTGGTTTTGTTCACGATGAAGAGCAACTAAGGAAAATTGCGCTTCAGGTGAGGCAGGGGACGTTTATAGAAAAAAAGGCTGTTCGAAATGCTCAGATTGTTGAAGAGATCAAGAATTATGCCTTGACAAGAAGCTCATCATCCGAGTTTGATCTCTATTCTTCCAATAATTTTCTGGATAATGTTTTACGGGGGGGGCTTCCGATCTCGATAAAAACGGGGAATGGCCACGTGGCGTATAATATTTACAGCCGCAAGCACGGGGACCTTGAGCGGGATTATAATTTTTTCTATCTTTCCCCGACTTTCTATTCGCAGGGAAATGGCAATTACAGGGATGTGAACCAAAACCGCCGTAATGATGTTTGGTTTAATCCGCATGTTCAGAGTAGCCACCTGGTCAGTTTTATGAATTTGATTCAGGCAGATGGGTATAATCCTTTGGTAGTGAAAGGTACAATGTTTTCAGTGCGTGATCAGAAGAAATTTAACCAACTTATTTTAAGATATGTCGCCAAGAAGGAGCATCAAAAAATCAAGAGATTCGCGCACAACAATTTCATGCCGGGGGAGCTCTTGAAATTTGTCATGCAAGAGGGGATCTGCCTTAATGGTTCACCCGAAGAGTTTCTTTCCGATGTGATTGAGACATGTCATAAACAGGAATCAGCGGATCATGGCGAGGGATTCTGGTCTGACCATTGGACATATAACGTGGATATGATTGAGAGCTACTGTTCGGTTTATCCCGATGACCTTGAGCGCTTGCTTTTAAAAACGAAAGACTTTCAATTCTACCAAAACTCGCATTATGTGCTTCCGCGCAACCGCCGTTATATTTTGACGGAGCGCGGGGTACGCCAATATGGGTCGGTGGCTAAAGGTTCGGAAATCGACGGGCATGCATTAAAGACAAAAGCTGGCAAGGGAGAAATTTATAAGACCCATCTTATCTGCAAGATTTTGTGTCTGATTGCCAACAAAGTTGCCACGCTGGATCCCAGCGGTATCGGTATTGAAATGGAAGCTGATAAACCCAGTTGGTATGATGCGCTGAACGGCTTGCCGGGGCTTTTGGGGTCATCTGTTTCTGAGACATTTGAGATAAAACGGTTAAGCTTGTTTTTGTCGGATGCGATTGAAAAACTTGATTTGAAGGATGATCAGAATGTTTTAATCTTTGAAGAATTGGCCAATTTTATTTTTGGGTTGACCCATGTTCTGTCTTTGGAATTAGACGCCTTCGCGTATTGGGAGAAAAGCAACGACCTTAAAGAGCATTATCGCGGGCATGTTCGCCAGGGGATAGAAGGGACAGAAGTGAATATTTCTGTCTCTGAGATTAAACATTTCCTTCAGCTGGTCGTTGCCCGCACGGATAAAGGGATAGAATCCGCTAAGGACAATAACGGTAACCTGGCAACCTATTTTTATCATGAAGTTACCGAATACAAGTTACTGGAAAACCATAGTGAAGAAGGACTTGCCTATGTGCAGCCCGTAAAATTTAAAAAACATATCCTGCCGCTTTTTTTGGAAGGATATGTGCACGCGCTCCGGGTTGAGAAAGATTACTCGAAAGCGCGCGCCTTATATGCGCAAGTGCGGAAAAGCCAGCTATTCGATAAGAAGCTAAAAATGTACAAGGTCAATGCCGATCTTTCCAGCCAATCGGAAGAGATCGGGCGGACGCGCATTTTCCCGGCAGGGTGGCTTGAAAATGAATCCATTTGGCTTCACATGGAGTATAAATTCCTTTCAGAACTGCTGCGTTGCGGGTTATACGAAGAGTTTTACGAAAATTTTTACGCGGTTCTTATTCCTTTCTTGAATCCCGAGCAATACGGGCGCAGCGTATTAGATAATTCTTCTTTTCTGGTCAGCAGCGCGCATGAAGATAAGGCCCTGCACGGCCGGGGTTTTGTCGCGCGTTTGTCGGGCAGCACGGCCGAATTTATTCATATCTGGCTTTTGATGAACATTGGGAAAGATCCGTTTGGAATGAATGCCAAAGGGGAACTCACCTTCACCTTGCGGCCTGTTTTGGCAGGTTCCTTATTCACGAAAAATGAAAGTTGTCTTTCATATTTAGACTTAAACGATACTTTGAAAAAGGTTAATCTGCCGAAGAATTGTTACGCTTTTCGACTTTTTGGATCAATCCTTGTTGTTTATCACAATCCTCACCGTCGAAATACTTTTGGCAAGAAAAACCCTCCCATTCGCGAAATACGTTTAACCTACCCTGGCAAAAAGAAGCCTGTTATTATTACCGCTCCATCCCTCTGCGGAGACCATGCGCATGATATCCGTGAACGAAAAATCGAACGTGTAGATGTTTTCTTCGGTTAAAACCAAATTTTTGTATTGACAGGCACACGTAATATATTAAAATTAAAAAAATTATTAAATA
>JAFGFL010000068.1 GCA_016931055.1 Candidatus Omnitrophota bacterium | reverse complement strand
TTGTTGACCACCTCCTAAGTAAATTTTCCCATTCTTATTCGGGTGGTCAACTGTTTGTTTAACTATTTATGAGATAACTTCTAGTTATTAACAGGGGACAGGTGCTTAAGCACCTGTCCCGCTAACTATGCGACAAAAAGCTGTTTCCGTCAAACAAATCCAAGATTTGGACAAGACTGCCATCGAGAAATATGGGGTTCCGTCCCTGGCTTTGATGGAAAATGCGGGCAGGTCGGTTGCCGCTGAAGTTATTCGGCAGGTCAAAAGAGTGAGGAGGCCTGAAGTCTGTGTCATCTGCGGCCTCGGGAACAATGCCGGGGACGGTTTTGTGATCGCGAGGCATCTGATCAATGCGGGGATCAAGACCAAGATATTTTTGATCGGGAAGGGACGCCATCTCAAAACAGACGCAGCGGTCAATTACCTGATTCTCAAAAAATTAAGATATCCGATTCAAGAAACAGGGAAAGGGCGGATTGTCCTCCACAAGGACATTGTCCGCGCCGATGTGGTGGTTGATGCGATCTTTGGCGTCGGATTGAACAGGGAAGTTTTAGAGCCGTTTCGGGGCGTGATTGAGGCGATTAATAAAAAGGCGAAAAAAGTTTTTTCGGTGGATACGCCTTCGGGGATCGATGGAACAACCGGGGAAATTTACGGGGTTTGTGTCAAAGCGGATGTTACGGTTACCTTCAATTTCATGAAAAAAGGATTTCTTAGAGGGCAAGGCCCGAAGCATACTGGCAAAGTTGTGGTGGTGGATATAGGGATTCCCTTGCGGTTAATGGAGAAAGTGAGAAGCGGGAAGTAAGAAGCGGGATGAGAGAACAAAGTGGCTGTAACGAATAAAAACATCGATCAGGTTATCAAAATATTGCGCCGGGGAGTGAAGGGCTTGCCTGATCCATCGGTAACGCTTGTCAGCAAGAGGTGGAAGAACCCGTTTTTGGTCCTGATCTCATGTATTTTAAGTTTAAGGACGAAAGACGAAACGACCTTGCCGGCAGCGGAACGGCTGTTCCGCCTTGCCGATACGCCGCAGGCGATCTTGAAGTTAACGCCCCGACGGATCGAGAAGGAAATTTATCCGGTGGGGTTTTACAGGACAAAAGCGCGCAATATCAGGGGGATCTGCCGCGATATTATCAAGCGCTTTGACGGCAAAGTCCCCGATGATATGGATGCGCTCTTGACGATGAGGGGCGTCGGCCGCAAGACGGCCAACCTCGTCTTGACCGAAGGTTTTGGTCTGCCGGCCATATGCGTGGATACGCATGTGCACCGGATCTCGAACCGTTTCGGGTATGTGCGGACAAAGACGCCGGAAGAAACGGAATTTGTTTTAAGAAAAAGGTTACCCAAAAAGCACTGGATGGATTACAATTATTTATTGGTCACATGGGGGCAGAATATCTGCCGGCCCATATCGCCCTTGTGTTCTCGATGCGGCGTTAGGAACTTTTGCCAACGCAGAGGAGTGACAACAAGCCGATAATGAAGTTTCTAGCAGTTTCGTATTGCGTATTGCGTACTCCTTTGATTAATGATGGAGTACGTAATGTTTTCCTCTAAATAAAATTAAGGTAAAACATGCGTCGTGCGTATTGCGTTAGGCTATTCCGGTTACTTGTCCAGATTTCGGCGGTCTAATCGCTTAACCTGGACGCAATACGATATACGCGATACGCAATACGAAACATAATTTAGAATTTACTTTTTAACGATCATTATTATGACCAAAGGCGCATCTATCATATCGCCGGAAATCCATGAGATCCTCAAAGGGGATCATGCCGAGCAAGAGATCAGAGGACTTTTTGACGACATGCATCCCTATGATTTGTTTGTTTTATGTGAGGACCTTCAGGATGATGAGATCGCTCAGTGCATCAAGGCCCTGGGTATTCCAAAGGGCATTGAACTTTTTCAGCAGTTCGATGACCACAGGAAGGAAGAGATCTTTGATAGTTTCTCCAAAGAGTGGATGGCTGACATTTTGAAGGAGATGGCCGCCGATGAAAGGGCGGATTTTGTCAAATTTCTGCCGGAGGAAAAATTGGAGCAGGTCCTCCCGTTGATTGCCAGGGCGGAGCGCATGGACATAAAAAAACTGAGCGAATTCAAGGAAGGAACGGCGGGCTCTATCATGACGACGGACTATTCGTCGCTCCCGCCGGATATCACCGTCCGGGAAGCGCTCGAGCAGTTGAAACGCCAGGCCTTTGACAGCGAAACGATTTATTATATCTACGTTGTGGACAGCAACCGGACGCTGATCGGGTCCACGTCCCTGAGGAATATCCTGGTGGCTTCTTCCAACAGCAAGATCGAGGATATCATGTATAAGAACGTCATCAGCACCCATGTTGACGAAGACAGCGAGATGGTCGCGAAAAAATTATCGGATTACGATTTTCTGGCTATCCCCGTTGTGGATAACAGCAACCGGCTAATCGGGATCGTCACGGTCGATGACGTCGTTGATGTCGTTATTAAGGAAAGCACGGAGGACATCTACAAATACGGCGCGGCCGGGGAATACATCGATTACATGAGATCTAACCCGTTTCAGATGGCGAGGCAAAGGGTGATCTGGCTCATCCTTCTTATTTTCGTCGGGTTTATCTCGGCCTGGGTGCTGCAGGTCAACGCCTTCCACATCAAGGCCATTGTCGCCTTGAGCTTTTTTACGCCGTTATTGCTGGGGGCGAGCGGCAACGCCGGCACGCAGGCCTCTACAGTGGTCGTCCGGGGGCTGGCCACGGGGAATATCCAGATCACAGACCTCCTCCGGGTCATGAGGAAGGAGATCAGCGTCGGTATCGTTGTCGGCGCGATCATGGCCATGGTTGTTGCCTTGAGGGCCTTATGGCTGGATGAAAATCCAAAAGTCGGCATAACGGTAGGGCTCGCGATGATTATGACCGTAACTTTGGCGACAACGCTCGGAGCCTTTCTGCCCATTTTGTTCAAGAAATTAAAGTTTGATCCCGCGATCATGTCCGGGCCGTTTATCACCAGCATCATTGATGTGGTCTCGCTTCTTATTTATTTTCAGATTGCGACACTGATCTTCGGATGATATTCGACGGGGTTTAGGGACAGGTGCTGAAGCAGCGGTTCCCTTTCATTTTCATGAAATAAAATCTTGACAGCATACTTTGAATGTGATAAAAATTTTTTGTTGAATGACTTGGTTGCAAAGACGATGCCAGTAAAGAATATCGAAAGGACATGTAGAACAGCCCGGGAGTTTTATTGAAAGGCTTGGAGGAACTCACTAAATTGGAAAATAAATAAGGCGAAACGAAAGAACCTAAGCAGGACACGAGGTTCTTTTTTTGTGCTCAAAAATGGGAAAGCTCATCGGCATAACATATGATTTGAAAAGCGACTGGCAGAAGAATTCGGATGATCCCGTTGACATGAACGCTGAATTCGACAAGCCGGAAACCGTCCAGCGCGTGATTAAAGCCTTACAACGCGGCGGTCACACGGTTAAGCGCATCGGCAATGTCCATAGCCTGCTGAAGCAAATAGATGACCTGAACGCGGATATCGTCTTTAATATGTGTGAAGGCGCCAGCGGCCGCAACCGGGAATCGCAGGTTCCGCTCTTGCTTGAATTAAAAGGGATTCCTTTCGTCGGCGCGGACGCGTTGACGCTGGGGATTACGCTTGATAAAGTGGTCGCCAAAAAACTTTTTATCTCCGAGGGGATCCCTACGCCGCGATTTTTTGAAGTGAACAAAAAAGATGATCTGCAAACAATCAATACGATCGGATTTCCCTTAATGGTCAAGACGCGCCATGAAGGCTCTTCCAAAGGCATCTCGAGGCAGTCGCGGGTCGAGGATATAAACGGGTTAAAGTGCCAGGCAGAGATGATCAATCATCTTTACGGCCAGCCGGCGCTGGTTGAGGAGTTCATTAAAGGGATGGAATTTACGGTCGCAGTCCTGGGCAATGACGAACCGCAGGCGATGCCGGTCGTCCAGGTGAGCATCGACGGCAGCATCAAGTTAGGCAATCAGTTTTACGCGCATGACCGCATCTCGTCGGATAGCTTGCAGTATGTCTGTCCCGCTTGCATTACGGATGACCTGACGGCGTTGATCCAAGATCTGGCTGTACGCGTTTTCAAATGCGTGGGCTGCCGGGATTTCGGGCGCGTTGATTTCCGCGTCGACGAAAAAGGGCGGCCTTATGTTTTGGAGATCAATCCGCTGCCGAGCTTGGACGTTAAGGACGTTTTTAATATTTTCCCGAGGGTTTTCGGCTCAAGTTACGATGAAATTCTTAACAAAATTGTGGATTTTGCATTCAAGCGGTATAACATAATAGATGAAGGGTCGTTAGGATCATCTGTTATGTTACCGAAAAGTCTGGAGGGAATTAAATCGTGAATCCATTGAATGAGATAAACGGAAAAACAAACACATCGACCAAGAAAAGAACGAACCTGACCGCGCAGGAAAACCGCGTCTTCAATTTCTTCAGCGCCACCCAACTGGACTGGGAAGATTGGCGGTGGCAAATGCGCAACCGCATCAAGACCCTGGAGATCTTAGAGAGGTTGATCAAGTTGACACCGAATGAACGGGAGGGCGTTGAAGGGTGCGGCAAAAAACTGGCCATGTCCATCCCCCCGTATTTTGCGAGCCTGATGGATCCCGAAGACCCGTCCTGTCCGATCCGTATGCAATGTGTTCCCCAGAAATCTGAATTCGAGAAATTCCCTGAAGAGATGGCCGACCCTTGCGGAGAGGACTCGCATTCGCCGGTCCATGGGTTGGTCCATCGCTATCCGGACAGGGTTTTGTTGTTGGTCAATGAGATGTGCGCCATGTATTGCCGTTATTGCACGCGCTCGCGCATGGTGGGGGAGGGAAAGCGGACCTTAAGCAGAGAAACATATGAAGCGGCGTTTGAATATATCCGGACGCACAAGAAAATCCGCGATGTGCTGATTTCCGGAGGGGACCCGCTAATGCTTAGCGACCGTTTGCTGGAATACGTCATTAAAACGGTAAAAGCCATTCCGCATGTTGAATTCGTCCGCATCGGAACGAGGGTCCCGGTGACCTTGCCTCAGAGGATCACTTCCGAATTGGTTACGATGCTCAAAAAATACAGTCCGCTGTGGATGAGCATCCATTTTACCCACTCCAAAGAGATCACCAAGCGCGTGAAATTCGCCTGCGACCTTTTGGCGGACAGCGGCATTCCTTTGGGCAGCCAGACGGTCTTGCTGAAAGGGATTAATGACAAGCCGGAAGTGATGAAGAAGCTGATGCATAACCTGCTTAAGATCAGGGTCAAGCCTTATTATATTTACCAATGCGATCCTATCTTCGGGTCAAGACATTTCAGGACCCCTGTTTCCGCCGGGATCGAGATTATGGAACAGCTGCGGGGTTACACCAGCGGCTACGCGGTCCCCACTTATGTGATCGACGGCCCTGGCGGGGGAGGGAAGATCCCGATAAGCCCCAATTATGTCGTTTCCCACGAAGGCAACCAGTATGTCCTGCGCAATTATGCCGGCAAGCAGTATATCTACCACGATCCCGCGTAAACCAAACCGGCCGCACGGGTTGGCTTAAGAATTCGGTTTACATTTCCACCAAATATACTATAATAATGGCTCGTTGATTAGTATTAATATATAAAGGCGGTGAATTTAAGAATGATTGAAGTTAAGGTAATGGACCCGCATAATTTCGAAAAAGCGATGCGGATTTTCAAGAAGGCATGTCAAAAAGACGGTTTCATGATGGAGCTGAAGGAAAGACGGTTCTACTCCAAGCCATCCGAAAAGAAACGGTTTAAAGGAAAAAAAAGACCGTAGTTTATCTTGATAATGGCTTTGCGCTATGATCTGTGTGCTGAT
Organism: Candidatus Omnitrophota bacterium; assembly: GCA_016931055.1. Classification (GTDB taxonomy): domain Bacteria; phylum Omnitrophota; class Gorgyraeia; order Zapsychrales; family Zapsychraceae; genus 2-02-FULL-52-10. Next base: position 12,087 of record JAFGFL010000068.1, on the reverse strand, counting down.
GATGGTTAAGCCCGAAGCACAGGCCATAGTTCAAAGCCATTATTTTTGTATCTGCGCATAGGCCAAGCCCCATGAGTATTTCCCAAAAAAAGATTGCTGTCTTCGTTGAAGACCTTTACCAGGTCCTGGAAGTATGGTATCCGCTTCTCAGATTAAGGGAAGAGGGCGTTTCCGTCCGGCTTATTGGGACCGGAAGCAAAGACACCTACGGCAGTAAAGAAGGATATCCTGCCAAAGCAGACGCATCTATTGAGGAGATCAATCCCAAAGATTTTGACGGGGTGATCATCCCGGGAGGATTCGCGCCGGACATCTTGCGGCGTTACGAGAAAATCGTCAAGTTTGTCCGCACTATGCATGATAGCGGCAAGATTGTGGCTGCGATATGCCACGGCGGATGGCTTTTAGTTTCTGCGGGCATTATCAAAGGCCGGAAAGCGACCTGCTTTTTTGCCATCAAAGATGACCTTATCGCCGCCGGGGCAAATTATGTGGACCAGGAAGTGGTTGTCGACCGCAATATCATCACATCACGCAAACCCGAAGACCTTCCGGCGTTTGCGGCGGAAATTATTAAACAATTAAAAAAATAGTTATTAACAGGGGACAGGTGCTTAGGCACCCTGAGGGCAATCACCATGAACAAAGTCAAGCGCGTGCTGATCAGTGTTTCGGATAAGAAGGGCATTCTCCCCTTTGCCAAGGGCTTAAGCGCCTTGGGAGTAGAGATCCTTTCGACCGGAGGGACAGCCCGCTTATTAAAGGAAGCGGGCATTCCCGTTGTGGAGGTGTCCGAATATACGGGATTTCCGGAAATACTGGACGGCCGCGTCAAGACGCTGCACCCGAAAATCCACGGCGGCCTCCTTGCCCGACGGGAGAAACCCGAACACATGGAACAGGCCAAGAAGCATGGTATCGGGATGATCGATATGGTTGCTGTGAACCTTTATCCGTTTGCCGGCGTGATCAAGAAAAAGAATGTCACGCTTGAAGAGGCGATTGAGAACATCGATATCGGCGGGCCCTCCATGATACGTTCCGCGGCGAAGAATTTCCGCAACGTCGCGGTGATCTGCAATCCCGATCATTATCAGGACGTGCTCAAGGAGCTGGACACAAATAACGGTCTCCTTTCGGATGCCGTTTTGTTTAAGCTGGCGGTTGAGGCCTTTAAGCACACGGCGCAATACGATGCCTTGATCTCAGGCTTCCTCGATAAGCGTGTGGAGAAAAAAGACCTGTCGCAGCTGGATGGGGACCTGCTGGAGGGACTTCCCCAAGAGATCGACCTGAAATTTATAAAAATGCAGAACCTGCGTTACGGTGAAAACCCTCACCAACAGGCGGCTTTTTATAAGGACGGTGATACACGAAGCGGTTTGGCAAAGATCAAACAGCTCCACGGCAAGGAGTTGTCGTTTAATAACATCCTTGACCTGGACGCGGCGGTGAATATCGTTAAAGATTTCAGCCATCCGGCGGCGGTGATTATCAAGCACAATAATCCGACGGGAGTCGCGGAGAACACGATATTGGCCAAAGCCTTTAACGAGGCCTTAAGCTGTGATCCCCTATCGGCTTTCGGCGGCATTATCGGATTAAACCGCGATGTTGATGAGGCGACAGCCAAGGCGGTCGAAAAAAGCGGGTTTATGGAGTGCGTCATCGCGCCGGCATTCAGCGCCGAGGCGCTAAAGATTTTGTCGAAGAAGAAAAATATCAGGTTGATCGAATTTGATTTTGCGTCCATCCGTTCAGGCGACCTTGATTTTCGGAAAGTCCGCGGAGGGTTGCTTCTGCAGGAAAAAGATGAGCACGTCCTTGATCCCGGCCAGTTGAAGGTTGCCACGAAGAAGAAACCGACGAAGGCGCAAATAGAAGCCATGACCTTCGGCTGGAAAGTGATCAAGAACGTGAGATCCAACGCGGTCATTCTCGTGAAGGGCAAAAAAACCGTCGGCATCGGATGCGGCCAGACCAGCCGCGTTCAGAGCGTGCGCATCGCGCTCAGGCAGGCCGGGGGAAAGGCCAAAGGCGCGGTCCTGGTTTCCGAAGCGTTCTTGCCTAAGACCGACAATGTCCAGTTGGCCGCCAAAGCCGGTATTGCGGCCATCATCCAAACGGGCGGTTCTATTGCCGACGAGGATGTGATTAAGACGGCAAACAGATACAAGATCGCGATGGTCATGACCGGCGTCCGCCATTTCAGGCATTAATCTTTCCATGGGCACCCTTGCTTCCCAACCATATCTTGACTCATTTATCAATCATGAGATCCATCTCGGCCAGGTCCAACCTTCAAACTTTAGATTAGATCGTGTCCAGCAGTTGTTAAAGGAGATCGGCAATCCGCAGGAGGGCCTTAAGGTGGTCCATGTCGCCGGCACGAAAGGTAAAGGGTCGGTTTGCGCCATCATCTCAAACATCCTGCGGCACGCCGGACACACGGTCGGCCTTTATACATCACCCCATATCAATAACTACCGCGAGCGGATCCGGGTTCTAGAACCAACCCAAACCTTGGAGGTTCGGGCGGGGGGTGATATTTTCCCTGATTGTATCAGCGAGCAGGAATTGTGCGCGGCGATCGATGAGATCAAGCCGGCGGTTGAAAAGGTGCAGGCTTGTGCGGATTCAGGAAGCATAAGTTTTTTTGAGGTCTATACGGTTTTGGCGATCTATTATTTCCGCAAGAGGAGCGTCGATTTCGTTGTCCTTGAGACCGGAATGGGAGGCCGCCTCGACGCGACAAATACCGTTGAATCCATTATTGCCGTTATCACGCCGATAAGCCTCGAGCATACCCGGATTCTTGGGGCGACGACAGCAGAGATCGCGGAGGAAAAAGCCGGGATCATTAAAAACAGCAAACAAAAAGTGGTGATTGCCCCACAAACGCCCGAGGTAAAAGATGTTTTAGGAAAACGATGTCAAACATTTCATATCGAGCCGCTTCACGTTGAGAGTACAGTGACATATAACAAGATTAGCCAGAATATCGACGGGCAAACATTTGATTTAACGACGGCGCGAGCGGCCTATAAGAGGATCAGCCTGCCTCTTATAGGAAAACACCAAAGGGAAAACGCGGCCACAAGCATTTGCGCCATCGAGTGCCTGCAGAGCGCGGGATATAAAATCTCGGCAGAGGCAATCCGAACAGGATGCGAAAATATTTTTTGGCCGGGAAGGCTGGAAGTGGCCGGCCGGGATCCTGTGGTCTTGTTGGACGGCGCGCACAATCCTGCTTCGGCGAAGGTTTTATCGGAAACGGTGCGGGAAATATTCGGCGGGAAGAAAATCATCTTGGTTTTGGGGGTTTCCAAAGATAAAAACAAAGACGCGATTTATGAAGAACTGAGAAATATTTCGAGAGAGATCATTTTAACAAAAGCGAATCATCCGAGAGCCGCGGCATTGGATGGAGCGGTCGATGTAGCCGCCGCCTTGAAACGGGCAAAAAGAGCGGCCAGCAGCTCAGATATTATTCTGGTTACCGGATCGATCTTCGTCGTCAGCGAGGCGAGAGATATATTATTAAACGGGAAAAGGGAAGATAGAAAATTGAAAATCGAGTGTTGATATTCAAGGGTGTGCCATAACAAAGCTTGTATCAATCCTCAATCTTCTGTCTTCTATTTTCATTCTTATGAACATGAATCTCATAACAAACACGGAAGACACCATTGCGGCCATTGCAACGCCGCCGGGACAAGGCGGAATAGGGGTCATCCGCATCAGCGGCGCGCAGGCCCTGGCGATCGCGGATCGAATCTTCGCTTCAAGGGATGGCGCCAAGCCGTCCTCGTTTAAAGGCTTTACGGTCCATTACGGGGATATCATTGACGGCAAAAAGAACGAAGTGATGGATGAGGCGCTTCTGACCGTCATGCGAGCGCCTAAAAGCTACACGAAGGAAGACATCGTTGAGATCAGCTGCCACGGCGGGATCGTTTCCCTGCGGGCCATTTTGATTTTGGTGATGGAGTTGGGCGCGCGGTTGGCTGAGCCCGGGGAATTCACGAAACGCGCCTTTTTAAACGGCCGCATCGACCTTTCGCAGGCCGAAGCGGTCCTTGACATCATCCAAGCGAAGACAGACGCGTTCCTGCAGGTCAGCGCCCATCAGCTGAAAGGCGAACTCTCGACAGAGTTAGAAAGGATCCGGGAGCAGTTGATGGATATCTATCTGGAGATCGAGGCGGTCGTCAATTTTCCCGAGGATGACATTGACGACGGCAAAAAGGCGCATGATGCCCGGGAGATGGGCAGGGTCATTGGTGCGGCGAAGGAACGCGTGGGCCAACTTTTGCGGACCGGCGAACATGGGCGGATCCTGAAAGAGGGCATCAAGATCGTTATTTGCGGGAAAGCGAACGCCGGAAAGTCCTCGCTTTTGAACGTCCTTTTAAGAACACCCCGGGCGATTGTCTCGGAGATCGCCGGCACGACGAGAGACACGATTGAGGAGTCCGCGCAGATCAAAGGCATTCCGTTTCAGCTGGTTGATACCGCCGGCATCCTTGAGCCGCGCAACCTGATTGAGGAGGAGGCGGTCAGGCGCAGCCATCTGTGCATCGAAGGGGCGGACCTTGTCCTTTTTGTTTTCGACGCGTCGAAAGATTTGACGAGGGACGATGAGCGGTTGATGCATGTTGCCGAAGGTCAGAACGTGCTGGCCGTTCTTAACAAATGCGATTTGCCCATGAGGATGGATGAGGCGGCCATCAAAAAGAAATACGGCATGGCCCGGACCGTAAACATCTCAGCGCTCAAGCGCACCGGCATTGAGCAGCTTGAAGAGGCCATCGTAAAACATGTCTGGCACGATAAAAAGATCGATACGCACGGCATCCTCATCAGCAACCTGCGCCACCTGAGCGCGCTTCTAAGTTGTCAGGCCGCTTTGGAAAAGGCAGGGGGGATTTTGTCCGACGGGCTATCGCTGGAATTTGTCTCTGAAGAGGTCAAGATCGCCATCAGCTTCCTGGACAACATTACCGGCCGGAATATCGACGCGGACCTTTTGGATAACATCTTCTCGCGGTTTTGTATCGGGAAATAAAAGAGCACAAGATCCCAAGATAATAAAGAATCAGGAATTTCGAAATTAATGGAAATTTGTTGAAATTAATAGAGATTTGTCGGGCTTCCCGTTGAGTAAATCAATTTTAATGGTTGCGATTAATTTCGATAAATTTCTATTGATTTCAAATAATTTCAATCCCACGATACTTGTAATCTTGTGTTTTAAAGAGGTGGGGCCTGTTGCTAATTTCCCGCCGGTGGGATCCCCGATGTCTCGGGGGCAGTCTTTTCTCCGATGCCGTCTTCTTCCATCATCTTTTTGTTAAGCGCGAAGAGCTTTTCCAGCAATTCCTTGTTCTGAAAGACAGACTGTATCTTGGGATGGGATAAAAGCTGGTTGTAATCTTTATTGCGGGCGAGTTCGGCGATCTGAGGGTCCGAAAAAAGCTCTAACATGGTTTTGTCTTCCTGCAGGGCCTTAAACTCCTCGGTTGATTCCATTTTCTTGAACTTGTCGGGATCTTGCCAGACGTCGGCCATATTCTTAATGTCAGGAATCCCTATCGGGACTTTGGCCTTGATGATCCTGTCGATGAACGCATAGCTTTTTGATTCAAGGACATCCTTCTGCGCTTTTTCAAACCAGCCCATTTTCAGCGGGATGAACGTGATAAGGACCAGCATCATGGCCAGATAACTGCCGCCCCAAAGGATATTGAAGATGCCTCCCGATAAACTACTGAACTCTGAAGGCGGCTGATTTTTATTGACTGCCTTGTTCCAGAGCCTGAGGATAAGAGAAGCTAAGAGGCAAATGATGAAAGGGCTGATGATGCAGATGGTGAGGGCGCCAATCATATTATGATTTTTTTGATAGTCACTGTAGCCTATCAAGCATCCGGCAACCAGGGAAAGGGGCCCTAGAATAGTCCTTAGGAACCCTTTGCGCCAGCCGGTGTAAAAAAAGTAGAGAAAAACTACAAAAGTGATATAATCAGTAATCTTAAACATGGTTTAGGTCTTTGAATTCTCTGCCAAACGGATTTAGTATATCATCAAATAAAAAAATTTTAATGAAAAGTTTGCTTTTTAGATTTTTATGTATTATAGTTACTGTGACGAAAGCGCTTTCGTGAGGGGTAGACGAAGAAAAATTCAGGATTGAACAGAGCTTAAATATAACGAAACAAATAGGTTACAGAGATGGCCGATCATAGAAGAAATGCGCGAAAAATGTGCGTTGTCCCTGTTGAGGGGAAAAGGGGCAGCGTGTTTGATCACACTCAGGTTATTGATTTTAGTGAAGGGGGTTTAGGCTTTGTGTCCCGCCACCGTATTCCCGTCAATAAGGAAATGCCGATCGAGATTGATGTTACGGCCGAAGGCGCGCCGGTTTTTGTTGTCGGAAGGGTGCAATGGGTGCACCGCATCATGAATTCAAATAGCTACAGAGTTGGCGTGTCGTTTAAGGATGTTTTGCAAGGATCAAAATCCCGCTTAAGCAGTTTTTTCAGTGAAGAAAAAAAGAAATAGATTTATGGATGACCCGCTTGCGGATGCCGGACAGGCATTAAATTCTCCTCAAAAAGAACAGCGTCTTTTCGAGCGCTTTCCGTCAAGGTTTCCCGCCAGGTTCAAAGATACCCGCAGTGATTTCGGCACAGATGTCTATTTGCGCGATGCCTCGGCCGGAGGCGTCAAGATCACCACCACAGAACGGGTCTACCTTAATGATCATGTTAATTTGGAGATAAGGATCCCGGACGGGAAAGAGGCGCTGACCCTCCGCGGTGAAGTGGTTTGGGTAAAACATAAGGATGCAGACATGTGGAATGCCGGAATAAAATTCCATAAGATTGCCTTAATGGATATGTGGCGGTCTTACCAATTCATAGAACCAGATTCTGCTACCTAAAAATATTTATTTATCCTGCCTGATTTTCCCTTATGGTTATTTCTTGTTAATAGACCTCATGTGTATTAGAATATGTCTCATTATTATCCCTGGGTTCAAAGGCCAGGCCAATAAAGGGGACAGCGCCCTTTTTTGGCGTAGGAAATGAGAAAAAAGGGCGCTGTCCCCTTTAAAAAACATTGTTTATGCCGCGTGTCGCTGACCAATCAAAAAAGAGCATTGTTAGACAATCTGGAACGGGACTTTATGACTTTCTTCCGGATGGGGTCAGCTTTGTTTCGCAAAAGGCGTTTAACCTGCGCCAGCTCTATTTCCCTCTTTGCGGAGTTGACGCCGGAAGCGTCAAATCCGCAATTTCTCCCCGCTTAAGCGGCGATATCAAATTTGATGCGGGCCGCTATCTTACCAAACCGGTTTCCATTGAAGACCTCAGGCAGGATATGCGCAATTTCTTTTGCTATGTGAAAGGTCGGGGGATCGTTTCCCTGACATCCGGGGACGGCGTTGATGCCGCCATCGAGGCCGGGATGCTCTGGCATAAATTAAAGCGCGTGCATAAGGATGCGGGGCTTGAAATAGAGGCCCTGAATTTTGTGCCCGTTACAAACGGCAACATCGAATTGATGCGCGTCACGGTGCGCAATATCTCCCGAGAGAAGCGCGTGATTACGCCTACCTTCAGCCTCCCGATCTTTGGCCGCGCGCTGGCCCATAAGCAGGACCATGAGCACGTGACGTCCCTGCTCAACAGGATAGAGCAATTGCCCTACGGCGTCTGTGTCAAGCCAACGATGGCCTTTGATGAACGAAGGCATAAGGCCAACGAAACGATTTATTATGTATTAGGGATAGACTCAAGAGGACGAAACCCTGCGGGGACATTCCCGACAGCCGAAAGTTTTTATGGGGAAGGGGGAGATGTTGAGGCGCCGGAAGCAGTTACCGATAATAGGGCGCCCACCGCTTTGCCAAAAGAAAAATTGGACGGTAAGGAAGCCGTGGGGGCTTTGCGGTTTGGCGACGAGGCATTGGCGCCGGGCGAATCCAGGGACTATCTGATTTTTTTGGGAGCCGCCTCGGACCGCAAAGGAATGGTCAAGGCCTTTGGCCAGTTCAATTCCACCGTGAAATATGACAAGGCGCTTGAAGAAAACAAAACCTATTGGGCGCAGAAATCCCGGGCGATCCATTTCTCGACAGGAGATCCGGCCGTCGACGCGTGGATGCGATGGGTCTCCCTGCAGCCTGTTTTGCGCAGGATTTTCGGCTGCTCATTCCTGCCGGAGCATGATTATGGCAAGGGCGGCAAGGGATGGAGGGACATATGGCAGGATTTGTTGTCAGTGGTCCTTATCGAACCGAAGAATGCCCGCAAGGTCCTGGCGGATCATTTTGCAGGCGTGCGCATCGACGGCTCCAACGCCACGATCATCGGCAGCGTTCCCGGGGAGTTCCTCGGAGACCGAAACGCGATAACGCGCGTGTGGATGGACCACGGCGTATGGCCGCTCATCACTCTGCTGCTTTATACGAACCAGACTGGTGATTATGATATCCTGCTGGAAGAGAACACGTATTTTCGCGATGCCCAGCTGTCACGGGCCAATGACAAAGATTATTCCCGGACGGCGGACGATGCCCATTGGCTGACAGATCAACAGGGCGGCATCTATAAGGGCACAATTATAGAGCACCTCCTCGTTGAACATTTGGCGCAGTTTTTTAATGTCGGCGAGCATAATATCATCCGGCTTGAGGCCGCGGATTGGAACGACGGGTTGGACATGGCGCGTGAGCGCGGGGAAAGCGTGGCGTTCACCTCTTTTTACGGCGGGAACTTGCTGGCTTTGGCAGACCTTCTGGAGGATCTTTCATCGGCGAGGGGGGTCAAGGAAATTCAATTAGCGGCGGAAGTACAAATCCTTTTGGATACTCTGGCGGAAACGCCGGCGGATTATAATGATTGGAAGAAGAAGAGAGAACTTCTTATCGAGTCATATTTCCCATCGGTGCAGCCTTCTGTCAGCGGCGAGCGGGTCATGGTATCCATCGGGGAAATCGCAAAAGACCTCCGGGCTAAGGGGCAATGGATTTTTGATCATGTCCGCAGGTATGAAGTCGTGGATGCCGGACAAAAGGGCCGAACGCATCAATGGTTTAACGGCTATTATGATAATAAGGGAGAGCGCGTGGAAGGCATGAAGGGCGGGCATGCGCGCATGACGCTGGCCGGGCAGGTCTTCCCGATTTTCAGCGGGCTGGCAAACGAAAAAGAGATCGAAAGCATCATCGGCGCGGTAAAGACGTATTTGTGGGATGAAGGCTTAGGCGGGCTGCGGCTCAATACCGATTTTCATGTCGAACATTATCTGGACCTCGGGAGGGCGTTCGGATTCGCGTATGGCACAAAGGAGAACGGGTCCTTTTTTAATCATATGTCCATCATGTATGCGTGCGCCTTATACAAGCGAGGATATGTCAGTGAAGGATACAACATCCTGTCTTCGGTCTACCGGATGTGTGCGGATTCCGGCCGAAACAAGACCTATCCCGGGATCCCGGAGTATTTTGATTCAGAAGGGCGCGGGCATTACCACTATTTGACGGGTTCCGCGAGTTGGCTGGTCCTTATGAAACTGGTGGATGTTTTTGGGGTCCGGGGAGAAAAAGGCGACTTGCTGATCTCCCCCAAGCTGGTCAAAGAAGAATTTGATCCCCAAACAGGCGTGGCGTCGGCAACATGCCCCTTTGCCGGCAGAAAAGTCAGTGTGACTTATGAAAATCCGAAAAAGCTGGATTACGGGGCCTATAAGATCGTTTCGTTACTCATCAATGGCAAGCCTGTTGAAATAGATAAGGGAAGCGCAAACGCGGTGAAGATCAAGCGCGCTGTTATTGAAAGCGCCCCTGAGGAATGTGATATCAAGGTTGTATTGAGGTAGGTCAGATTTTAAGTCAAGAAATGGTGAAATCCAAAATCCAAAACCCAAAATCCAAGAAATGCTGTTAGATGTTTTGAGTTTGGGGTTTTGAGTTTATTTTGGGTTTTGGATTTAGAGTTTTGGATTTCACTTTAGTTTAATTGGTCGATAGACAGGCAATACTATTGAAAAGAACATCAGCAATAATATTATTCCTTCTGCTCTGTTTCGGTTGCACGCAAAAACAGGGCGATCTCAACACGGTTACGGTCTGGCATTGGATGACCGACCGTAACGATGCCTTTCAGGAATTAGCGCGAAAGTATGAGCAACAAACAGGCGTCAAGGTCAAAATGGACCTCTTCGCCCCTTCCGATGTTTATACGCAAAAGATCACCGCTTCCACTCAAGCCCATATTCTCCCCGACATATTCGGGATCCTCGATACCAAGAAGACTTTTTCTGACTTTGTGAGGTACGGTTATGTCGCCGATTTGACCGCGGAATTCCGGATGAACGGTTCCGAGTGGGAACAGAGCCTCTTTGAAAAGGCGTTAAAGACAAACACCTTCGAAGAGGGCAACTCTTACGGCATCAAGCCCGGCATTTATGGCGTCCCTCTTGACGTCACCACGATCATGATGTTATACAATAAGAAGCTATTGAAGAAGGCGGGGTATAAAGACCCTCCGAAAACATTTGAGGAATTTATCGAGATCGGCCGGGCTTTAAGAAGGGTCGGCATCTCCGGAATGGTTTCCGGCTGGGGCGAGTACTGGATGGTCGGTTGTTTTGCCTTAAACTACGCGTTTAATATTATGGGTGAAGACAAGATCATGGCGACCTACCGCGGCGAAGTCCCTTATACGGATGAAGATTGGATCAAGGTTTTCAACATGATCAAGGAATTGTCCGATAATGACATGCTGATCGTGGGAATCGTGACGAAACCGAATAAGGAAGCGGAGCAGGATTTTGCTTTGGAACGGGCCGCCTTCGCTTTTAACGGTTCCTGGAGCGTTAATGTGTACCATGCCATGAATCCGGGACTTCCCTACGGCGTGATGCTCCCTCCGGCGATCAGCCCGGAATTCCCCATGAAGGTTTGGGGCGGGGCGGGATCGTCCTTTGTGGTCAACGCCCGCTCTTCCCGTAAGCCTAAGGCCGTTGATTTTCTAAAATGGCTGACAGCGAAAGAGCAACAGGAATACCTGGCGAAAGAAACAAGGAATTTGCCTTCGAACCGCATGGCACTGGCCGCGGGCCCGGAGGTCCTGGAAGAATTTGCCCGCGGGATGGATCATGCCACGCATCCGACGGCCTGGCAGTTGGACGAGCAAACGTTAGTTAAGGATCGCTTTGCCAAAGGCCTTCAATTGATCATTCTCGGGAAAAAGACGCCGCAAGAAGTTGCTCAGGAGGTTCAGGAAGTCAAGGTGCGGGAGATGGAAAAGGAGGCGAAACGCAGGTAAGGGAACAGGGTAACGTAAGACGTAAGATGTGAGACGTAAGACGTGGGTTGAACGGTTGCCAGAAGGGAAGTGAAATTTGCATGAAAGAAGAACTAAAAATAAATAATTATGCGGGAAATGTGAGAGAATTAAATGTTTATCGAAAAGCATTTGATTCGGCGATGGAGATTTTTGAGATGACAAAGAAATTTCCCAGGGATGAACAATATTCCTTGATAGACCAGGTTCGAAGAGCGTCCAGATCTGTATGTGCCAATTTATCTGAAGCCTGGAGAAAACGGAAATATAAAGCTGTCTTTATAAATAAGATAACGGATTGTACTCAAGAAGCGGCTGAAACGCAAACCTGGTTAGAATTTGCCTTAGAATGCAAATATATAACAAAAGAAATTTTCGAAAAACTTGACGAACAGTATGGACATATTTATGCGATGCTTGTAACAATGGAACGAAAGGCGGAATCCTTCTGTAAATCTTAAAACCTGGACGTCTTACTTCTTACGTCTTACATCTCACGTACGTCTATGGGCAAGTAGATGATTTTATGATAAGCTCGAACAAACTGACCTCCAACTTCAAAAATTACCTCTTCATCGCCCCTGCGGTGGCGGTCTTTTCTGTTTTCTATATCTTCCCGTTCTTTTATATTTTCAAATTGTCTTTTTTTGATTGGGACGGGATCAGCCCGGCGATGGTCTTTGTCGGGCTTCAAAATTTTCTGGAACTCCTGCGGGACGGGGTCTGGTGG
>JAFGFL010000067.1 GCA_016931055.1 Candidatus Omnitrophota bacterium | reverse complement strand
TGGATCGAGCTTCAGTTTAAAATCATTCAATCAGTACAGTGTAATGGCTTTTAATTATCAACCAAATTTCCGTGTCATAACCAATTAGTTATGAGAATCTGGGTGGGTAATTTGGGAATATATGTGGATAAGGAATAGTTCGGAACCCATCAGGCTGGAGCCTGATCAGGATTCCTCAACGCTGTCTTAGTTCTTCGATAAGAGCCAAATTGCGCTGGGCCGCAATATTATTGGGCTCTATCTGCAGCACACGCCTGAATAGTTCTTCCGCCCTGTCGTATTCCCCCCGGCGGCCGTATTCAACGCCAAGGTCGTTGAGCGCGCCGACATGGTTGGGCCTTAATTTCAGCGCCTTCTCCAGTAAAGGAACGGCCTTGTCATATTGGCCCGTCTGTGCATAAGCGCGCGCCAGGTTCACGGGATTTTCAACAAGGGCGTCCGATAGGGCATCGGCTTTTTCATAATACTCAATGGCCTTGTCCAGTTGGCCTAATTCATAATAGGTCTGCCCCAAATTGCCATACGCGCCGGCATACTTCGGGTCCAACGCGACCGTTCTTTCCAAAAGGGGTATCCCCTTTTCATAGTTCCCTTGCTTGACATATGCCGTGCCTAAATTGTAATGCACGCGGGCGTTGTCAGGATTTTCCTTAATTTCCTTTTCGTAGAAAACGATTTCATCTCGGAAATCAAAATTCCGCCTTACCAAGCGGGCTCCATAGAAAACGACAAGGAGAGCGGCCAAATATACGGCAACCTGTCGCCCCCGACCTGAGCGGATTTCCGTCCCAACCGCGCTCACCAAGGCAAATATCAGCCCGATGGAAGACAGATACATCCAATGTTCGGACACGTTGGCGTTAAGCGGAATGATGTTCATATAAGGCATATAGGCCAAGAAGAACCAAAAGAGGCCGAAAGCGGCCAGAGGGTTTTTCTTTCTGATCACAAAAGAAAAGGCGATGAGCCCCAAGACAGCCGCCAGGCAGAGATACGCCGCGCCGTCTGCCTCCGGCGCGACCCAGTCGATGTTGCGCAAAAAAGACAGTTTAAGAGGCACGGCCAGGAAACCTATCAGGATGCCAATCGCCTTGGCGCTGGTGAGAATACGGAAACCCAAATGAGGATAGATGATATCATCCGAAGAACTCGGAAAAGATAATACCGTCAAGCGCAGAATAATATAAACCGCCAAAACGATCAGCAAAGCCCCGTATCGTTTCAACATCCTCCCCAAAGTCCATTGCGCCCGTTGAATATATAAAAAGGAATCAACCATCAATAGCAAAAGAGGCGTTATCAAGGCATATTCTTTTGAAAGCAGCGCGAGGACAAAAAATCCCGCCGTCCACACAACGTTCCCTGCCATGTGGGAAAGAAGCGTTGACAGGATAAACGCTGTTACAAGAAGGTCCGCGCGGCCGGAAGCGTAGGTCGCGCATTGGGTGTGAAGAGGATGGACCAGCCAAATAAGAGCGGTCAAAAATGCGGGCCATTTCGTTTCCGTCTTTTCTCCCGCCGAACGCTTTCCCGCGGCGTTAAACAGAAAATAGACCAGCATGGCATTGAGGATATGCCATAACACGTTGGTGATATGATACCCCATGGGCTTTAGCTTCCAAAAAGAGTGATCGAGCGTGTAGGAAAGCACCTGCAGAGGGCGGTAAAAGTTGCTCTGTTCAAGGCTGAACTGATGCAGGTCCGTCGTGAAGATGGCGGGAAGATTGCTCCACCCGCGGATATATTCATTTAAAACGATGATCGTCTGGTCATCCCAGATAAAGCCGTTAAAGAAGGAATTGAAATAAACGGCTATCCCCGCGATCAGCAAAACGATCAGAAAAGGAATTGTGTTTTCTCTCATAACGCGGATGCGTGAATGGTCCAAATCTTCTTTTCCTTTTTGCCTCATTCTATCCCAAACAAAAACCCTCCGCAATACATTAAATCGCGAAGGGCAAAAAATCCGGAAGCCCCTCTAATCCTAAAAAGCCATTTCCCTTATTATTCCGATAACCTGACGATCACGCCTTTTTTCCTCGCCTGATGGAAGGCGTATTTCATCAGGAAAAGGCCTGCCCATAGGTACAGAATATTGAGCCCAAAACCTTTCACCAGCCCTAGATCCAGGACCGGCGAGAATCCGAAATCCCGGCGGAAGTATTCCAGAAAATACGTCAGGGGGATCATCTGGGCCACATAACCGAAGAAACGCGGGAGAATGCCGATCGGGTAATAAATCCCGCAGATGAGCATGAAAAGATAAGACAGCATCCATGCCGTTATTTCCGCTTTTTGCCCGAAGATCAGGATCAAAAACGAGACCAGCATGCCCAGAAGAAGCGCGCTTAAGAAAACGCCGCAAAAGAAGATGAATGCCGTCACAAGGCCGGGAAACCGGAACCCGAAAAGGCCGATCGCCGACAGTCCCAGGATCACAAAAATAATCGAGCCCCGCGCGATCCCGATCACCCAGGAGCCCAGCAGATATTCGCTGGTCCCTATCGGCGTGAGAAAGGTGTGCTTGACGCTCTTGGACCATACTTCGTAAAGCAGGCTGTAGGCCACGTCCAACTGGGTGACCTGCAGGATGCCGGCTGTGATCGTGCCCGTCAGGACAAAGGCCAGGGCCTTGTCCTCCAACTGCAGGAATCTCCCCATAAGCCCTATCGAGATCAAGCTGACGATCGGCCAGAAAACCAGCTCGGCGAACGAAAAGAAATTCCTGATCGCGAACAAAAAATTCCTGTAAGTGAAAGCGAAACACCTGTTGAGCCAGGAAACAATCTCCAACGGCCTATTATTTTCTTGGCGGGTATCAGTCTTCTCCCGTTTGATAGACGCCATTTCAGAAAAGTCCCCTTGTTTCACAGATCCTTCCACCATTGATTTGTCCCTGGCCAAAGAAACAAAAACCTCTTCGAGGTCGTTTTTGCCTTCCATCCTTTTTAATTCATCGGGAGAGGCCAGCTTGATCAGCCTGCCGCTCTTCAAGAACGCGATGCGCCGGCACATCAATTCCGCTTCTCTCATGTTATGGGTCGTCAAAAGGATCGTGGCCTGGGACTTCCTATGGATATCGAGGATCAGCTCGCGGATCTTGATGGCGATATCCGGGTCAAGCCCGACGGTCGGTTCGTCAAGGAATATGATTTTCGGGCCGTTTAAAAGGCATTTGGCCAAAGCCAGCTTTTGCTTTGTGCCGCTTGAGAGCTCGTCAAACCTCTGCTGCACCGCGTGGGACAATCCGAACATATCGATCAGCTCGCTGACGCGCGCCTTTAGCCGTTTCCCTCTGAGGCCATAAAGCCGTCCGTAAAATTTGAGGTTTTCTTCGACCGTCAGGCACCAGGGAAAGTTGGGGTGGCCTGACGACATGTTGAACAGCATCCTTAATTCGCCGTAATTGGAGGCCGTGAGCCCCTTGCCGTAAATCCGGACTGACCCGCTGTCCGGCAAAAGCAGAGTGGAAAGGATATTGAGGAACGTCGTTTTGCCGGCGCCGTTCGGGCCCAAGATCCCCAAAATCTCACCCTGGTATATCTCCAAATTAATGTCGTCCAAGGCCCTAATCCTGCGGTGCCCCTGGGACTGGGATATGAAGGTTTTACTCAAATGTTCAACGCTGACAGATATGTCCATAAAGTTGAAAATTAGGGACAGAACCTATCTTAACCAATTGCTTCTGAAAAATAGGCGCTGTCCCTGGCTTCTTCCAAGTCTTATAAGTTTTCCAATTAACTTCTCTTCAAAATGTCCCGGATCTCCGTCAACAGCACTTCCTCTCTCGGGGGCGCTGGAGGCGCCGCCGGTTTGGCCTCTTCTTTCTTTTTTAACGAGTTCATGGCCTTGATCATGATAAAGATCGCGATAGCCAAAATAATGAAGTCAACCGTTGTCTGAATGAATTGGCCATAATTCAGCGTAACGGCGTCTTTCATGGTGTTCGTGGCGGCGTCCAGTTGGGCCTCTTTCAAGGCAAATTTCAAATCCGTAAAATTGACCCCACCCATCATTAGCCCAATAGGCGGCATAATAATATCATTAACAACGGAAGAAACGATCTTCCCGAAAGCGCCGCCGATGATGATACCGACGGCCATGTCCACGACGTTTCCCTTCATGGCGAAATCTTTGAATTCCTTTACGAACGACATATTGCCCTCCCTGTCTTAATGGTTAACCATCAAGATTAAAGCAGTGCCTGTGCTGCGATAAAAGCTTGGCCTAAAATCCCGTTTTATTAATCTTCCTTCTCTCTTGAAGGCTTGATTTTGATTTGGATTCGTTGATTTTAAACAATGAAGCCAAATCTGTCAATCGATAAAAGGGGACAACACTTAATTCCCGAAATAAGTATTGTGTGCCGGAAATTCTGAGTTCAATATAAACAATCACAAGGAAGCCTAGACTTGGTCTTGCTTGGTTCTTCCGCCATAACCTCAAGCGTCCCTGAAAGATATTAAGAAAGGGTTTTGATGTCTTCCTCCCTGGAGACTCGATTTTTGTTCAAAACCCAAATTTTCTGTGATAATCTTTTATATCCGGAGGCACGGAAAATATTAAACCTTGAAATGCCAATGCTCATAGGGGGTAGGAGCATACTATCAATTATTGTTGTTCACCTATTAATAAGCCTTCCTACTACTATATTGGAGGTTGGCATAATTATCATTTTTAAATCTCTTCGAATTTGTTGAAGAAAATCAAAGACGACAAAAGGATTAATTCGTCTAGAATGAGGTGATCTAATAACAAAAACATCATCAATGGGTGATTCTCTTGTAATTTTACTCAACCTTACTTGATTATCCTCAGCAAAAACATAAACACGAGCTGACGAGTTAACCCGTTTAAGCAAAATGGCACTATATTGCGCCTCATTCCACATGGTCGCGTCAAGATACGTCTTAACTTCGATAGCAACCACAGGAATAAACCAATCTAATTTCCGTTGCCCTATCGAACCACTTTCTGCCTTAACAAGGCAGCAATCCACATCTTTTTCTTTTGGCAAAATCATGCCTCGTGAATTAACTTCAAATCCTGCGTGAATTTTCTTTTTCTTGAATTTTAGTTTCAATTTTTTAATTTCAGGCCCGAGTTCAAGAATTAAGTGCAACTCTTAGGAAATCTGCTATCCTAAGTGTATGCAAAAACAATACATACAGATAACGCTCCAAG